>NZ_CP027806.1:3622319-3958283 GCF_003353065.1 Cyclonatronum proteinivorum | reverse complement strand
TATTAAGAGAGATTTATCTTTTTTTCCGCCTAACATCAAGAAGGATGTTCAGCTTAGCCTTTCTAAATTAAAGGACGGTCAGGGTATCATCCTGTCGATGGAGCAAATGCAGCGTATATATGAAAAGAAGGATGGCGCCATCCTGGAATATCATCTTCAGGCTATTCATAAAGACAGGGATGGCAATGAGGTGAGTCTGCCAATTGAAGAGGAGTCGGATGGCACACAGCGGCTGGTACATCTGAGCCCGTTGTTTGCTGACGCAATTGACCAGGATAAGGTTGTCTTTATTGATGAGCTTGATCGCAGGTTGCACCCGATGCTGAGTAGGGCGCTGGTTGAGTTGTTCAATGAAACGGGCAGTACCAACAGCAATACGCAGTTAATTTTTACTACGCACGACACGCATTTGTTTGATCAGGACCTTCTGCGCAGGGATGAACTCTGGCTCATGGAAAAAAATAAGTGGGGTGCTTCCCAACTTGTTTCCTTGCTTGATTTTGATATTCGCAATGATGTAAAGCTTTCCAGGAATTACCTGCAGGGGCGTTTCGGTGGTATTCCGAAAATTAAATACGATCTCACCAACGGGTCAGACCGGTATGTCGAAGTATAGAAGAAAGCGGTCGCTTGACAGAATTGTCCAGACCCGCCGGAGTACGAATATCTTGTTTGTTGGTATTGAAGGTGGCAGTAGAACATCAAGTAAGGAGGCCAAATATCTGGATATGTTTCATGGCTTTAATAAAAATGTTCAGGTGCGGGTTTATCCTTGTGATGAACATAAATCGGCGCCCCTGCATGTGTTAGATCATCTGAAAAACAAGCTGAAAGAGGAAATTCTTCAGGAGGGTGATGAGGCTTGGCTGGTAATTGACAGAGACAGGTATGGATCCCATTTACCGGAAGTGGCGCGAAGATGTAATGATGCGAATGTCCGGCTGGCTTTGAGCAACCCCTGTTTTGAGTATTGGCTTTTGTTACATCTTGAAGATCCGCAAGCGCATCTGCAATCATGCGGAGATGTGAAACCAGTATTGTCTGCAGCTCTTGATCGGATTGATACGAGCGAGGGGTTTGAGTCGATTTATATCGATCGCTTTCAGACTGCCGTTGATCGGGCTGAGCGGCGTGATACCGCGTCTGACAGGTGGCCGCAACAAAACGGCAGCCGGGTTTATCAGCTCGTGAAAAGAATCGTGCGCTCTTAGCGAAAATGTCGCCCAGCTGTACTCTTTCAGGTAATTGGTGTCTCTGTATTCACAGGATATCTGAGTGCAGGGATTCTCGGGTAAGGTTCAAAGCGAAACCTGATTCCCCCGCCCAAAAAAAGCAACGCATTTGCCGTAGGTTTGGGGTATAGGACATGCTTCAGGAGACCTTGATGTTCACGGAGTTTTACCCAAAAAAAAGAAGAGCGGATTAGCCGGGGAGGCTTGGGGTAGGGGACAGATAAAGTGGCGGCTGGCTGAAGCGGGTTTTTATCCGGTGGTGTTGCGGATGACGCGGGCGTAGAATTGGATCATTTCGCCGTAGTTTTGGATGGAGAGGCGTTCGTTGGTGCCGTGCACGCGGTCGAGGTCGCTTTGTTCGGCGCGGAGGGGGAAGAAGCGGTAGATGTTGCGGCTTATGCCGGTGTAGTGGCGGGCGTCGGTGGCGCCGACCATGAGGGATGGGGCGACGGCAACTTCGGGGAAGATTTCGCGGATGGCGCGGGAGAGCTGCCGGTAGGGCGTGTTGGTGATGGAGGAAACCGGGGAAGGTTCGATGTGTCCGAAGAGTTTTTCGACTTTGATGGCGTCGTCTCCGATGGCTTTTTTGACGTGGGCGATGACGCTTTCGACGGAGTCGTTGGGGTGGATGCGGAAGTTGACGACGGCCCGGGCGAGGGTGGGGATGAGGTTTTCTTTGACGCCCGATTCGAATATGGTGGTGGCGGTGGTGGTGCGGATGGCGGCGTTGGTGGCGGGGATGGTGGCGAGGAAGCGGCGCAACAGGCCTTTGAAGAGCCAGAGGTTGGCCATCACGAAGCGCAGGTAGAAGGGCATGCCGGTGCCGATGGCTTCGAAGGTGGCGGTGAGATGGGCGTCGAATTTGGCGGGCAGGGGGGTGTTTTCGAGCCGGTGCAGGGCTTTGCCGAGCCGCGCAATGGATGTGGTGCCCTGTGGCACGGAGGAGTGTCCGCCTTCCGCAGTGAGGCTGAGCTCGAGGCTGAGGTAGCCTTTTTCGGCAACGGCGACGAGCGCGACCGGACTTTTGATTCCTTCGATGAGTTCTTCGACAACCGGAAGGCCTTCATCGAGTAAAAATTCCATTTCTATGCCGCGTTCCTGAAGGAGCTTGCCGATTTCACTTGCCCCAAATTCGCCGTCGATTTCTTCGTCGTGACCGAAGCCGAGATAAACGGTACGCTCGGGTTCGTACCCTTGCTGCAGGAGGGCTTCGGTGGCTTCGAGTATGGCCATGACGCCGGACTGCACGTCCATGGTGCCGCGTCCGTAGATGTGCTCGTCGGTGATGGCACCTGCAAAAGGGGGGTGATCCCAGTCGGCTTCGGTGCCGGGCTCAACGGGCACGACATCGAGGTGGCAGGTGAGCATGATGGGCTTGAGGTCCGGATTTTTGCCTTCCCAGCGGTAGAGGAGGCTGTAGTGGTTCACAGTTTCGCGCGACAGCTTTTCGTGAACGAGGGGGAAGGCCTTCGCCAGAAAGCGGTGCATTTTATGAAACTCATCCCCGTCAATCATGCTCGCGTCTTGTTGCGAAACAGTTTTAAACTGAATGGCGCGGCTGAGGCGCTGCGTGGCTTCGTCGAGGTTTACAGGCAGGGGTGTGGAGGGTTCGACGTCCGGTTCGCGTGCGGAAAGCTGAACGGTGCGGAAAATCATGATGGCCAAAAGGAGGACAAGCGAACCCAGGAGGAAAAGAAGCATGCAGCGGCAGAAAAACAGGGATGGAGGGAAATGGTTAGCGGTACGATCTTCACCAACTTATGCAGGAAGAAGCGAGCGTGACCGCGATAGGAAAGCGGAAAATAACCACATCGTTCAAAAAAACAGAATGGCAGATCTGAAGTGACCTGCATGGCTCAGCGGGTAATTTATTCGCTGCCAGGGTGAGGTTTTCAATTCTGTGGAAGGGTATCCAAATCTCTTGAGGGTAAGATTTAAGCTTCCATGCAATCAGCGGACAAAGCTACAGCTTTTCAAATACATCTGATTTCAGGCTTCTCTAACTTCTTAAGCCAAATATAAACTTCCATTTATTTCACATAGCCCGCTTTGTTGTGAATAATGCAGCTATGTACGGAAGTGCAGCGGGTGAATCCTTATATTTCGAAGTTTATTCTCAATCCGGTCCGGCAATGCATGCAGGGCCGGGCGATTTCATCCTGAAATTATCACCTAAGTTAATTCTAAATACAGGCCGTGCCGGTCTGATTTTTCGCTATGAAAGAGTACAAACCTTCGCAAATTGAGCCGAAATGGCAGCGCTACTGGGACGAGCATAAGACCTTTAAAACCGACGATTCCGACCGCAGCAAGCCCAAATATTATGTGCTGGATATGTTCCCCTATCCAAGCGGCAGCGGCTTGCACGTGGGTCATCCCGAGGGATACACGGCAACCGATATTGTGGCGCGCTACAAGCGGATGAAGGGTTTCAACGTGCTGCACCCGATGGGCTGGGACGCCTTCGGTCTGCCTGCCGAGCAATACGCGATCAAGACCGGCACGCACCCGCGGGAGACAACCGAGAAGAATATCGGGCGCTTCAAAACGCAGCTCAAATCGCTGGGCTTTGCCTACGACTGGGACCGCGAAATCAACACGACATCTCCGGATTACTACCGCTGGACACAGTGGATTTTCCTGCAGCTCTACAAAAAAGGACTGGCTTATCAGGCGGATGTGCCCGTGAACTGGTGTCCGGAGCTGGGCACGGTGCTGGCCAATGAGGAAGTAATCGACGGCAAGAGCGAGGTCGGCGGCTTCCCGGTTATTCGTCGCCCGATGCGGCAGTGGATGCTCAAAATTACCGAATACGCCGAGCGCTTATTGGAAGACCTGGAAGAGCTGGACTGGTCGGAATCCATCAAGCTGATGCAGCGCAACTGGATCGGGAAATCGGTAGGGGCGAACATCACCTTTAAGGTGCAGGGGCACGAAGGTGCGGAAATCAAGGTGTTTACGACGCGTCCGGATACCCTGTTCGGGGCGACCTACATGGTGCTGGCACCGGAGCATGAGCTGGTGTCGCAAATTACGACCGCGGATCAGCGGGCTGAAATGGAAGCCTATGCTGAACAGGCTTCACGGAAATCCGATCTTGACCGGGGTGAGCTGAACAAGAACAAGACGGGCGTGTTTACCGGCGCCTACGCGATCAACCCCGCGACCAGCGAGCCAGTGCCCGTGTATGTGGCCGACTACGTGCTCATCACCTACGGAACCGGCGCCATCATGGCCGTGCCGGGTCATGACGAGCGCGACTGGGAGTTTGCCCAAAAGTACGGCCTTGAGATCCGCGAGGTTGTAGCCGGTGGCGATGTCACCAAAGCGGCCTACACCAAAACCGAAGGCAGTGCCTGCGTGAACTCTGACAACGGCGAAGTTTCCCTGAACGGGCTGGAAGTAGATGCGGCCAAGAAGCGCATCATCGGCTGGCTCGAAGAAAAGGGACTGGGCGAGGGCGCGGTGACCTACAAGCTGCGCGACTGGCTGTTCTCGCGGCAGCGCTACTGGGGCGAGCCGTTCCCGATCATCCATGTGGAGGGCGAGCCGAAGCCGCTGAGCGAGGCCGATCTGCCACTCACCCTGCCCGATGTGGAGCGCTACGAACCCAGCGGAAGTCCGGAATCCCCCCTGGCCGCCATCACGGACTGGGTCGAGACGACCGATCCCGAGACCGGCAAACCCGCCCGACGCGAGACCAACACCATGCCGCAATGGGCGGGATCGTGCTGGTACTACCTGCGATTCATCGATCCCGATTACACGGAAGGACCCGTCTCCAAAGAAAAAGAACAGTACTGGATGCCGGTCGATCTCTACGTTGGCGGGGCCGAACATGCGGTGCTGCACTTGTTGTATGCGCGTTTCTGGCACAAGGTGCTGTATGATCTGGGCATTGTTTCCACAAAAGAGCCCTTCCAAAAGCTGGTCAATCAGGGCATGATTCTGGGCGAAGTGGAGTACACGGTGTACCGCGCGGCAGACGGCAGCTTCCTTACGCAGGATGATCTCAAAACCTATTCGGGCGATCTCACGCGTATCAGGCTGCGGCAGGATCAGGTCACGAAAAATGACGAGGAAGGCTACGAACTCGATCCGTCACGCGCGGGTGAGACCGTGCTGGTGATGCATCCGAACGGAAGCCGGGAAGAAGTGAACGGCTACTTCACCGATGCCGAACTGAAAGTGCCGGTGCCGGTAGAAGCCCGTTCCTTCAAGATGTCGAAATCCCGCGGGAACGTCATCAACCCCGACGAGGTCGTAAAACAGTACGGTGCCGATGCCCTGCGTTTGTACGAAATGTTCATGGGACCGCTGGAACAGCCCAAGCCCTGGAGTATGAGCGGGGTCGAAGGCGTGTACCGCTTCCTGAAGCGGGTCTGGCGCCTGATGATTGATGAGGAAGGAGAGGGTGCGCTGCATCCGCTGCTGAGCGATGCCGAACCCAGCCGCGCGCAGGAAAAAGCCCTGCATGAAGCTATCAAAAAAGTGACCGAGGACATTGAAGGATTCCGTTTCAACACCGGTATTTCCGCGCTGATGATTTTCGTGAACGAAGCCATGCAGTGGGAGGAGCGACCGCGCAAGCTGATGCGCGATTTCCTGCTGCTGCTGAGTCCGTACGCACCGCACCTGACCGAAGAACTGTGGGAGCGGCTGGCTTTTGGAGGCACGGCAGCGGAACAGGCCTGGCCGGTGTACGATCCTGAAAAGCTCGTCAGCGATGTCAAAACCTATGCCGTGCAGGTGAACGGCAAGGTCCGCGGTGAAATCACCCTGCCGCTGAGCGACGCGTCAGACAAAGAAAAGGTACTGAGCCTTGCGAAAGCCGAGCCGGGTGTAGCCAAATATCTGGAAGGCGGCAAAATCGTGAAGGAAATTTTTGTCCCGATGCGGATTGTGAATCTCGTAGTGAAGCCCGCGTAGTACGTAGTCTTCAGAAACCCGGCCTGCTGTTCAGTAGATAATTGCGCAGACAGATGGTGTCTAAAAACAGGGAGTGGCAATTTACAGCTATGTAAATGCCGCTCCCAACGCCACTTCACATATTAGAAATGTGAGCTTATTGAGCCCTGTTAAATAAAAAAAGCGGCGCAAGCATGTAACAGCTGCGCCGCTTTTTGGTTTTTCAAAGGAAGCTTACGCTCAGACCGCTGAGCCGGCCGGTTCAAACAGCCGGTCGAGGCGATGGCGCTGTTCATACACGGTTTCGGAAAGCGAATCCAGGTTTTCACCTTCAAACGGCTTCTCCTGTGAAAGCAGGTAGCAGCTGTCCATGCCCCGCTCAAGATTCGCCTTCATCTTCAGCAATTTGCGGTAACCGGCTTTGTCGTCGCCGGTGAGCGCGAGCATTTTCCCGAGATAATCCACATACATCACCAGCTCTTTGGCGAACATGTGCGGACGATCCGCGCTTACGATGGCGCTGTCGTGCTGACCGCTGCGGCCATAGATGTGATCGACCATTTCGTCAAGGCTGTAGGTCCGGCTGAAGTACGCAAGGTTGGGACCCGGACAAACGGACTGACGCCCGTGTTTCTCGGGCACGATACCGAGGCGGATCAGGGCGGAGAAGCCGAGGTTGTTGCACAGGCAGTCCTTATCGAGCACCTGTTCGATGAGCGCTTCTTTCGCGGTCTCGTCGGTTTGCTGCTCTTTGATGGACTGAATCTTCATCAGCTGATACTGCGCCGAGGCCGTGCAAATCGGGTTTTCGGTGAATTCCGTGTTGTACGCGAGGAAGCCTTTCGGACATTTCGAGCCGGGCTTGCCTTTTTCAATCTGTTCGCGGTTGTAGCGGTTGGCGCCTGAGTTGCGCACGTTGTTGAAGGGCACCCCCAGGGGCGAAACATTGCTCAGGAAAAAATCCTGCTCGCGCGAGTCGCTGAGCAGCGTCATGGTTTCCACATCTACGCAGGTGGCTTCGGGTACCAGCAGGAACGGGCTGCCCCAGCCGGTGCCGTCAACGCCGTAGTGCTCGAGCAGGCGGCGCATCTCACCATTGGTGCCGATACCGCCCTGAACCGTGACGGCCGGGGTGAGGTCGGCTTCCGTAAGGCCGGGCCAGGCCATGTTGTTTTCGGCGTAGTACGCCTCAATCATCGGGAGGAAAGTTTTCGCCAGCTCGGCTTTTTTCTCCGCGAACTCCTCGAGCACGGTCGGCAGCAGGATGCCGTCGGAGGCAAAGGCGTGACCGCCGCAGTTTATGCCCGACTCAATCCGGAATTCCGCTACTTCGATGCCTTTTTTGGCGAGGAATTTCCCCTGAATCAGGGCCGAGCGGAAATCGCTGACTTTCAGAATGACGCGCTTTTTCGGTGCCTTCCCGTTCTCGCGGTAGAAATCGGCGAAAGCCGGCAGGTAGCCGTACAGCCGCGGATTGAAGCCCGCAGAGAGCACCAATGCGCCCTCAACCGGACTTTCCGCGAAGCCGCGCAGAGCTGTGTTGGCGTCGCTGTACTCGTTGGGCAGGGGCTGATCGTCTTCTCCGTTGCGGAGCACATCAACCTTCGACATAATGTTGACCTGAATTTCACCCGGCACCATTTTTTCGGTCAGTTCGGCTTCGAGCAGGCTCCGGGTCGTATCATCCGTCATGAAATAAAGATCCTTGTAGGCCTTGCGCAGCGGGTGCGCATTGGGCAGCAGCTCAAAATAACGGTCCTTATCAGAGTCGGTAAAAAGCCGCTGCTGTTTCACGGCCTCAAATTTCATGCGGACAATAGTCTCGGTCATCTCCATGAAAGCCTTCACCCGTCGGGCGCGCCCGTCAGTTGCGGTGCGGCCAATGTTCTGATAGGGAAGCTGATACACGGAGCTGTAATGCTTGCGCACCTTCTCCAGCAGGAGGTCATCTACAATGGAAACAACTGAGCTGATACCAAGATGAGCAACCCGTATCGGGCTGTCGATGGTAAAGCCGAGGCCCATTACAGGTATATGAAAGTGGTGCAGGGGGTATTGCATGATGTTCGTCAGATAAGATTAGATTCGCTTGTTTGCAGGTGCGCCTCGTCCTTCAGTTCAGATTAACGCTTAGCTATAAACACCTGACTTTAAAATTATAATTTTAATATTAGATTTAAAAATCAACTTTTGTTAATTTTCCCGCCCCGAAAAACGCGGCTCTCATTTCCGAGCCCCTGATTTGACACTCATTTCCACGTATTATCCTGATTTTATTATGGTTCAGCCGGTCGAAATTATGGCGCCTGTGGGCTCCCCCGAGTCCCTTACGGCGGCGCTCAACGCAGGCGCACATGCGGTGTATTTTGGCATCGAGCAGCTCAACATGCGCGCCCGATCCTCCACCAACTTCACCCTCGACGACCTCGAAGCCATCGCTGAGCGTTGCAGCGCGGCGGGGGTACGCACCTACCTCACGCTCAACACCATCCTCTACGATCACGACCTACGCCTCATGCGCCGCATCATCGATACGGCCAAAGCTGCGGGCATCACCGCCGTGATTGCTTCCGATCATGCCGCCATGGCCTACGCCAAACAGGCCGGACTCCCCGTGCACATCTCCACGCAGGCGAACGTCACCAATGTGGAAACCGTCGCCTTCTATGCCGCCTTCGCCGATGTCATGGTCCTTTCCCGTGAGCTCAGCCTGAGTCAGGTGAAGCACATCACCCGCGAGATCGAGCGCCTGCAGATCACCGGCCCCTCCGGCAAGCTGATCCGCATCGAAATTTTTGCGCATGGCGCCCTCTGCATGGCCGTTTCGGGCAAATGCTACCTCAGCCTGCACTCCCACAACTCCTCCGCCAACCGCGGGGCCTGCATCCAAAACTGCCGCCATCAGTACATCGTCACCGACAAGGAAGACGGCTACGAGCTCGAAATCGACAACGACTACATCATGAGCGCCAAAGACCTGTGCACCATCGATTTCCTCGATAAAGTCATCGACGCCGGGGTGCGCATCCTCAAAATTGAAGGCCGCGGCCGCTCCGCCGATTATGTCGATACAACTGTGCGCTGTTACCGCGAAGCCGCCGAAGCCGTGGCCGACGGCAGCTTTTCACCCGAAAAAGTGGAAGACTGGAAAGCCCGGCTTTCGACCGTCTTCAACCGCGGTTTTTGGGACGGCTACTATCTCGGCCGCAAAATGGGCGAGTGGAGCAATACCTACGGCTCGCAGGCAACCGAGCGCAAAGTCTTCCTCGGGCGGGGCGTCAAATACTACGAACGCGCCGGCGCGGGCGAGTTTCAGCTCGAAACCGGAAGCCTGCGCGTGGGCGACACCATCCTCGTAACCGGACCCGGCACAGGCGTGCTCCGTCACACCGTCACCGAGCTCCGCGAAGCCGACCGCAGCGTACCCGAAGTACACAAAGGCAGCCACTTCTCCGTCGCCCTCCCCGAAAAAATCCGGGCAAGCGACAAACTCTACAAGCTGCAACCCGCGTAACGGGCAGCCTGCACCCGGCTACAAGCGCGCGTCCTGTTTTTTATTTTTTGGGGGAAACTTCGAGAGCATCACGGTCTTTCGTGGCAGATCAGCCCTCCTAAATCATAATTTGAACCCCTTGCTTTTTTGGGGGCACAAAAAACCGCGTCACCTGAGCAAAGCACCTGAGCTGCATCCGGCCTGCGAAATTCTCCATCAACCTACCCGCACTTACCTGAACCCGTTTTGATCCGCATCTTCTTTCAGCGCAACAAATGCATCGGCTGCAACGCCTGCGTGGAAGCCGCGCCCTTCCGCTGGCGGGTGTCGCACAAGGACGGCCGCTGCACCCTCGTGGAAGGCGAATCCCGCCGCGGCGGTCAGCTCTATATCGCCCGCGTCGGCGAAGACGAGCGCGAAGCCAACGAACAGGCCGCCCGCAACTGCCCGGCAGGCATCATCCGCATCGAAGGCTGACCTACCTCCGGTCGCTTTTCTCGCCCGACTTCTTTCCGCGGATGAATCTGTGCGCGGCATTCCGTACTATTATGCGCTTCGCAATTAGGCGAACTAACACAGATTAAGCGACTTGACCGAGCCCCGCTTCCAAACCGGACTTAAGCACAACTGGCCGCAGTTTGCGCTACTGGTACTCATCAACGCCTTCGTTGGCGGCATGGTGGGACTCGAGCGTACTATCCTCCCCGAGCTTGCCGAAACGGAATTCGGCATTGCTGCTCGCACGGCGATTTTCTCCTTCATCATCGTCTTCGGCTTCACCAAAGCCGCAGCGAACTATGTCGCCGGACGCTTCGCCTCCCGCTACGGCCGCAAAAACATGCTGATTGCCGGCTGGCTCTTCGGCATCCCCGTGCCCTTCGTGCTCATGTTCGCACCGGACTGGAACTGGATTATCGCCGCCAACGTCTTGCTCGGCATCAATCAGGGACTGGCCTGGTCGGCCAACGTCATCATGAAAATCGACCTCGCCGGCGAAAAAGACCGCGGCCTGGCGATGGGCCTCAACGAATTTGCCGGCTATCTTGCCGTCGCCATTGTCGCCTTCCTCACCGGCTGGATAGCCGCCGAAGCCGGCCTCCGTCCGTACCCCTTCTATCTCGGCATCGGCCTGTCGGTACTGGGCCTGCTGCTCACCATCCTTTTCGTGCGCGACACCGCAGGCTTCGTCCAAACCGAAGCCCGCGCAAGCACGGTCACCCAAAGCCGCCGACCGCTGTTTTGGGAAGTGAGCTGGGCCAACCGCAGCCTGATGTCCGTTTCGCAGGCGGGCCTGCTCACCAACTTCAAAGACGGCATGGCCTGGGGCGTTTTTCCGATTTTTCTGCTCGCGGCGGACCTCAGCCTCTCCGAAGCCGCGCTTGTGATTGCCGTGTACCCGGCATGCTGGGGCCTGTTTCAGGTGGCAACCGGTAAGCTCTCGGATTACACGGGAAGGCGCGTCATGCTCTTCAGCGGCATGCTCGTGCAGGGAATCAGCCTGCTCGCCTTCACCTTAGCGGGCAGCTATGCCGGCTATTTGGTCACCGCCGCCATGCTTGGCATCGGCACGGCCATGGTGTACCCCGTATTTCTGGCCGCCATCGCTGACCTCGTCCATCCCGACGAGCGGGCCGAGAGCGTGGGCATCTTCCGGCTCTGGCGCGACAGCGGCTACGCCTTCGGCGCCCTCTTCGCCGGCCTCCTCGCCGACCGATTCACGGTAGAAACCGCCATGTTCGCCACCGCCGGCCTCCTGATCATATCCGCCCTCATCATCGCCCGCCGCTACTAACCCCCAGGCTGAACCCCCAAGCCGAAACCCAGGCTAAAACCCAAGCTGATCCCGCAACGCCCGCCCATTAAGCGGATTCTCGCATTTTTTAACAGGATTTGTAAGATTCACAAGATGAACAAGATGATGTTGGAAATAAACACCTTAACCCCGATTGTCCCCGTCACCAACTCCAACTCCGAAGGAGTTACATGTTTATAGCAATCGGCAGCCCCCCCCCATAATTACCCGCGCGCGCCGCAGGCGCGCCTGCGGCGCCGGGCGTACAGCCCGTGACAAACCCGATGCAGCCGCGGCGTAGATACGCAATGCATTGCGTCTCTACGCCGCGGGGAAACCACCCCAATTCTAAATTGCCGAATCCGCAAATCACGTCTGCCCCGTTTTTTGAACAGGATTTTTAGGATTACAGGATGGACAGGATGATCGCAGGATGGCATTCCTTTATCAACACGCCTCAATGCCAATTCGAGTGAGCAGCCGCGTAGCGGTGCATTCTTCGTAGAAATTAGCACGCCCCCCCCACAATTAGCCGCGCGCGCCGCAGGCGCGCCTGCGGCGCTAGGCGTACAGCCCGTGACAAACCCGCGTGGAGACGAAAAAAAATCCGCGTACACCTGCATCAATTTCGAATTATCCGCAAAACCCGTATGCATTTAATGGGGCAAAATTTTGAACCAGCCGGGAGGCCAAGCCGTGTAGCGGTGCACTCTTCGTAGAAATCAGCGGTTGGCGGCGTTATGGTAAAAAAGCAAGGGATCTATCTTTGATTTGGGGTTTCTGATCTTCTCCCCAAGACCTTGATGTTCACGGAGTTTTACCCAAAAAAAACAGGCACGGAACCGGGTGAAGGCGGGTGTCGGGCGATGGAGTGTGTTACCGCCCGCCTTTCATAAAAAAAGGCACCACCCGGTTTGTGTCGGATGGTGCCTGCGCTCTTGTTGTCTCTTGCTTGAAAAAGGGGGTGAGCTCTCGGGTTATACGTCGATGCTCATGAAGAACTGCTGGTTTTGCCGGACGACGTTCAGGAGGAGGGTGCTGCCCGGCTGTGCGTTTTGAATGTGGCTGTTGAACTCCTGCGGGTTGGCCACGCGGCGGCGGTTGACCGCGGTGATGAGGTCGCCTTCACGGAGTCCGCGGCGGTAGGCGACGCTGCCTTCCTGCACAGCGGTGACGATGACGCCGTTGAGGTCGGCCCGCAGGTTGTGGCGCTCGGCATGGCTTTGGGTGAAGGTATCGATGGAGAAGCCGAAGCGCTCGAACATGCTTTCTGTTTCTTCTTCGGTGAGCTCTTCATCGGGGCGCTCGGCGAGGGTGACGGTTACGTTCATGGTTTCGCCTTCGCGGTTTACGACGAGGTTGATGCGGGTGCCGGGCGGGCGGGAGGCGACGTAGCTTTGGAAGGTGCGCCAGTTGGTGAGGGTACGTCCGTCGTATTCGATGATGACGTCTTCAACGCGCAGACCTGCCTGCTCGGCGGGGCTGTCGTCGCCAATGCTGGTGATTACGGCTCCTTTGGTGCGTTCGAGGCCGAAGGCGCGGGCGAGGGAGTCATCGAGCTCCTGCCCGGTGATTCCGATGAAGCCGCGCACAACGCGTCCGGTTTCGAGGATAGAGTCCATCACGGCGCGCGCCATGTTAATAGGTACTGCGAAACCGATGCCCTGAAATCCGCCGGAGCGGGAAGCAATGGCGGTATTGATGCCAATTACTTCGCCATCCATATTCATGAGGGGGCCGCCGGAATTGCCGGGGTTGATGGCGGCGTCGGTTTGGATGAAGTCTTCAAAATCTACAAGATTGACGTTTGACCGGCCTTTGGCACTCACGATGCCCTGTGTTACGGTTTGGGCCAGGTTCTGGCTGAGCGGGCTTCCGATGGCCATCACCATTTCGCCTACGCGCAGGGCGTCGCTGTCGCCCATGGGCATGAAAGGCAGGTTTTCGGCATGAACGCGGAGGATGGCAATGTCGGTGCTGGGGTCTGTACCAATGACGGATGCGCCGAGGTTGTCGTTGTTGCTGAGCCGTACTATGATGGTATCGGCATTGGCAATTACGTGGTGGTTGGTCATGACGATACCGTCGCTGGAGACGATTACGCCGGAGCCTTGTCCGCGCTGCTGGAAGGAGCGCTCACGGGGCTGCTGACGCGGGCGACCGAAAAACTCATCAAACATATCAAAGGGGGAGACCTGACGCTGACGTACGGTACGCTCGGTGTTTACGGTAACGACAGCGGGCGCCGCGTTTTCTGCCAGGCTTACAAAGGCGTTGTTGAGATCGCGGAGGGACTGAATGGGCGGGTCGTCCGCGGTGCGCTGTGGCGGTGTCCAGGCTTCTTCGGCGAAGATATAGGGTGCCGGCTCAGATACGGAATCATGGTTTGTGAAGTAACTGACAAACAGCACGACCAGCGCAAAAGTAAAAGCGGCTGCAAATTTCGGTGTGATGGTAGGCATAAAGAGCTTGTCTTTTTTTGTAATGTTGGTTCTGTGTAGTGAAAAGCCTGCTTGCTGTGCGTAAATACAACCCCTCAGGCTCAGAGATTAGTTTTGCCGGCGCTACTGTTGCCGGAAGTTGTTCGGCTTACAACACGTTTCTAAGGCCGATTTATTTTAAAGCGGATTATTCACAATTAAACAGGATTTATTTTCTAAGTGTAGGTACAAATTTGGCTTAGTGAAAAACACTGGCAGGCCAAATTTGCGTGTGGTATTAAGACTTCGCACCGAGCGAAGCGATTCCCGCGCAGCGAAATTTGGCCGCTGGCGGCGCTGAAGCTGAAAACTCATGCTCAGGGTACTTAGGTACCCTTCCGTTGAGTTTTCAGTTTCGCCTTGCCAGCAAGAAAGTTTCTTGGTGATTAATGCGGGTTAAAGCGGATTGGGGCAATTTGAGCAAAAATCGTGCCCCTGTTGGCGGATTGGGATGGTGCGCAGGAATGTCAGGGGGGGGAGGCACAAAAGCGGATAAACGCCTAAAACGAATCACGCACGAGATGAGGGATAAAAGGCCAAAAGTGTGATGGGATAACGTTGTGCACTGTGCAAAAATCCATTCAGGAAAATGCGAAATACACTTTTAGCATGTCTGAAGCCTGAAGGTTAAGATGCGAGCAATGGCATTGTGGCAGCCTTTTGCTGTTTAGGTTTCGCTTTGTGTTGCTGAGGACAAATTTACACGGCCAATTTTAAACGGGTCATACATGCGGCTCAGCAATTCTAATCCTGTATGCACGCTAAAGTAAACATGAAACCCATATATCATGCATATCGCTATTAGAAACAAAAAGGATCACGGGCGTCCCCAGGGCGTCCTCAAAACAAAAAAGCCCGACTATTAAGTAATAATCGGGCTTTAATTGCGATCCGGAAGGGACTCGAACCCTCGACCTCCTGCGTGACAGGCAGGCGTTCTAACCAACTGAACTACCGGACCATTTTTTTGATAGGACTCAAATATACACAAGTAAGTGCACCTGTGTCAACAGCTAAAGTGAAAAAATGCATCCGACCTGACAGAAAGCTATCGCTTAAGCCATCTTTGTTGCAATGCAATGCATTTCACTTTCGCATCTTCGCCCTGAGTGGCTTAATGCGCAAACTGCTTCTTGTCTTTTGTGCCGGTAATCGTGCGAACAAGCTGCAGCATACCTTTGCTGATGCCCATTACGGTTTTGGCAAAAATAGTCATGGTGAGGTTAAAGAAGCGGCGTCCGATGTTTTCGTGCTTTTTCATGATAAGCCTCCTTGAGTTTTAAAACACATACAGCCAATGGCTGTATCCTAATATCAATATACGAAAAGAGTGGAACAGAAACAGCTTTATCACCACAAAAAAGCGCTTTTTTATGAAAGAAAAAAAGATTTACAGCTATCAGGTTGCCGACACCTGCGACTTACTCAAAACAACAAAATACGGCACATATACCGGTGCACGCTTGCATTAACATGTCTTATTTTAAAAGCCACTCACGAGTCTGTCACCAAGCCCAATCTCCGTCCATGCGCCGAAACAATGCCTTTAGTATGCTCCTTCTTGCAGTTTTCATGCTGCATGCTTCGGCTCAGCTGGAGCTGCTGCCCATAGCCGCTCAGTCACCCGAACCCGGATATGGCGGATTTGAAAACGCCCTCGCAGCCATTGCGGAAACACACGATACCGCCGGGATGGCTGTCATCGGCAGCTGCGGGGATGTGCAGCACGAAGTTTTGCTCGGAAAACGCGACATCGCCCGCAGCCTGCCCGTTACCTCAGACACGCACTTCCGCATCGCATCGGTCAGTAAACTTGTGACGGGCCTTGCGGTACTGCACCTGCATGATGAGGGAGCGCTCGACCTGCATCAGCCCGCGGGCGCGCTCCTCGGCTTCCCGCTGCAAAACCCGGACTGGCCACTCAGTCCCATCCGCATCATCGACCTGCTCACCCATCAAAGCAGCATTCAGGATGGTGAGACTTATGCGGACTTTCTCTGGGAAAGCTACACTTCTGAAAATCCCCCGCCCATTTCAGACTTACTGCAACCCGGCGCGCAGTGGCACGCCCCCAACAACTGGCGTCAGGAACCGCCGGGAAGCTTCTTCGCATACAGCAACCTCAACTACGGACTCCTCGGCAGCATCATCGAAGCCGCAACACAGCAGCGCTTCGACCGATACATGCACACCACATTCCTGCCCCTGCTTGACATGGAAGGCAGTTTTAACCCTGCTGATCTTGCCGATATTGATCAGCTTGCCGTGCTCTACCGCAAACTTTCCGGCGAATGGACCCCGCAGTTCGATCACTTTGAAGGAGTCGCACCGCCTGACCGCGAGCTCCCGTCTTACATACCGGGCAGCAACGGCCTGCTCTTTGCCCCGCAGGGAGGCCTGCGCACTACCGCCCGCTCCCTCATGAAGCTCGTACGCCTGCTTCAGCACAACGGGCACACCGGAAATGCGCAGCTCATTCAGCCCGAAACCATGGCATTCCTGCTCGAACCACAGTGGATCTTCAACGGCAGCAACGGCGACCCTTACTTCGGACTGTATTACGCGTTTGGCGCCGGTGCCCATCACACAACCAACCGCCCCAACGAAGACGTCGTTGTGCCCGGGCACTTCTTTACCGGACATCCGGGCGCAGCGTACGGTCTCGCTTCCAACCTCTATATCCGCACCGGCGAAGGGCCGGATACCGCCATTCTCTTTATCACCAACGGCGTGGGAACAGGTCTCGGCTTTGATGCCCGATCATCTTTCTACACCATCGAAACCGACGTCTTCGAAGCCTTCGCCCACCACATTTTAGCGCCCTGCATGGCGCAAACATCTCTTAATCATCCGCCTGAAACAGAATCCGCTCCTGCAGCCTCCTTTCAGCTGTTGCGGCCTTATCCCAACCCCTTCAACAGCCAAACCCGGCTGAGCTGGGAAATGAACCGCCCCGATCAGGTGCGTGTCAGCGTGCACGACACCGCCGGGCGCCTGGTCCGCAGCCTTGCTTCGGCACACTACGGACCGGGCAAGCATCATCTTAGCTTTGATGCCTCCGCACTTTCAAGCGGTACCTACATTGTGCGCTTCCAAAGCAAAAACGGTCTCACCCAGACCGTCTCCATAACCGTGCTCAAATAAACATGAGGCCGACCCAAAGTCAGGCTTTTATCCCCTGCACCCGGCATAAGCAAGCTGTTTCAGCATTGTTTTTTTTGGGTGAAATTTCGTGAAGATCACTGTTTTTCGTGATAGTTCAGAAGTCCCAAATCAAAGATAAATGCGTTGCTTTTTTTGGGGGAGGCGATAGGTAGCTTAATCCCATTGCGGCACACCTGATTTTTCCGGGGCAGGGATTCAAATAGGCGTCTGATTTCCATTATTCATCCGCAGAAGGCTTTTTAGTTCAGGACTTTCGCATCAAATTTTGAAGAAAAAAATGAGTCTGCAAACGGTATCACAAATATTTTGAAAGCATAGCAGCTTGTATAGGTTACGCAATGCTGTATTATTTACAGCAATAAATATATAAACCCAAAAAATTGTATATATTTGGCATTGTTACGTGTGAAAACCTGCTTTAATCTGAAATCATTTACATTATGTCATTTCTCGGGAGGATAACTTTACTCGTGCTCGCATTTATGCTAACGGCGGCAACTGTCCCGGCATCGGCGCAGCAGTTTGGACCTGAAGACGTGAGACATGCTTTTTATCTCGAGTTTTTAGGCTACAGCGCAGGAATTTCCATCAATTACGAGCAAAGCAACAGCCAGGGACATGCCTTCCGTCTCGGTGTGGGGTTTCCGCTACTGAAGTCCGCCATGATCGATGACAATTATGGTGACTGTGAACAGGCTGAGATTTTTTTTATTGGGGATGGCAGATCAAAAACCGCATCAGACTGCAGCCCTGTGCTTCATATTGGATACTATTACAGCAAGCCTTTTTCGGTACAGGAATATCAAAGCTGGGCTTATGAATTTGGGGCAGGACCTTCTGTCTACCTTGTCGATGCGGAGCTAAGGGGATTTATTACCCTCAATTTCGGTATCCGGGTTGTCGGCACGAACTTCGGCATACTCCGTGCCGGCTTCACGCCCTCATTTGGGCAGGGGCTGATTATCACGCAGTTCGGCCTGAGCGCGGGCTTATGGTTTAAACCCGACTAAGAATAGTGAAAGCTGTTTTTTTTTGACAGCTACTAAATCCAGCTTGCATGCTCTGTATTAGATGAAACATCAGGCATCTTTCAGACGAGTTTAGCCCAGCTATTCTAATCTTGCTGAACCCATCCCAATTCGCATGGCACGGCACAGTCAGCTCCATTGGCATTCGGTACCGCTGCCTCCCCCAAAAAGCAACTGACGCGTTTTCGCAGCTTCGGTTTTGGTTGTTATGATGATGACTTCCTCAATCGACCACAGCCCTTGCTCGTGAAGCGCATAAATCGCCTGGTCAGAACAGCGGATGTAGTGCCTATGGTTGCGATGAGGGTATGCAGATAAGTACGAATCCGTAATTAAGTCTTTAAGGCCTTTCAAAGCCTCATCCGATACTATAAAAAAAGCCTTGCAAACACAATGTTCACAAGGCTTTTAGGGTGGAGCTATGGGGATTCGAACCCCAGACCTTCGCGCTGCCAGCGCGACGCTCTAGCCAGCTGAGCTATAGCCCCTTATCAAGATTACAAATATACACGAATAACAGCCCCTATTGCAAGTCTGTTTTGAAGATAAATTTGATGGAGTTGTCCATAGGCTGCATGACATGCGCTTTCTCTTGAGCTACTTATTTGACGCACTCAAGGCGGCGGGGCATGTCAACCATAAATGTTAGTAAGGAACGGATATCGCAAGTCTCTGTCCTCAAAATGGGTTTTAAGGATGGTCGGGAGTTCAGCATTTTTTAGCGGTATACTGATTTGAATTTTATTAAATTGAGATCAATACATCTTAAACATCTTGCCTAAAAAAAATAGTTTTTGATGAAACTCCGGCTTGCATAAGGCGTATGGCTGTTCCCTGCAGGTTTCAGCCGAATAGCCTGATATGCAAATTGCCCTGCAAAATTTATTGTACTTCAATTTTACTTGCCGCTGTTGTTGCAGGTAGTCTTAAAGGTTCAGTTTACCTGATAGGGTATATCAGGCTGGATCAGCATCAGGAATCACACCTTATTAAACTCATTTGATTAAAGCTGTTATCATTGACGATCAGCCTGAAAACCGGGATTACCTCCGCACGCAGCTCGCTGATTATACCGATCGTATCGAACTGACCGGGGAAGCTGGCTCTGTTGCCGCGGGTATAGCCCTTATCGGATATGCCAAGCCCGGGCTAATTTTTCTTGATGTTGAGCTGGGAGACGGCAGCGGCTTTGACCTGCTCGAGGCTGTTCCGGAGTTCAGTGGACGGGTCATCTTTGTTACCGCCTTTGAACGCTATGCCGTACGCGCATTCCGCGCCAATGCCATCGACTATCTGCTCAAACCGGTAGGCACGGCTGAATTGGAGGAAGCCATTGCCCGGGTAATGCATTCGCGTACAGAAGACGAGCCCTTATATCGCAAAGCGCTACAAAATGCGGCCCTGCAGCGTGCGGATCAGCTGCCGCTTCAAAATATTGTAATTTCCTCTTTACAGGGCAAAGAAATGATTGCTTCATCCAATATCAGCTTTATCGAAGCCGATAACACCTACTCTGTGGTGTACCTTGCGGATGGCAGTAAGATTACGGCTTCACGGCCGCTGCTGGAGTTTCAGGAAATCTTGGACGATCAGCGCTTTTTTCGGGTGCACCGTTCCTACCTGATCAATGTGAAGCATCTCAAGCGTTTTCAGGCACGCGAATCTTGTGCACAGCTTGTCAGCGGGCAAACGGTGCCGGTTTCTCGCAGAAAAGCCGCCGCTTTTTCCAGCTTTATTCGCGAGACTTTTACAGCCCGCTGATCTTTCTATGAAGCTTCCATCGGTCAGCTCCTCAGCCATATTGCATTGTCTTATCCGTGCGGTCATCGTTTGGTTGCTGTATGCCGTAGCGGCAGGCGCTGGTCATTTTTTTGAAGTTTCCCCTGCAAACGCCCAAATCTCCAGCCCTGACAACATTCTGCCCGGTACTATTGTGTACGATATGGTGCAGGATACCAGCGGAAACCTCTGGTTCGGCACGGAAAGTGGTCTAACAAGGTACGACGGGCACAGCTTCAAAAGATATACTACCGCCGACGGGCTTCCGGGCAACAGCATCCTGCAGCTCGGAGCGGATGCATCGGGGCGTGTGTGGGCGCTGGATTTCACGGGCAGCGTATCCTATGTGCACAGAGGTGTTGTACATACCCCGACAACTTCAGCACTCCTCAGGGATGCCGTCGTGCCAAATTTCGTGCCTACTTCCATCTACACACAGGCTGATACCGTCTGGGTTTCGTGGGAACTTAACAAGGTGATGCGCATTACTCCTGCGCGTGCAGATGTGATGCAGCTTAATAAAGGGAGCAAAGATGTTTCGGTGCGGCACATGGCAAGTGATGGTCGCGGCAATTTGTTGCTTGCCACCCTTGACTCGCTCTACACAGTTCCCACCCCACAGCTTCAGATGGAAACGTCCACACAGCGAAGCTTTTCATCAGGGCGGCCCTTTAGTTATAAAGGTGTTCCGTTTGCACCTGCCGGTCAGCAGTGGCGAAGCATGCTTACAGACGAACGGTTAAATCCGCAGGGTCTGAACATTCCGGCGGCATGGCAGGGCGATGATGCTATAAGCATGCGTTTTCCCTATCCGCAAATCAGGGGTCAGATGTTTTCCGCAAGCGAAACCACAGACGGGTACATTGCGGTCGGTACAACCGAAGGCATGTTTTTCATTCCGCCCGACCCGGATGCACCGCTTACTGAAGTTCTTGACGGGATGTTTGTAAACCGTGTTCTTACGGATAAGGAAGGAAACATCTGGGCTTCCACACTTGGAAGCGGCGTATTTAAGTTTCCTGCCGGCTTCTGGAAAATTCGGGGATTTAACGCAGCCGATGCAGGTTTGCCCGCCCTCAGAAGCGTGCGGATTATGGGCGACGGAACCGTTTTCTACGGGACCGCTTCTGAATTTTTCGGGCGATACGGCAGCGAAGGACTCGCCACAGACCGGCTACCGCAAAAATTTGCTTCGCGTTACGGTTTCCAGCTCCTGATTATCGATGAGTGGGGCGGGGATATCGTGCTTGCATCATCAAGCACACTTTTTATCGGGAACAGGCATGAAGATGGTACGGTGGATTTTGAGAACGGACAGTATCTTCATCTTGGAGGACCAAAGCAGCTGGTCATTGTATCTGATACCCTCATGTATGTAGGGGCAAGTATGGGCATTTTAAAAGCTGAAAGAGGGGCATCCGGTGAAGTGAAGTTGGAGCCTTTATACACAGGCCGGGTTACATCCCTGGCAAGTCATCCGGAGAAAGGGCTGATCGCCGGGGGGGCACAGGGCCTGTGGCGGCTGGAAGAAGGTGAGCTGTTACCTTATCAACCCGCGCTTGAAAAATCACAGATCACAGACCTCAAACTTTTAAATCAGGATTCGCTGCTGATTGCTACCAATGGTTTTGGCCTTTGGAAGCTCAGCCTAAGCGAAAACCGTCTTATCCGTTTGTTCGAAGAAGATGAGCGTCTGCTAAGTATCAGGGAATTTAAAATTGATGAATATGGTAACTGGTGGCTGGCAAGCTCATCGGGTCTGTTTCATTACGATCCGGCAGCCGAAGTGCTTAGTTTGCGGGATACCGGTAATATCAGGCGGCTAGATGTTCGCAGCGGTTCGCTGGCATACTTAACGAGTGCTTCAGCTGTGATGAGTGATGCGGCCTCCTTTCCGCTTCCGGAAATTGCGCTGCAGTTTAATCCTCCCCGCCTGCTTGCGGACGATATCCTGATTCCGCTCATACCGGCATCACAGCCGGGAGCAGCTGCGCAGGACGGTAAGCTGTTAAGCTATGAGACGGCATCCCTTCCGTACCGTACGCGACTGCTTCAGCTGGAAACAAGTGTGCCACATTTCAGAACCGAAGGAAACATACAGTATCATTTCAGGCTTCTTCCGGCAGATCAGGCATGGCAGGCGACAGCGGTACCTGATTTTTCATTCCGGATTCTCAGGCCCGGCAGTTACGAACTCAGTATTCGGGCGGAAGCAACGGGAGCACAGCCCTCTCCCGAACTGCACATTCCTTTTGTAATAGAAGCACCATTCTGGCAAAAATCATGGTTTTTGGGCATCACCATGATGGGTCTCATCGGCCTTGTGATGCTTGGCATAAACATACAGCTTATGAGGATAGAGCGCCGGGAGCGTATCAAGCTCGAGCAGTACAAAAAAACAGTGGAGCTTGAACAGCAGGCACTCACCGCGATGATGAACCCGCACTTCATATTTAATGTGCTCAATGCCATTCGACAGTATATTTCAACACAGCAGGAAGGCAAGGCCGATACGTACCTGCAGCTCTTTGCCCGCCTCATCCGGCTGCAGCTTGAAGCCACCTTCCGCAAAAAAATTACGCTGAAGGAGGAAATAAGCCTGCTCGAAATGTATGCAGAACTGGAAATGGCACGCCTCCCTCAAACCGTACAGTTTCGCATTTCTGTAGATGCAGAGCTGCAGGATGAACTTGATGAAATTGAAATTCCTCCTATGCTCATTCAGCCGTTTCTTGAAAATGCCCTGCTTCATGGCATAAAGCCTGGTGCGAAACCAGGCCTGGTCACACTGGTATTTAGTTTAGCAGGGGACAGCTGCCTGAAGGTAACACTGCAGGATAATGGCGTTGGAATGGCTTCGGTTTCCGCTCAACCTGCTAAGGACTCGAAACATACGTCATTAGCCCTGACACTCATAAGGCAACGCCTGGAGCTCATGCGCCCGGAAATAAAACCCGATGAAGTGCTAAGCATCAGCAGCACTGCAGGGGAGGGAACATCGGTATCGTTTGAGATACCGATTTAAAAAAAAGCCGCATCAACTGCTGTACTTCGCTGCAGAGTTGCCTTGCCTGTAACAACTCCGGTTAGGACTCATTTTTCTCCTGATGTTAGTTATGCTTCAGCATGTACGCAGCAGATGATGCGGCAGGGTTTATGTTTGGGAGTTGACGTCTGGAGATAAGAAAAAAAATTATGTATCAAGTATAATCAGATTATAAGTCAGCGGACAAATGCACCTTGTGAACGGTAGGTTTTATTTTGTGAGCGGCAAAAGCTGCATTAGTTTGCAGCCAAAGGGGGGGATTCAGCAGATATCCATCTCTGCCGAACGCAGGGTAGCAAATGATTTTCTGCAAGTACAATATGATACTTACTTTAAGAAATGTGTCGGTAGCCTGGCTCAAGCGTCAAATTGAAGTGCTGCGATATTGCACTGCCTGCGGTACTGAACCTGAACAGGCATAAAATTTACTGATGAATATGCAGGGTAAAGAGGCAAAAAAATGATATATTCGATATTCACTTTTCACGTACTCACAATCCACGCCTGTTTTAACTATGACTATGAACCTGACTGTAAGAGCAATATTCTTTCTCTTTATTACCGTGCTGTTGTTCTCAGCATGTCGTTCATCCCAAGAACTGCTGCCTCCCAGTGAGCGGACCCTTGACTACCTGATGAGTCTTGATCCCGAAGTTTTAAAAACACTGGATACCGATGGCGACGGTCTGTCAGATTACGACGAAATTTTTGTTTATGGCACTGACCCGCTCAATCCTGATACAGATGGTGATGGCCTCTCTGATTATGACGAAATTTATGTGTATGGCACCGATCCGCTCAATCCTGATACAGATGGCGACGGCCTTTCTGATTTTGATGAAATCTACGTGTATAGTACCGACCCGCTGAACCCTGATACAGACGGTGACGGCCTTTCTGACTACGATGAGATTTATGTGTACGGCACCGACCCGCTGAATCCTGATACAGATGGCGACGGTCTCTCTGACTACGACGAAATTTATGTGTACGGCACAGACCCCCTCAATCCTGATACTGACGGTGACGGATTCACCGACGGACAGGAAATCGAAATGGGTACAGATCCCCTCGATCCTAATGATCCTGTCGTTATTCGTGAGCTGAATCAAATCAACTTCGATTTTGACCGCTCTAACATTGACAGAGAAGCCCGTGGTTTACTGACCGAGAATGTTGAGAAACTTAATACCAACCCGAACTACACCATCCGTATTGAAGCTTTCACGGATCCTGTAGGTACCGATCAGTACAACCTTCGCCTGTCTGTTCGCCGTGCGAATGCAGTTGCTGATTTCTACCGTGCAGAAGGTATCTCAAGCGAGCGCATGACTGTTGTTGGTCTGGGTGTAGATCCGAATCCATGTATGAATCCGATTCCGGGCGACCGCGGCTGCCGTGAAAACCGTCGTGCAGCCTCCGAGCCGATTCACCCCTTCCGTTTCCAGCCACAGTTTAACGACTAAGCTGAAACGATAACATGGTTTTTAAGTCCGCCGTCGATAAAGGGCGTCAGACTTACTTTTCAGAGCATCAGTCTGTTTTCAGACTGATGCTTTTTTTATGGCTGAAACTGTAGCCGCTTAGCAGGCTGCACACGCCCCATCCCTGATTTATCCGCCGTTATGCCCCAAAATGCACGGTCACTATTGAGATACCGGTCTTAAGCGAACATAACGATAAGAAAAAACGGCTCGTCCGTGGGGAAAGTCCTGCGTTAGGACATGCCATGAGCGTGCAGTGAAATATTTCCGCTCGCGGCCCTGCGACTATAAGCCAATGAACAACGTTCCTAAAAGAGCGTTGCTCTGTGCAAAGGTGTTAAACGGCTTTTATGCAAGGAAACTTCCGGCTGACTCAAGCCGTGTTGCGGCTCAGAAATCTATAATGAGACCGATGGTTGGCAGCACAGATGAATCGCTGAGCTGATCGACCCGCTTCAGCGTGGACTCACCGTTTTCAGTTTGGAGCAAATAGCTTGGTTCGCTCGGGGTGTTTTGTCCGAAAAGGTTTTGAACCTCCAGGAAGAGATCAAGCGAGAAGCTGCTGAAATTCCATTTGCGGTCAATGCGGATGTCTGTCACGCTAAACAAGCTAAGGCGTTCGTCACCGAGGCGGTCGAAATCGAACACAAAAGCCGGATAGCGCTCAATGGAAGCCGCTTCGTCAATAGGGGCGAAGGGGGTACGTCCAATGATGCGGCTGCGCAGGCTGAATTCCCAGTTGGCACCGAGGCGGTATCCTCCGGTAAAGCTCAGCAAATGACGGCTGTCCCAGGCCGACGGGCGGAACTCATCCCGGTCGAATCCCGTGAATTCGCTCCAGAACAGCGTATAAGCCAGAATGGCGTAGTAATTGGTCTCAAACTTCTGCTGATACACAAACTCAACGCCATAGGTGCGGCCCCGCCCGGCTGATTCAACAGCGTCATTTCCGAGTACGTCAAAACCCCCGCCGAGATTGGCCAGACTCACGCCTTCGGTTACGGAAACGGGGTAATCATCATACAGCTTCAAAAATCCTTCGACGGCAAAACGGGTGCTGTTTCGGGGGAAAAACTCAAAGCCATAGGTCAGGTGATCGCTGCGGATGTAGCGGGCCGAGCGGTTCACGAAATCGCCGTCTTTACGAAAACCCAGAAGGTTCATGGGGGGCTTTTTGAAGTAGCGCCCTGCAGAAGCGGTCATGCGCCATTGCCCGCTTTCGTCGAGGCGCAGGCTTGCTGCGGCACGGGGCGAGAAGGTGCGGTAAATTTCGTTGCCGGTATCGGTGAAGGTATTACCATCGAAACGGAAACCCGCGGTCAGGTCGAGACGCCCGTCCCAAACCGGCCGTGACCACTGAAAGAAAGCCCCGTAGCTAACAAAATCGAGACCGTCGTCGAACGAAATACCGGTGTTGTCATCAAAGAAATCATTGCGGAACTGATTCACGCGAAAGCTCAGCCCTGTGTTCCAGGTGCTTTTTTCGGTGAAGTACCGAAGTTCCGTTCTCGCGGTATGACGCCATTCCGTTGCCGTATTCTGTGCAAACAGCCCTTCCTGATTCTCATTGTCGCGGAAACGGCGGAAATCATTGTAAAACCAGCTGCTGCTCAGGCTGCTCAGCCAGAAGCCGTTACTGCTCTGCAGCCGGCTGCGCCACGCGATTCCGGTAGTATTGGTTCGCTGACGAATAACCGGTACCTGCTCCAGAATGGCCTGCCGGTCGGGCGTGAGATCACCCGGTACATTAATGCGGAAATCATTGATGGAACCCACACCTGTGAGATACACATCATTGAAGGAATCAATGCGGTGATTGACCTTGTACTGATAATCCCAATAGTCGGGCAGGAAGGGGAGATCAATGAGCTGAAAAAGGAGCTGCAGGTAAGAGCGGCGTACGGACGCAATGAAGGTGGTGTTAGACGTGGGCTCGCCACCGCGAAAGAGCGGCCCTTCAGCGGTAATGCCCGCCTCGCTTGCACCGACCCGGAAATTGGTGCGGAATTCCCGGTCGTTGCCGTTGCGCTGATTGAACTGCAGCACACCTGAAAGCGCGTTGGCATAGCGCGCGCCAAACGCACTCGTACTCAGGTCAACGCCTTCAAAAAAAGTCACATTCAGCAAACCTACAGGCCCGCCCGCGCTGCCCTGCGTGGAAAAATGGTTGATGGTCGGAATTTCGATGCCGTCAATAAAATAGACGTTCTCATTCGGCGCCCCGCCCCGGATTATGACATCATTCCGGAAGCCGGTCACTGAACCTGAGACCCCCGGCAGCGACTGCACGACCTTGGCAATATCGCTGTTGCCGGCAGGGTACGTTGCGATTTCTTCCGGCGACAGGCGGTTAAACGAAGTGGGGTTTTCAACCGGCGCCCTGAAAGGTTCAGACACGGTAAAGACGAGTTCATCAAGCTCATCAGCGGTAGGCTGCAGTTCAAAATTGATGTCGCGGTTTCCGGTAGAGCGCACCTGAATGTTAATGCGCCGCTCGCGCTCATAGCCCACAAAGGTGGCAACCACGTTGTAGCTGCCAACAGGAATATTCCGGATTTCGAAGAAACCCTCAAGATTGGTACTTGCTCCCATAGCGGTGCCTTCGATGCCGACATTCGCGCCAATCAGCGGTTCGCCCGTCCTGGCGTCAGTCACCCGACCGTTGAGCGTACCGGTTTGTTGTGCAAGCAATAGTTCAGAAGAAAAAAATACCGTTAGTGCAAGTAGCAAAACGATTCGGGGTAAGCGTGTCAGACTTTGGGCATACAGCATGGGACAAATGGGTTGAGATAAATAATCAGGTCAGGTGCAGCTTTGGATGAATAAAAAGCCGAATGAATAGTGACGCATAAAACCGGCTGATCTGACTAAATCGTTCGTATGCAAGGGGTAAGAGACAGGTGACGTCTTGTAACAAAAGTCGCTGAAAATGGTCCGTATCCGTCCTAAATTAGCTACGAAAATATTCAGATTTTAATATCTTATTATTTGCAATTCCAAACCCCATAAACCGGATATCTTTATGACACAACTGTTACGCTTCAGCCTGTTGATGTTTATCGTCGCTGGCCTTTTTGCCGCTGATTTGCAGGCACAAACGACCCCCAAGTATGATGAAATGCGAAGCCTGCTCAAGCGGGATTTCATGAGTATCAGCTTCCTGCACCAAAGCGAGTTTAATTTTTCTTTGGATGATGACAACTACAACGGCGGCAGGGGCTTTGATCTCGGCGCACAGCGTCTTGATGTGCGGGGGCAGCTCGATAGTCAGTTCCTGTACCGGTTTCAGCTTGAATTCCGCAACTCGCCCACTATTCTCGATGCGCAGCTCGGCTACCGGGTGAGCCCTGACTTTCACGTGATGTTCGGTGCCTTCAAGCCGTTTGTATCTATTGATCTCGATCCGAATCCCGGTGCTACCGACTTCATCAACCGTGCCCGTTTGGTTGGTACGATGATGAACTCCCGCGAAATCGGGATCACCGCCCTGGGAAGTCCGGGCAACTGGAACTACCGCTTCGGAGTATATAACGGTACCGGACTCACCCGGGATAACGACAACCGCTTTATGTACACCGGACGGCTCGCGTATCATGTGCCCGTTGAAGACGGCAGGCTTAATGTTGGTGTGAGCGGCTTTCTCAATCAGACCGAAAATGCGCGCGTTGGCCGCAGCGGACTCACCTCTGAAGGCGATCGCTACCTCTACGGTGGATTCGTGCAGTTCGATCGCGGTATGTTCATCAGCTCCTTCGAACTGCTCCAAACGCGCTTCGATGCCGTCGAACTAAGCGGAGATGAAGAAACCATTACGAGCTTCTTTATCACCCTTGGCCTTCAGGTGACTGACAACACGCAGCTGCTCGTACGCTGGGATTATCTCGACTACGACCTGACTGACCGCCAATCCGATCTCTTTATTCTCGGCTGGAACTATCAGGCAACCCGCACCTTCAGTTTTCAGGTAAATGCCTCTGCGGAATTCAACGAGTTCGGAGACAACTTCTCCGGTATTTCCGGACTGATGCAGTTTCAGTTCTGACAGCAATTACTCGAATAGCCCGGGGATTTAGGTTAAAAGGGATTGAGCCGGATTTGCGCAGATGATTTCCTGCGTGAACAAGCTCAATCCTTTTTTTGTGCTCCTTGGATCTCAGCATGAGTCGGAAAAAGACTTCAGCTGCTAAGGGGATAGCTTAGGCGGCACCGTCTGAAGCCTGATTGCCGCGAAAAATAAAGTCCGCAGCAATCTCTCTTTCTTTGGAAAAACTGTGTCTGTAAGCGAAACGGGACGGTTTCTTCCAAATCCGGCTTTCCAACGGAACAGCACTTGCTTGTTCGAACATCTTTCAAATCTAATACTAATGTCGTATTTTTGGCGCAAATTACTTGTTTGAACAATAAACAATGAGAAAGGGTTGATGCACTTCGATAGCACCAAAGCCGTCTGTAAGCTTATATCCGAACGCTGTCCCTTCCTTTTTTTCCTTCTGATCTTATTTGATTCCTGAATTTTTCCATGACTATTTCTCCGACTGAAGCCGCCAAAAGTGCGGATACTACCTCAGATTCTTCCTCCGACCTTTTTTGCGAGCCCGGTGATATCGCCCTTAAAAGCTTTTTCCTGGGTCCGCAGGCAGAAAACAGCCCCTGGGTTCGCGAGATCCTCGATGATCTTTTTGATGCCTGGTTTGCCTGGCGCAAAGCCCTGTACAGCTCCGACGGCCGCGCTATTTCTGAGCGCGATATGCAAACCCCGGATTTTATGCAGCGGCGGGAGACCATCCGCAAACAGGTAGGCACCCTCATGCGGCGCCTCCAAAACGAAGTGCCGAGCTTTTCGCCCCGCTACATCGGACACATGGTCACAGAAGTTTCCATGCCGGCCCTCATCGGGCATATTGTGACTTTGCTGTACAATCCCAACAACATCTCCGGGGAGTCATCCCGTGTTGGCATTCTGATCGAAGATGAAGCCGTGCGGGACCTGCTCGGCATGGTCGGTTACAGCACCGAAACCGGGTCGGGGCACTTTACATCCGGCGGCACAGTCGCCAACCTGGAAGGCGCGCTCCGTGCCCGCGACCGCTTCGCGAAATGGCTGGCCGCGGGCGCCATCAGCCGCAGATACAATGACAAGCGCCTCAACATGTTCGACTCCTGCCTCATGGGCTGGGAAAACTATGACCGCATCCGCTTCGAATATCAGCTCAACGATGATGATCTGAATCCCTTCCACATCCTGAAAGGCAACCCGGTGCACGTGTACCGCAACCTCGATCAGGTTTTTGATATGGACTATGCCGGGCCGGTCGTGCTTGTACCGGAAAACAAGCATTATTCCTGGAACAAAGCGGTCGATATCATGGGGCTGGGTGAAGAAGCCTTTGTAGGGGTGCAAACGGACAAACAGGGCCGCATGTGCATTCCTGCGCTGCGCCAAACCCTGGAAAACTGTCGTCAGCGACAGCGTCCGCCGCTTATGGTCGTCTCCGTTGCGGGCACGACCGAGCTGGGCGAGATGGATCCCATACACGAAGTACAGGCGATGCTCGACGAATACCGCGAAGAGCGCGGCTGGCACATCTGGCACCATGTGGATGCGGCCTACGGCGGATTTTTGTGCTCCCTCGATATGGAAGCGGAAGTCGTGTCCGAAAACATGCGCCTTGCTTTGGGCGCCATCCGCAGGGCCAACTCGGTCACGATAGATCCGCACAAGCTGGGCTATGTGCCTTATGCCTCAGGCGCGTTCCTGTGCCGCAACCGCCGCGAGTACTTCTACCGGAAATCCATCGCGCCCTACATCAACTTTGTGAATGTGAGCGAGCGGGGTCCGCAGACTATTGAAGGTTCACGCTCCGCCGCGGGTGCCGTTTCGACCTGGCTCACCGCGCGCACCATCGGCCTCAACGCCGAAGGCTACGGACGTATCCTGGAGCGCACCATTGAATCGCGGATCAAACTCGAAGGGCTGCTTCGCACGGCCCATCCGCAGATCCGGATTTTTCCGCACGCAGAAACCAACATCATCACTTTCTGTATTGCCCGCGAAAACGAAGCGCTCGGCGTAAGCAACGCCCGCACCCTGAAAGTGTACGAAGCCTTCAGTCCGGATGAAAACCACGAGTTTTACGTCTCCAAAACCACGCTGAAGCGTCCGGCCTACGACCGCCTGATTGACGACTTCACCCAAAACTGGCAGGCCGTGCACGATACGCAGGAGCTTGTCCTGATTCGGTTGACGGTAATGAATCCGTTCTTCGACACCAAAGACAATCTCGATTATCCGGGTGCCTTCAAGGAAAAGCTGAAGGAGATCATCAGCACCCGCCTGCGATAGCGGGGCTTTCGTCATTTGTACTTGCAGACAGAACACGGATATTCGTAACAGCCCTTGGATTTGGGCAGGGGCAGGGCTTGCGCGTATATTGTGCCAATCTGCTGCCCTCTCACGAATCTGAAAAATCTCACCCTGCCACCATGACACAGCCCGCTTCACACACCGACGGCCTGACACTCAAACACCCGCTTGATGAACGGCATTTTTACCACGTTCCGGCCGCTGCGGCCCGGCTGCAAGAACGGCTCAACGGAGATGCGGGCTGCGCAACAGGTGACACCATTGGCATTCGCGATAACATCATCGAATACCTGCCCGGCAAGCCTTCCGGCATTACGCCTGCGCAGCAAAGCAATTTTCTGACGGCTACCGCGCAGTTTTACGAAGACAGCTGGCGAAAGCGCTCCATCGGGATTTTATCCGGGGAAGATTTTTCTTTCGAAGACGAGCGCGAACTGCTGCTGCAGTGGGCTCAGCCCAAAGCGGGGGAGCTTGTACTTGATCTCGGCTGCTCGACCGGCTTTTATGCGCGCAGTATTAAAGCCCACAGCCCCAATGCACAGGTGGTTGCGATAGACTTTTCGGCTCCCATGCTTGATGAAACCCGGAACCGTGCACTTGCGGCAGGCACGGACCTCTATCTCCTTAAAGCTGATGTAAGTCGCCTCCCGTTTTACGCGCAGTCGGCGGACCTGCTTGTATGTGGCGGAAGCCTTAACGAGTTTCGGAGTCCTGCGGCAGCCCTCCATCAGATGCGACGCGTCATAAAAGATGACGGCCGCCTCTTTATGATGCACCTGCTTCGCGCGGATACGTTTGCCGGCAGTCTCGCACAGAAGGCTTCGGGAGTGGGTGGTATTTCATTTTGGTCAGAAACCGAGTCGCTCAAGCTCTTCAACGATCACGGGTTTCGGGTTGAAAAAAGCCGGAAGCTGGGTATCGTGTATTTCAGCCTGCTCAGGCCGGAGTAGGCTTCGGAGCTAATTTCGCTTCCGGAAGACCATCACCCGAAAATTATCGCTATAAAGAAGATCGAGCTTGTAGGTTTGCGCGAGCCAGGCCATGGTTTCAGCATGGTAGAATACGAAGTGCGTGGTATCGCGGTAGTAGAAATGGCGCAGGAAGTCGTCGGGGGTTTTCCAGAAAAGCGTCATGACGGTGAAGATGCCGCCGGGATTCAGCAAGCCAAAAAGGCGGTCGAACTCAGGACCGGGATGGGTGAAATGCTCGATGGTTTCGGTCGAAAAGATGAAGTCGAAAGGCCCCGGTGGCAGCTCTGGAAAAAAGTAGTGGTCGTAATCAGCGCACTGGAAGCCGCGCTCCCGCATAAGAACGCTCAGGGTAGGCACGTGCCCGCAGCCATAGTCGAGCCCCGAAGCGCCGTCCTTTAAATAGGGCAGGGCGGGTGTGATGGCGTTCATCAGAAACTTCACGTGTCCCTCATTCTGCGGACCGTTTTTGTGGGTCAGGTAGCGTTCCTGCTCCGCTTCCGGCCCGATGCGGTCCGCCGGATGTACCGTCACAAGCCGACAGTTATGGCAGTGGTAATACCGGCGTTTATCCTGACCCGGCTGCGGGTACAGCCGCTGCGATTCATGACACAGCGGACAGCTGAAGGGCGGATTGGCGGATTCCATTGGTAAGGATTTCTGAATATTGATGAAGTTTGTTCTGGCTGCAGGAAGATACAAAGAGAATTAGGCCGCTTAATTTTGTAAATTGAACCATAAAATCGGTCATACATGCCCGGAACAGAATTTTTAGGCATTCCGGATAACTTTCTCATTTCCCTCAAATTTACTCACAGTTCAACTGCCCTTGCAGCCAAAACCTCAGGGACACAATTCGCTACGCATATGGAAATTGTTTATGATTTAGAACTCAGCAAATCACACGATGCCGAGATTGACATGCACTCGGTCGTTAATCTTGTTTCGGTAGTAAAAGCGCAGCTGCATATGCTTGGCGGTTCCGAACCTTGTGAAGTGCTGCAGCACATGATGCGCAGAACGGAGAAGCTGCTGCAGGCGGTAAAACAACAGGATCAGGCCGGTTTGGCCGAGAAGGAAGTCGAAGCCTTTGCGGAAGCCTTACTGGGTTTGCCGGAATCGCTTGTTCAGGCAGGTTGCTCCGTGAATGATGATGATTTGGCGTTTTATACGGAAACCATCGAAGATATCGTCAAAGTGATGAAGGTTCGGTTTGCTGAAATCTACCGGAAATGGGAGAATCCCGATGAATGGCTTCAGTTCCAAATTTCACAGTTTCACTATGATTTTTCGCGCTTTTTTGGAGCGATGGAAAAAAACAGCCGGGGCCGCTACCGTATCGTAAAAAACATTGCTGCCGTAACTGAAGGGCAGGATTATCTGCTCAGCTTTGAAGTGGACAGCGCTTTTGATCCTTATCTTTACATGCCGCTTTCCGTGAAAGATGTCATTCGCGACCTTGCCGCCAACGCGCGCAAATACACGATGCCGGGCGGCACGATTGATATCGGCATTATGCAGAGCAATGAAATCCTGCGGGCTGTAGTGCGGGATTCGGGTATGGGCATTCCGGCAGATGAGCTTGATAAAGTTGTACAGTACGGTTACCGCGCAAGCAATGTGAAGGATAAAGTCCGGACCATGGGCGGCGGATTCGGGCTTACCAAAGCCTACAAAGTGGTGAAAGGACTTGGCGGCAGAATGTGGATCAGCTCGGAGCTTAACAAAGGAACCTCAGTTAAATTCGAATTACCCATGCCGGAAGGTGTAGCGAAAAAAAAATAAAAAAAGTCAAAACAGGGTGACATAATGCTGTCACACATCTGCGGTATCTTCTGATAAACACTACACACAACACAGGAGATTTACCCATGACTACCGCATTAAAACTCAACTACGCTTTCCCAGGCCTTCAGCCCGTAAACCTGCACGACATTGACGCGCGCGCCCTCGAATGCGTTAAGCTGCTCGGCTGGCATGACCTGCCCGACCGTCTCATCGAAGCCATCGAAGCCGATCTGATCGGGTTTCACAATGAGCTTACCGGTCAGTTTTCAACACGCGATACCGCAGTATTACAGCGCCGGGCAAGCGTGCGCTACTGGGTCCGCTGCTACCTTGGCGGCCTCTGCACCTACGATACCGCCCTTAAAATGCTGGAAGTGCCGGAATAAAGATATCGCAGCTGCGTCATTGCGTTCGATTTTATTTATTTTCGATGGATGTGTTCCCAAACCCCATCTGCTTTAAGCCTGTAACCATCTATGGAAGAGCCCTTTGACGACAGCGATTTCCCCGAAGATCACGAGCTGCCTATTGACGGCGTGCTCGATCTGCACCTGTTCCGGCCCAAAGATGTGAAAGCCCTGGTGCCCGATTATATCGAAGCCTGTCTGCAAACCGGCATATTTGAGCTGCGTATCATTCACGGCAAGGGCACGGGCACGCTGCGGCGGCTGGTGCACAGCATTCTCGACAAACATCCGCAGGTTGCCGCCTATTACCCCGGCACGGGTACCGGCAACTGGGGCGCAACATCTGTTGACCTGAAAAAATCAGCGGAGTAGCGCAAGGGTTTCTTAGACATTTTTTGAGACAGTTTATTTCTTCGCCCGGAATCAGTCCGTTTCGGGCGAAGCTTTTATGGGGATATATGCTCTGCACTTGTATTGCTTAGTTCAGCTTAGGTACGCATGGTATAAAGCCTTGTATTTCAGGGATGACAGCGCCGTCGCAGATTTGACTTTTTTTATCGTGCAAAAAACCATGAAGTAAAGTATTCTTAGGTCATGGACTCAGAACCTTCATCAAAAAGGCCTCACATGAAACTTTACGCCACAAATCTGTTTTTGCGCTGCATGCTTGTAGTATTACTGTCTGCCGTGCTCAGCCTGCCGGTTACGGGCATTGCAGCTGCTGACAGCGATCAGCGGGTACGGACGACCGACCTCACCCGCATTCAACAGCTCACTCAGGTCAGCGTATCTCCCGACGGTACGCATGCTCTGTACGTTGTGCGCTCAGTTGTGCCGCAGGATGACAGCTACGGATATGTCAATCAGATTTGGATGGTCCGCATTGATGAAGAAGGCCATCAGCCCGTTCAGCTTACGCGGCATCCCGCCGGCGCTTCGCAGCCCGCATGGCACCCGGATAATGAACGAATTGCCTTCACGCGCACCATAGACGGGACGTCTCAGATTTATGTGATGAGCCTGCGGGGCGGTGAAGCGGTCCCGTACACCCAAGCTGAACAAGGAGCCGCGAATCCGGTATGGAGTTCAGACGGCAGCATGCTGCTCTTCTCAAGTACGTACAGTCACAGCGAGCTGCTTGCCAAAGACGCTTTCCGTCAGGGACCGGCATGGCCGGTTGAAAAGCCCGGCATTGATCCGCTGCCGCGCAATCACACCATCACTCCGGATCCCGACGGAAGCCTGGAAGAGATTCGCGCCTGGCTCGATCAGAATGAGCGGGAAAACAGTCCGGCGGTGCTGAACCGGCTCGATTTTCAGGGAGAACGCCGTCTCAGTCCTGAACGGAGCTACACGCACTGGTTCGTCATGGATGATCGTCCGCGCGCTGAGCCCCGGGCGCTTACGCTGCATACCGGCTTCCATAGCTTCAGCGGTGCCGCCTGGATGTGGGATGATCAGAACATCGTATTGTCCGGCAATATGCAAACGGCTCAGCACCCTGACCGTGTGCGGGATTCATATATCTATACCCTGAATATCCACGAACCGGAGCCCGCGCGCATGCTGGGTACGCCAAGCTTCAGCTACAGCAATCCGTTGCCCTCTGCTGACGGGCGCCTGATCGCATTTCGCGTATTCGATAACAGCGAGCGCGGGTACAATCAGGCATACATGGGAGTTCATGACCTGCGCAGCAATACTACCCGCTATATTGGGATGGATGTAGACCGCAATCTCGGCAACATGACCTGGAGCCGCGACAGCAACAACCTCTACGCAACAGCACCCAAAAACGGTGGCTTTCCGCTGTTCCGGATTAATGCCCGAACCGGCGAAGCGCAGCGTATAACAGATACCGAAACTGGGGTGCGCGCCTTTGATCTCAACCGCGGCGTGCTGGTGTATGTACTCACAAGCTGGGAAAACCCGTTCGAACTCTACACCGCTACCCTTAATGCGGAAAACCCCCGCCGCATAAGCGATCACAATCACAGCTGGATTGCCGGGCGTCAGCTTTCTGAACCTGTGAAACACACCTTCACCAACAGCGAAGGGCTCGAAATTGAATACTGGGTCATGAAGCCGGCCAACTATGAGCCGGGACAGCGCTTCCCGACCCTGCTGCAAATACACGGCGGTCCGAGTGCCATGTGGGGAACGGGCGAAGCAAGTATGTGGCATGAGTTTCAGCTGTTTACCGCCCATGGCTTTGGCATCGTTTTTTCAAATCCGCGGGGGTCGGGCGGTTACGGCTACGACTTTCAGCGGGCCAATCACCGGGATTGGGGCATCGGTCCGATGAACGACGTGCTTGGTTCACTCGATGCAGCTGCAAGGCAGTATAGCTGGATTGATACCGATCAGCTTGTAATTACCGGCGGCTCATACGGCGGATATCTCGTTGCCTATGTTATTGCCAAAGATCATCGCTTTGTTGCGGCTGCCGCGCAGCGCGGGGTGTACGAACTGAGCACTTTCTTCGGGGAAGGCAACGCCTGGCGCCTTGTACCGGACCGCTTCGGCGGATTCCCCTGGGAATCCGATGTGCAGCGGGTGCTCCGGCACGATTCCCCCTTCACCCATGTGCATCAGATCCGAACGCCGCTGCTTATCCTGCATGGAGATGTAGATTTGCGGACCGGGGTGAGTCAAAGCGAAATGATGTACAAAGCGCTGAAGGTACTGGAGCGGGATGTCGAATTTATCCGCTACCCCGGCGCAGATCATGAACTCTCGCGCTCCGGAAACGTCCATCACCGCAAAGACCGGCTGCTTCGCATGATTGAATTCTTCAAGCGCTACACCGCGGAAAACTGAGTAGCGCAGCGGGCCTGATTGTTTTCTCTGCCCGGTAGGGGATGAACCGGACAAGGCTTGTACTGTGCAGTCAGTTAAAAATGATTTGCAGTGCAGGGCAGGAAGCCGTCATTTCTGCCGGATAGTGTGATGATTGTTGCGGTTTTCTCCGCTTAAAGAACCTTCAACTGTTTGATTTTATAATCACAATAGCTAAATTATAATTTATGTATCTCAATATATAGTATGTGCTTATCTGCCGCGCAGATAGCCTGTTTTTATCCCGAATCCAATTCATTTTCTCATGGAAGCAATTACCTACGGCAACTATAAAATCCGGCAGCAGTCTACCGGCGGACCATCGGCGGGGGATTTCGTTGAAGATATTCTGAATGCGGAAATCCGCATCAAAGACAAAGAAGGAAACGAGCGTACGTTTGAAGTACGCGACGGTGTAATTAAGCGCGAGATAAAAGGCTATGATATAGCCAATGTTATCGTTGCAGTACTCTTTGTACTTATGATGATTCTGATGTTCTTCCTTTCCTACCTGTGGTGGATTCAGCGGTAGTGGTTTGAGCAGATAGTGCCTGTTTCCGATTTATAGTTAAGAAACCCGCATGCGTGCCCGGCTGCAATAGCCCGGTGTGTTTGCGGGTTTTTGTGTAATAACAAGTGTTTAGCAGCTAAGCTGATCTTTGAGATGAAGTGCTCATTTGTTGGAACCGGGATTTTTGGTCGGTGGCTGCGCAAAAAAAAATCCGCGCAAACCCGCGTCAATTCCGAATTATCCGCAAAACCCGCATGTATTTAATGGGCCAGATTATTAAACCACCCGGGAGGCCGACCCGCACATGGTGGCACAGCAAAACCCCGAATGCACATGGCGTACCTACGGCACGCTTTTTTGAATGGGGTTTGGTATTCTACCCACATGCTGCCCTTACAGGGCAGGTTGGTGGTCGTGATTGGGGCTGTTGCTGTAGATGTGCTCTCGTGCTGATACGCGCTCCGATGATATGCCGCCCTTTCAGGGCTTTTTGTTTGGGTTACGCCAGTCACAGGGTTTGCACCCTGTGCTTTGGTATGTCGCCCTTTCAGGGCTTGGGTTTGGGTAGCATTTAAATTGCGGCACAAAACACCACGCAAATGAGAGTCCTGCCGCTAAAATCGGGATGGTGCCGCCATTCTATACCTGTATCCTGTCAAGGCATGGCGCTACCAAATTGCCAAAACCATTTTACCTGGTCGTAATTTACTATGACCGGTGCTCGACCTGCCCCGGCCCTAACTCCAAAGGAGTTAAATGTTTATAGCAATCGGCACAGCCCCCCATAAATACCCGCGCGCGCCGAGGGTGCGCCTGCGGGCCGGGCGTACAGCCCGTGACAAACCCGTGTGGAGACGCAAGATTTTGCGTCTTTCTGTATATCACCCTTTCAGGGCTTGGGGCCTTGGGTTGAAAATCGGGGCTGTTGCCAGGCGGGGGTTTTGTGCAAATAGTACATTTCTAATTGGGTTTGCTTCTGTAAATTTTGATTCGTGATCGATCGGCCTGATCCGGGGAATTTTCATACAGGATATTGTGCGGTGATCTGCGGTTGGCGGCGTTATGGCAAAAAAGCAAGGGACCTATCTTTGATTTGGGGTTTCTGATCTTCCCCGAAAGACCGTGATGTTCACGGAGTTTCCCCCAAAAAATAAAAGACCTGGCATGGCTTGTGGCTGGTTTTCAGCACCGTGAAGGCTGGCACAAATGGACGATATAAAAAAGCCCGAACGCTTTCCAATGTTTTGGATGACATTCGGGCTTCAGGGTTGTTGCTTCACCGGCTTGCTCAGGCGGGTTCGTGGCTGAGGTGTTTTTTGGTGAAGGCTTCAAGGATTTCGTGCAGGTCGGGTTTGCCGATTTCCTGCAGGTCGTAGGTGACGCGCACCGCAGGTTTTTGGATGTCGATGACGCGGCTGAGATCGATCGGGGTGCCGATGACGACAACTTCGGCGTCGGAGGCGTTGATGGTGGCTTCGAGGTCGCGCATTTGCTGTTCGCCGTAGCCCATGGCCGGAAGCACCATGCCGATTTCCGGATAGCTTTCGAAGGTTTGTCTGAGCTTGCCTGTGGCAAACGGACGCGGATCAACGAAGGAGGCCGCGCCGAATTTGCGTGCGGCGACGGTGCCGGCTCCGATTTTCATATTGCCGTGACTGAGGGTCGGGCCGTCTTCAACAACAAGCACGTGCTTGCCGCGAATCAGACCGGGTTCGCTCACTGTGAGGGGAGAGGCGGCGTCCACAACCACAGCGGTCGGGTTGATGGCGTAGATGTTTTCGCGCACCGTTTGAATGCCTTCCGGAGCGGCGCTGTCCATTTTGTTGATGATGACGACATCGGCCATGCGAAGCGTAGTTTCGCCCGGGAAGTAGTTGAGCTCGTGGCCCGGACGGTGCGGGTCGGCGATGGTGATCATGAGGTCGGGGCGGTAGAACGGGAAGTCGTTGTTGCCGCCGTCCCAGACGATGATGTCGGCTTCTTTTTCGGCTTCGCGGAGGATGGCTTCGTAGTCAACGCCGGCGTAAATCACGTTACCACGTACGACGTGCGGCTCGTATTCTTCCATCTCTTCGATGGTACAGTTGTGTTTTTTTAGGTCTTCAACGGTGGCGAAGCGCTGCACTTTTTGGGCAACAAGGTCGCCGTAGGGCATGGGGTGCCGGATAGCGACGACGCGCAGACCCTGTTTCATCAGCGATTCGATGATGTGGCGGGAGACCTGACTTTTGCCGCAGCCGGTGCGGACGGCGCCGATGGCAATCAGCGGTTTGGTTGAGCTGATCATACTCGCGCGCGGGCCAATGAGGCGGAAGTCGGCCCCGGCGGCGTGTACGAGCGAGGCGACGTGCATGACTTCCTGATAGGAGACATCGCTGTAGGAAAAAACGCACACATCGGCGTCGAAGCGGCGGATGAGCTCGGGCAGCTCAGCCTGATCAAATATGGGGATGCCTTCGGGGTAGAGCGGACCTGAAAGTTCTGCAGGATAGCGGCGTCCGTCTATATCCGGAATTTGAGCGGCGGTAAATGCGACTACGCGATAGCGGTCGTCGTTGCGGTAAACGGTGTTGAAATTGTGAAAATCACGGCCTGCGGCACCGATGATGATGACGCGTCTTGGTGTCTGTGGCATAACATTTTTGGGTTAAAAATTGAAGGTTAGTTCCGTGAGTGCTGCGGGCATGGTCACGTCAAGTGGGCATTGGAGACGCGCGCCCGCAATAATCAAATAGATATATTGGAATTAAGATAAGCTGTTCGGGTTCAAACTAAAAAAAATAAGTGATCTTGCTGGAAGTGCAGGCTGATTAACCGGGATTGCCGTACCTGAGGTGTGACTAGTGCATGGTGGAGGCGGAATCTTAAGAATAGGTATGAACCGAAAAATATTTCCTGAAAGCCAAAAAATAATTTGCAAGCTGTTTTTTGCAGGCTTAAAAGTAACAAAATTATACTCTTAAAGGGGGAGAGATACCTAAAATCCTTTCGATTCGGATACGCACTAATAATGTTCTTGCGGGAGGGTGCCGGCTAATCAGAGGGTGCAGCTTCGCACCAAATACCCGTGGCAGTGTATTAAGATCAAGTAGAAAAAAATGGTTTCTCCGATAAGCCCGGCCTCATTACAAAAAGGGGTCCGGTTACCCATAGCAAACCCTATATGCGGGTACAAATCACGATTTGAAAGTCTTACTCTGCTTCAGAAGCTCAAAGATTCGTCTTATCAGCATTTAAAAAGGCCGCACTGTTTATTGGGAGCAATAGGTATTTATCCGCCTGACTTGTTGTCTTTCATGTCTGAATAGCCTTTAAATCGGAAGCATAAAAGTCTTTTGATGACGTCCGTAGTGCTCCTGAAAATACAAATCAATACCATGAAGCTGTTTTGAAAGCGGCGGTGAAGCAGATAAAAAAGGTATAGCAGAAAGTCATTATTTCAGCAATGGCATGAATCTCAATACTTTACAAAGTTAAAATGTAACAGCAGTGCCGTGGGAGCTACTAATCAAATGCTATTATTACAATAAGGGATGTTTGATTTAGGGAAGCGCTTTTAATTAACTGATAAATTTAGAATTAGAAGCCCCCTATTTACCCCTAATAAATATGTTAGGTATTTCTGGTAGCCTCGTTTTACTGAATGTAAATTGGTGCGCTGATACAAAATTATCCGACCTTACGGGCTGCCTCATGAAACCCCAAAAGCCCTAATTAGCAAAGCTTTAGAGTATAAGAAACGCGAAGGGACGAAGCAAATAATTTATTTTCAAAAATAAATGAAACCACTTTCATTTTGTATTGAAAATTCATTTCTTTGTTACACACAAATTCAAATGCGCTTATTCTAAAAATTGAAAAGCGCTTACAGCCTACTCCCGCACTGCGTGAATAGCTGTAATCAACCTTAAACATTAGGCGGAATAATCATTATGGAAAAATATATCCTCGCATTAGATCAGGGAACAACAAGCTCAAGAGCAATACTATTTGACAAGGCTGGCTCTATCGTATCTGTAGCACAAAAAGAATTTCGCCAAATTTATCCCAAGCCCGGATGGGTTGAGCATGATGCTCAGGAAATTTGGTCAACACAAGCCGGTGTAGCTGCTGAGGCCGTTACCGCTAAAGGTTTTAATGGCGAGAACCTTGCCGCCATTGGTATTACCAACCAGCGTGAAACAACAGTTGTATGGGATCGCGAAACTGGTGTGCCGGTCTATAATGCCATTGTTTGGCAGGACAGAAGAACAGCCGAATTTTGTGATGAACTAAAAGATCAGGGACTCGCTGCCAAGATTCAGGAAAAAACAGGCCTTGTTCTTGATGCTTATTTCTCAGGCACAAAAGTTAAGTGGATCCTTGACAATGTTGAAGGCGCCCGCGAAAAAGCTGAAGCCGGAAAACTTGCTTTTGGTACGATTGATACCTGGCTGATCTGGAATCTCACCCGTGGTGAAGTTCATGTAACTGACGTGACCAATGCTTCCCGGACGTTGTTGTTCAACATCAACACCATGGAATGGGATGAGGAAATGCTTTCCATTATGACCGTGCCTAAGAGCATGCTTCCTGAAGTGAAGCAGTCTTCTGAAGTTTACGGTCATACCAAGACTACCATTTTTGCAACCAAAGTACCTATTGCAGGTATCGCCGGAGATCAGCAGGCTGCCTTGTTTGGTCAGATGTGTAACAAAGAAGGTATGGTTAAAAATACCTACGGAACCGGTTGCTTTATGCTGATGAATGTTGGTGAGAAGCCGGTACCATCCAAAAACAACCTGCTCGCAACCGTAGCCTGGAAAGTTAACGGCAAAACCAACTATGCCCTTGAAGGTTCCATCTTTATTGCCGGTGCGGTTGTACAGTGGCTGCGCGATGAACTGGGTATTATTAAGAAATCCAGTGAGATTGAAAAACTTGCGGCTTCAGTAGAAGACAGCGGCGATGCCTATCTCGTACCTGCGTTTGCAGGATTAGGTGCCCCATACTGGGATCAGTATGCACGCGGAACCATGGTTGGTATGACCCGCGGAACAAGTGCAGCACACGTCGCACGTGCAGCGCTCGATTCTATCTGTTATCAGACCCTTGATGTGCTCACAGCCATGAATGCTGACTCTGGTATCGACATCCGCGAACTGCGTGTAGATGGCGGTGCAACGGTTAACAACCTGATGATGCAGTTCCAGTCTGACATTCTGCAGGTGCCTGTTATTCGCCCGAAGGTTACAGAAACTACAGCACTTGGAGCGGCTTACCTGGCAGGACTCGCTGTCGGCTACTGGCCGGATATGGACAGCATCAGCCAGCAGTGGCAGGTTGAAAAACGCTTCGAGCCGTCCATGGAAGCCGGAAAAGTGGAAGAACTCACCAAAGGATGGAAGCGCGCTGTAAAAGCTGCCCGCGTATGGGCTGAATCACGCTAAAAAAAGCGTCTGCAACACGGCTAAATTTAAATCAAAAGTCCTCCCCGGCTGTAGTGGCCGGGGAAGACTTTATGAACCTCTGCAAGAAAAGTTATTATTATGAAAAGACAAGACATGTTAAAAGAAATCCGCGATTATTCCGGTTTCTGGGATGTTATCATCATTGGTGGTGGTGCAACCGGACTCGGTGCCGCGGTAGAATCGGCTTCAAGGGGATATAAAACCCTGCTGCTTGAAAAATATGATTACTCCAAGGGTACGTCCAGCCGCTCAACCAAACTGGTTCACGGCGGGGTTCGATACCTGCAGCAGGGTAACGTAAGCCTCGTATTAGAAGCGTTGCGCGAACGCGGACTTATGATTCAAAACGCACCCCATTTGTGCAGAAATCAGTCTTTTATCGTACCAAACTACGATTGGTGGGGCGGCCCCTTTTATGGCGTGGGTATGAAAGTGTATGATATGCTCGCCGGAAAACTGGGCCTGGGACCTTCCAAAATTCTTTCCCGTGACGAAACTGTCAAACGCATCCCAACCATTGAAGCTGAAGGCTTACGGGGCGGGGTAATTTATTATGACGGGCAGTTTGACGACTCCCGCCTTGCTGTAAACCTTGCCCAAACAGCTGTAGAACAAGGGGCAAGCGTAATAAACTACATGAATGTTACCGGCCTTCTCAAATCCAAAGACGGCTTCACAAGCGGCGTAAAAGTAACCGATACGCTGAACAATGATGATTATGAGCTGAATGCGCATGTTGTGATTAATGCCACCGGTGTATTTACTGATTCCATCGTCAAGATGGACGATCCCGAAGCTAAACCGATGGTTCAGCCGAGTCAGGGAATCCACATCATTTTAGATAAAGAGTTTTTGCCAGGCGATTCTGCCATTATGGTGCCTCAAACTGACGACGGGCGCGTGCTCTTCGCGGTGCCATGGCACGATAAGGTAGTAGTTGGAACCACTGATACTGCTGTAGATACCATTGATTATGAGCCACGTGCTTTCGACGAAGAGATCGAATTCGTAATGACGCACGCTGCCCGTTACCTGAATAAAGATCCTGAAATGAAGGATGTTCGCAGCGTATTTGCAGGTCTGCGTCCGCTTGTTAAGCCACAGGACGCCAAAGGTACTTCTGCCATTTCGAGAGATCATACCCTGCTTGTTTCTGAGTCGGGACTGGTAACCATCACCGGTGGGAAATGGACTACCTACAGAAAGATGGGGCAGGATACGATCAATCAGGCTGCTTTGGTAGCCGGACTTGAAAGCCGTGAGTGTGTTACCGAAAACATGCGTATCCACGGATGGGTGAAGCATCAGGATATCAGCGACCCGCTGCATCTTTATGGTTCGGACGCACCCGGCGTTCGCAAGCTGTATGCTGAGACGCCTGATCTCGAAAACAAGCTCCACAAAGATTTGCCGTACATCAAAGCCGAGATCGTATGGGCCGCACGCCACGAAATGGCAATGACGATAGAAGATGTAATGTCAAGAAGAACCAGAGCTATACTTCTGAACGCGAAAGCAAGTATTGAAGCCGCTCCGGAAGTAGCACGTCTGTTGGCTGCAGAACTTGGACATGATGAGGCCTGGCAAAAAGCGCAGGTGGATGCCTATACCAAACTTGCAGAGGGGTATACACTCGGCTGAGCGCCGGTCTCATCTTTTTTTAAAAAACAGAGCATTCTCAAAACCTAACCAATGCAACTGCAGATATCGGAAAGGATTAAATCCCTAACAGCTCATTCATAGGGGTGAGTGACTGATTATGGAGCCTTTCCGTTCTGCACAAGCATTATAACTCAATCAATAAAACTAAAGGAGATTCATATCATGGGTCCTTTTCTCGGTGAATTCATTGGTACCGCTATTCTTATCCTGTTGGGTAATGGTGTTGTGGCCAATGTTGTGTTAAACCAAACCAAAGGCAACAATTCAGGCTGGATTGTGATAACATTCGGCTGGGGTATGGCAGTTTTTACGGCCGTCTTTGTTGTAGGTCAGTTTAGCGGTGCGCATATTAACCCCGCTGTTACGGTCGGCCTTGCTGTTGCCGGTCTGTTCGACTGGGCCATGGTAGGCCCGTATATCGCAGCTCAGCTTCTAGGTGCTTTCACAGGTGCCGTATTGGTTTGGCTCGCTTATAAAGATCACTTTGCAGCCACGGAAGACGGACCAGCCAAACTGGCGGTTCACTCAACCGGTCCTGCTATCCGGAACACCGGTTCAAACCTGATAACAGAGATTATCGGTACGATTATGCTCGTGTTTGGTGTGTTCTATCTGGCAAGCCCGGGTTTCTTCAACCCAGCTGATGGCGAAATGCTCACAGCCATTGTAATAAATGGTCAGGAAGTCGGATTTGGTCTTGGTGCCTTGTCAGCACTACCTGTCGGCCTTCTCGTACTTGCGATTGGTTTGTCACTCGGCGGACCTACTGGTTATGCGATCAATCCTGCACGTGACCTCGGTCCGCGGATTGCACACGCTGTTCTCCCTATTCCAAACAAAGGTGACTCTGACTGGGGATACTCCTGGATCCCGATAGCTGGTCCCATTGCAGGTGCTGTAATTGCAGCCTTGCTGTTCGGAGCGCTCTCGTAGGCCGGCGCAGAAGTTAAAACTATTTGGCTTACATGCTGTTTCTGTCAGCACATTTGCACAAACATTATTTCACTTTCCTGCCGGTACTTTGCCGGCAGGAAAATTTTTCACAAAAAATTAAGCATCCCGAATTATGAAAAAATCTGTTATTAGCATGGCCGCTGCCGCGTTAATCCTGATCACCACGTTTGCCATGACGCCGCAAACAACCCAGGCTCAGGAGCTCTCTATTGAGCCTGGTGCAACCATCACAAGCCGGTTTATTTACCGCGGTCTTGACCTCGGTTCCTCACCGCAGGTGCAGCCCAGTATTGCGTTCAACTACGGCGATTTTAACTTTACCCTTTGGGGATCTCACCCGCTGTCGCTTACACCAGACGGGTCTGACTACAAAGAAGTAAAGTTCTGGATGAACTACACCTTTGATCTGGGCAACTTCACCCTTACGCCACAAATCGAAAACCACTTCAATGCAAATGCTGATTTGTTCGATTTTGACGAAGATACTACCACACATGTATTTCAGGCTTCGGTACGCGCTGCCGCTAAAGGTGATGTAGCGCCTGATTTCCTTCTCGGTTATGCCTTCTGGGGTGCCGACGGATTCGAGCCTACCCTCTACCTCGAAGCAGGTGTGAACTTCAGCGTAGGTGATACCGGTCTTCGCGCGTTCCTCTCCGGTCAGTACTCTGAGGAAGGCGGTTTCGTTGACCTTGGTTACGAAGGCGACTTCGTCTTTAATCAGCTTGGTCTCAGCGCTTCCCGTCACCTGCGGATCTCTGACTCCATTTCAGTACCAATGAGCGTTCTGGTTGCCATCAACCCCAAAACCGAGCGCGCCTTCACCGCTTTCTCAATCAGCTTCTAAGTCTTGAGCTTGCAACAATGCATAACGAAGGCATCTGCCCGGTATCGGGCAGATGCTTTTTTTTAATGCGGATCGTAATTTTTTGTTTTAAAAAGGCATTTTTTTGAAGCATTCAGGAAGCGCTTTTATATTATCCTGAGCCATTGTTATAAACCCAACTTTAATCCTATCCAGCAATCATGAAAAAACTCATCAATCACCCCGATAACGTCATTAAAGAGCAACTTGAAGGCATGCAGGCTGCACATGCAGACCTCATCAAAGTGAATTTTGAACCTTATTACATCACCCGTGCTGGCGGTCCGGTACAGGGAAAGGTCGCGCTTGTCTCCGGCGGCGGAAGCGGTCATGAACCCATGCACGGTGGCTTTGTAGGTCATGGCATGCTGCATGCGGCCTGCCCCGGTGAGGTGTTTACCTCCCCCACACCTGATCAGATGCACGAAGCGGCAAAAGCTGCACATGGGGGCGCTGGCGTTCTCAATATTGTGAAGAATTACACTGGCGACGTCATGAATTTTGAAATGGCCGCGGAACTTGCCATTGCCGAAGGCATTCAGGTGCAGAATATTGTGATTGATGATGATGTGGCCGTAAAAGACAGCCTCTATACAGCCGGCCGTCGCGGCGTTGGGGCCACCGTCCTCATTGAGAAAATCTGCGGTGCCGCTTCAGAAGAAGGCTACGACCTCAAAGCCCTCTCAGCACTCTGCCGCACCCTGAACCAAAACGCCCGCAGCATGGGGATGGCCCTCACAAGCTGCATCACCCCGGCCAACGGTTCCCCGAGTTTTGAAATTGGTGATGATGAAATGGAAATCGGAATCGGCATTCACGGCGAGCCCGGCATTCAGCGCGACAAAATGAAGACGGTCGATGAAATTGCCGAAATGATGACCGTCGGTATTCTCGAAGACGGCGCCTACAGCAGAATACTGAAAGAATGGGATCAGGATAAAGGCGAATGGGCGGAGTTTGAATACGTTGATGAGCCCTTTAAAAAAGGTGACAACGTAATCGCATTTGTGAACAGCATGGGCGGCACACCCGTCTCTGAGCTTTACGGCGTGTACCGCAAAATGGCGCAGGTAACCGATAAATTCGGCATTAAAATCGTGCGCAACCTGATTGGTCCTTACATTACCTCCCTTGAGATGCAGGGCTGTTCCATCACCCTCATGAAAGTAGACGATAAAATGGTGAAACTGTGGGATGCACCGGTTTACACGCCCGGCCTGAAATGGGGCATGTAGAAATCAGTCCTGAAAAAGGTCAAATAAAGTTGTTTTTTTAGCAGAATGAAAGTAATCTGAATGCTATTACTCCGGGTAAGAAGGCAACCGTACGGTTACAGCGGTATGGTTGCCTGTAACCGGCAGGCTTTATTACAGACCTCAAAGGCAGCAAACTGATTTGACTACATGGCTTGTAAGCAGGCAGCACTTATCCTGTGATTCTGAGCCAGGCTTCACGGGTCTGATTTCATCAGAAATTAAACACCATTCCTACTGTTTTCCTTATGCTTTCAAAAAAACAAATTGTTACATGGCTGACCCTTTGCCATGAAGTGCTTGAAGAGAATAAAACATGGCTGACCCAACTCGATACCGCAATCGGGGATGCTGATCACGGTAACAATATGCACCGCGGGTTCAAAAAAGTACATGCACAGCTCTCTGAATTAGCAGATAAGGATATAGGGGCGATATTCAAAGCCGTGGCAATGACCCTCATTTCCACGGTTGGTGGTGCTTCCGGTCCGTTGTACGGCACATTCTTTTTGCAGGCCGGTAACAAAATGGCAGGGAAGCAGGAGCTTTCTGAAACGGATGTGGCCGCCATGATGAGAGCCGGTCTCGACGGTGTGAAAATGCGTGGCAAGGCTCAGCCCGGTGACAAAACGATGGTTGATGTGCTGAGCCCGGTAACAGAAGCATTGGAGCAAAACATTAATGATGGCATGCCGGTCATTGAAGCGCTTGCTAAGGCGGTTGAAGTGGCGGAGCAGGGGGTGAAAGACACCATTCCGCTTGTTGCTAAAAAAGGACGGGCAAGTTATTTGGGAGAGCGCAGCAAAGGCCATCAGGATCCCGGAGCAACCTCCTCCAAACTCATCGTTGAGTGTCTTTACAAGGCAGCCCGCGCGGATTCATAATCCCTGTACTCAGGTAACAGCCTCACATTAAATGCCATTAATGATAGTTTTGCCCGCAACTATTTAACCAGTGAGTAATGCGGGCCGTACATTCCAAAAAAAGGATTGGCGGGATAGGACTTCAGTTTGCAATCAACCGGAATTGCGCGGATATCAGCAATACCTACAACTGGGGTGGACCCGGATACGCCGGTTCCCCCTTTGTTTTTTATGAACTTTAGGCAGGATAAATATGACCGGAATTGTCGCCGTTTCACATAGTGCTAAACTGGCTGAGAGTGTACTCGAGCTCGCAATGGAAATGGGAAGAGATCATCTTAAAGTGGCTTCGGCTGGCGGGGTCGATGACCCTGAGAATCCTATTGGCACCGATGCCATGAAGATTTTTGAAGCCATTGAAAAAGTATATTCCGATGACGGGGTTCTTGTTTTCATGGATATGGGAAGTGCCATCATGAGCACTGAGCTCGCTCTTGACTTTTTTGATGAAGAACGGCGGTCAAATATTCATCTTTGTGAAGCACCTTTTGTTGAAGGTATTGTAGCGGCTACAGCACTTGCGGCAACAGGAGCAGGAATTGAAGAAATTATAGAAGAAGCCCGGTTTTCGGTACGTGGCAAAGCAAGTCAGCTGGGTGTCGATTATGCAGCCATCTATGGCGGTGGCAGTACCGGAGCGGACGCTGAAAGCGGCGATAAAGCGATAGGGAAAGAATTTACGCTCAAAAACACCATGGGACTTCACGCGCGGCCCGCAGCACGGCTCGTCGCAGCTATTGCACAGGCCGGAGCGAACGTACGGGTAAGGAACCTCAGCAAGGGCAGCGCTTATGTGTCAGGACGCAGCATGAACAGCTTGTTGTCCCTGAATGCACAGCAGCATGACGTCGTGGAGCTTCTGTTTCCGGAAAGCGGCAGCGAAGCGCTGATGGCTGAAATCGCGGAAATGTTTCAGTCCAATTTCGGTGAATCTACAGCGCCCGCACCAAGGCGCAGGCCTTCCCTTGAGAAAGAAGCCGGGACAAATCTGCCTGAAAACGGCTTGCTCACCGGCCTGCCCATTTCCCCCGGCTATGCGGTTGGTCCGGTTGTGAAGCGCACCATGAGCCTGCCTGATGTTGAAGAACAAAACGCCGACGACCCGCAGGCCGAGCAGCAACTTCTTGAAGACGCGCTGGAAAAAGCAGCTGAAGAAATCGAAACCATCAAGCGGCAAAGTATCGCGGAAATCGGAGAAGAAGACGCCGCAATATTCGACGCCCAAATCCTTCTTCTTCGCGATCCGGAACTGTTGAGCGGGGTTGAAGAGCGGATTATACAGGGAAAAACAGCAGCAAGTGCCTGGCGGAGCGGACTCAATGATGTGGTGAGTCTTTATCAGAACATCGGCGAGAATACCTTACTCTCAACCCGCATGATCGATCTGATTGATGTAGGTATTCGGGTGCTCGAAAACATTACCGGTATCCGGTATTCGGCTGCAACGCCGGATCAGCCCAGCATTTTGTGCATGAACGACATCAGCCCTTCAGACGCAGCTTCCCTGGAACCGGACAAGGTGCTGGCAATCTGTTGCGAAAGCGGCAGCGACGTTTCACACAGCGCGATTATAGCGCGGTCGTTGGGCATTCCGACTATTTTCAACATCGGCAAAATCATGCATAAAATTCCGGAAGGAGAAATGGCAGCAGTTAATGCCGAAACGGGTGAGCTGTTTGTTAATCCGGATCAGGCGGTACTTGCCCGGATTGCGACCGAGCGCGAACGCTGGCTTGAAGTGAAGCAAAAGGCGCACCTCTCCCGCAAGGAAAAAGGGCAAACCGGCTGCGGTACGCGCCTTCGGGTACTTGCCAATGTGGGCAATGAGCACGAAATCAATCAGGTGCTTGATTTGGGTGCCGAAGGCGTCGGTTTATTCCGGACCGAATTCCTGTTCATGGAGCGCACAAAAGTGCCCGATGAACAGGAGCAGTTTGAAGCCTACAAACTGGCAGCGAAAGCGCTTGGCAAAAAGCGACCGCTTACCATCCGAACCCTTGATGTGGGTGGCGACAAGCCCGTGCCTTACCTCCACATCGAAGGGGAAGAAAACCCGTTTCTGGGTCGCCGCGGTATCCGGTACTGCCTCGATGAGCGCGATCTGTTCAAAACGCAGCTTCGGGCGATACTCAGGGCCTCAGCCTATGGACACATTGAAATCATGTTCCCGATGATTGCCAATATCGGTGAGCTGGAAGCCGCGTTTCAGCTGCTGGATGAAGCAGCTGCCGAACTCGACGCCCAAAATCAGAAGTACGACAAAGACCTGAAAAAAGGCATCATGGTGGAAGTCCCCGCAGCCGTCGAAAACCTGAAGGAGATTCTGCCTTTGGTCGATTTTGTGAGCATAGGCACCAACGATCTGTCGCAGTACGTGATGGCCGCTGACCGCACCAATGCTGCCGTTTCCGGCCTTGCGAGCTACTATCAGCCGGCGGTGCTGCGGGTGATTGAGCGGGTTATCCGCATGGCCAACGAATCCGGAACCGACGTTTCCATGTGCGGCGAAATGGCCCGCGATACGCTGGTATCACCGCTTCTCGTGGCCTGGGGCCTGCGCAAATACAGCATGAGCGCAGCCGGCATCCCTGAGTTCAAATATATGGCCCGCAAAATCCATCAGGAAAGGTTCGCTGACCTTTCCGGCGCCATTGCAGGCTGCACCAGCCCCGACGAAGTCCGTGAAACCCTGCGCCGCTTTGCTGCAAGCTGAAAGCAGGATTAATGATTTGTTTTTGCGCCTGGATGTAATCGAGCCAAGACCGATGGGAGAGTGGGTAATTAACCTTTTGCTTCAGAGTCATTTCCCGAAATGTGGGGCTTTTTTTAAGACATCAAAAAGTTCTCAATCTCAACTTTCACACCCGGGAAGTTGAGCTACAATCTTCTCAATTTCTTTCTCTGAAATGGTCACTTTGTCTGACTTATCATAAACACTCGTCAAAAAAACCGAAGAGTCAGTAATCTTTACAAACGTAATTACCCTCGCCCCTGCAGATTTTCCTTTTCCTTTCGAAGTGATTGCCATTCTGATTTTATAAAAGCCGTTCCCAATCGAAATTCCGGTTTCAGGGTTAGCGGTCAGTGATTCTATCAGCCGGGAAAAGGTCTTTTTTGAAAGAGGGATATATCTTTGATAGTTTTTTAGCCTGTTTGTCAAAAATCGGGATGGTGAAAACATCAAAGTTCATCAAGCAGCTCCGATGCCGGTCTTGCTTTAAGTTCTCCTTTCATAACCATTTCAAGCTCTTTGATTGCCTGATGGAGTTCTTCTGAAATACCATCTGTAGCAGCATCCGTGAAGTCAGCATGATCTGGTAACCCGTAGTCTTTTTTTAGTCTTCTCCATTCAGCGATGGGTATGAACACACCTTTGGTTTCGCCTTTTTTATTTTTGATGATCTGTGCCTGCATAAAAGGAGTGTGGTTTCGAAGGGTTAAGAAAAGCTTTTGCTTAAAGGTTATTGAGTCAAGATAGGAATTCGGCATCAAAATAATGAAGCGCACCTGAATTACACATACATCAATTTTTTTAGGGTGAACCCCGTGCACATCACTGTTTTTCGTGCTGGTTCCGGACATCCCAAATCGGCGGAGAATCCCTTGCTTTTTGGGTGCGTAAAGACCTGGTCTTGATTCAGGGTCTGATTCCGGCCTTCGTTGGGCGATCACACGGGTGCGCCCCTACGATTACGGGACATGTTACCGGGCCCGATGCCATCTTGTTCATATTGTGAATCCTGCAAATCCTGTTCAAAAAATGGGACGGGAAGGCCAGTCGTGGTTCCGAGGTTGATTCCGGCCTTCGTCGGGCGACCACAAGGGTGCGCCCCTACGAATATGGGACATGTTCAGGGCCCGATGCCATCTTGTTTATACTGTGAATCTTATACATGAGCCTACTCCGAAAAGACCACTTTTAGGGTTTTCACCCCTCTAAATTTGCAATAGAGGCCACTTTTTCCAATAAAATTGACTTTTCGGAGCGAGCTCATACATTCTGTTCAAAAATGGGACTGATTGGTTTTGCACGGAGCGCCGGCATCACAAAAAGCAAGGCGTTTTCCGTTGATTTGGGGTGTCAGGAACCAGCACGAAAAACAGTGATGTGCACGGAGTTTCCCCAAAAAAAAGAGATCAGAATTACCCGGAATGCCGGGATTACGGTTTGAGCGTTGTCTCATTTTTGTGTTTTCAGATGTTGGTATAACCCGAATTTCTTCAACTAAGACAGGTCATGGGTGTTCTTCTTTTTGTATTGCTGCTTTGGCTGCTCTTCGATTGCTGATGGCCTTCCTCAGGCTGCAGGTGAGTCGTTAGTTCGCTCAAAATGCCGCGCGGTTTGCTGGCAGGGGCATTTCTTGCTACCTTAGGCGCAAATTATAAACCTGAAGATTAAACAACATTTTTATGAGCGAAGCACGCAGCGGTTTTGTGCCGGAATGGGCGAAGGGCATTGTTTGGTATCAGATTTTCCCGGAGCGTTTTTGGCGCGGACTGGAACACAACGACCCAACTCTTCACGATCAGCGGAATGCCTGGCCGCATAATCTGGATGCGCCGTATCAGACGCACCCCTGGAACAGCGACTGGTATGCGCGGCAGCCTTACGAGCAGGGCAACGGCATGAATCTCTCCGACACGCTGCAGCGGCGGCGCTACGGTGGCGACCTTCAGGGCGTGCTCGACCGGCTTGACTATCTGCAGGATCTGGGCGTGGAAGCGATCTATTTCAATCCGCTGTTCGAAGCCCCTTCGAGCCACAAATACGACGGTGCGACCTATCATCATATTGATCCCAATTTTGGTCCTGATCCCGATGGCGACCGGGCACTCATCGCGACCGAAACCCCGCATGATCCCAAAACCTGGGTGTGGACTTCCGCTGATAAACTTTTCCTGCGTCTGATCGAGGAACTGCACGCCCGCGGCATGCGGCTGATTATAGACGGGGTGTTCAATCACATGGGCCTCAACAGCTGGGTTTACAATGATCTGGTAGAGAAACAGCGGGATTCCGCTTTTAGCGATTGGATGAAGGTTAAAAAGTGGGCCGACGAAACCGAGGATGGCAGTACGCAGATCAAAACGTGGTGGGGCTTTAAAGAGCTGCCGGAGATCATGCAGAACCGTGCGGGCATCACTGCAGGGCCGCGGCAGTACATTTTCGATATCACCCGCCGGTGGATGGACCCGCTCGGCAACGGCGACCTGAGCAAGGGCGTGGATGGCTGGCGCCTTGACGTAGCCTTTTGCGTGAAGCATCCTTTCTGGAAAAAATGGCGGAAGCACGTGCGCAGCATCAACCCTGAGGCCTATTTACTCGCTGAGGTCATCGACGCCCCTGAAAAGCAGGTGCCATATCTCAAAGGGGATGAATTTGACGCCGTCATGAACTACAATTTTGCGTTTGCACTGTCCGAATACTTCATCAAAGACGGCAACGATGCCCTGCCATCGGAGCTCGACACCAAACTCCGCGTGCTTCGCGAAGCCTATCCGCACGAGGTCACACATGTGATGCACAACCTACTCGGCAGTCACGACACCGACCGTGTGGCCTCGCGTATTGTCAACTCAAATCTGTTCACGATGCGGAACTGGAGCGAATACTATGAGCGGGCCAAAAAGGTGAATCCGGATTACAAAACCGGTCGCCCTAACGATACTGCCCGCCTCATCCAAAAACTCATGGTCGTATTTCAGATGACTTACATCGGCTCGCCCGGCATTTACTATGGGGACGAAGCCGGGATGTGGGGGCCAAACGACCCTTGCAACCGCAAGCCAATGGTGTGGCCCGAATTGAAATATGATGTCGAAGCGGTATTCCCGAACGAGCCGGGCCGTGCAGCTGAAAGCTATGGTTTCGATCACAACCTGCACAACCTGCACAAACGCCTGATCGCGCTCCGCAAGGCTTACCCGGAGCTCGCCAAGGGCGAATACCGCACTTTCGTGACCGATGATGCATATCAGGTGTTTGGTTTTGAGCGCTACCTCGGCGGTGAAATCACACTTGTGATGTTCAACACAGGGCCGAAAATGTATGAAAGCCGTCATGCGGGCTATGGGAATGCCGAACTTCTTTTTTCACTGAATGCCCGAATGCTCGAGGGCGGCATTTGTTCCATGCACCCGGGCAGTGCCGTTATTCTCAAAAAGAGAGGGTAGGGGGATGGCATCCCAAACCCAAAACGGACTGTTCCTGTGAGTAAACGCTTACTTGTGTGCGGTGCCGGTGCTGCCGGTCTGACCGCTGCCATTTTTGCCGCTGAGCAGGGTGCTGAGGTCCTGGTACTTGAACGCACCAAACAGGCGGGCAAGAAAATCCTGATGAGCGGCGGTACCCGCTGCAACGTGCTCCCGGTGAAGGCGACGCTGGCTGATTATCACACAGCCTCATCCCCGAACATCCTCAAAAAGATTTTCAAAACCTGGTCGGTTTCCGCCTGCAAGCGCTGGTTCACCGATGAACTCAGGCTGCGGCTTGCCTGCGAAGAGGAATCGAACAAGTGGTTTCCGGTGAGCAATTCGGCCAAGGAAGTCCGCGACTTGCTGCTGACGCGAGCGCTTGATGCGGGTGTCAAAGTAAGATATGAGAGCGCGGTTGAAGGTATCACGCCCCTGGACACGGGCTGGCAGGTGAAGCTGACTACGGGGGAGGTTTTTTCGGGGGATGCCGTCATCATAGCCACCGGTGGGCTTTCAGTGCCTACGATCGGCACCGACGGGATGGGACACCGTTTCCTGAAACCACACGGCCATCTCACGGGTCCGGTCTATCCGGCACTGACCCCATTGCTCGGTACCAATGCCGCGCACAAGGCCCTGAGCGGACTCAGCCTGAATGTGCGTATGCGCGTAATGCACGGCGACAAATGCCTGTTTGAGGCCAACCGCACCGGTTTCCTGTTTACGCACCGCGGCTACAGCGGACCGGCCGTGCTGGATGTCTCTCATTTTTATCGGGAAGAATTTGCAAAGAAATCAGAGCTGAGTCGCGAGAACCTGCGATATGAAGTCAGCTGGGATGACGCCGATCATGAAACCTGGCGGACCCGCCTTGAGGGCAAAGGCGGGGTGACGGTAAACGGGGTGCTGCGTCAGTATCTTCCGAACCGGCTCACCGAAGTGCTGTGTGCGGAAGCTGCAACAGACAGCCGCCAAAACCCAGGCGAGCGCAAAGCCGCAGAGCTGAGCCGGGAAGAGCGCAAGCGTTTGCTGAAGCTCCTCACGGCCTGCGAGTTACCCGTAAACGGCGACGAAGGCTACCGCAAAGCTGAAGTCACAGGCGGCGGCGTACCGTTGGAGGAAATCAATCCCGCAACCATGGAAAGCCGGCTGCATCCCGGACTGTATCTGTGCGGGGAAATCATGGATGTATTCGGACGCATCGGCGGTTTCAATTTCTACTGGGCCTGGGTGAGCGGTCGGCTTGCGGGGATGAAGGCGGCAGAAGGGCGTGCGGATTGACATAGCATTTGCGAAACTTAGTATGTGGTGCGAATGAGATAATTTTTAGCCAAAAAGAAACCACTAAGAGTTGTTCCATAAATTGGAACTCGTTATCTTTATATTCATGAGAATTATTGCCCGAAAAACTCTACGCGACTTTTGGATAATTCATCCTGACAGTGAATCCGCTTTAAAAGCATGGTTTTTTGAAGCGGAGCGATCAAAGTGGTCGTCACCGCATATCATCAAAAAGAAATATCCGAGTGCCAGCATTCTACCGGATAATCGCGTTGTGTTCAATATTAAAGGCAATAAGTACCGATTGATTGTAAAGATCAACTATGATTACGGTCAGGTTTTTATTCGATTCGTCGGTACACATGCTGAATATGAAAAAATCGATGCATCTAAAATCTAAGTTAAGTTTTCAATTATGAGCATTCGTCCCATACTTACTGAAGCAGACTACCAAAAAACCCTCGCACGCATTGAAGCGATTTTCGATGCGCGTCCCGGCACTCCTGAAGGAGATGAACTGGAAGTGCTTGGACTCCTTGTGGAAGCCTGGGAGCAAAAGCATTTCCCTATTGAAAAGCCAGGTCCGGTTGAAGCTATTGCTTTTCGCATGGAACAGCTCGGTATGCAGCAGTCAGACCTCGCCAAATTGCTGGGTTCCCGCTCGCGGGCGAGTGAAATCCTCAACGGGAAAAGACCTTTATCGCTGCGCTACATCAGGGTACTCCACAAAAAACTTGGAATACCCGCGGAAATTCTGATTCAGGAAATGGAGGCGGTTGGCTGAACGATAGCACGACGATTTTTTGGGATGAATGATGATTTGGGGGCGTATAAACAAGGAGCTTCTCTTTTGTCGAGGCCTACTGAGTCCGCACAAGAAACGCTGATGTGATACTGGGCTTCATCCATAAAAAAGCGGGCAGACGTAGCAAAAGGATTGGAGTTTGGGGTAGGTTTTATGCTTTGGAAAAGCTCCGAGGAATAGGGTAAAGGTATCATTGTGGGATATCCCACTTAGGCTTATTTTGCATCATATTCAGTTAAACTAAGTTCACATGCAATGACACAGGAAATCAAAGAATATGACGCCCGTCTTGATTCCAAAAAGAGAATCACGCTTCGCGGAGCAAAAAACACGTATTACCGCGTGCGCGAGCATAAAGATGGTACCATAGAACTAAGTCCGCGTGTACTCGTGCACCCTGACGAGATTTCGGAAAAAACAGTATCTATGTTAGACCAATCTGTTGCCAACCTGAAAGCGGGAAACGTATCACGTGCTGTGGATTTGGATGAATTAGACGAGCTTCTGGGCTAAATGCCGGCGTATGTCATTCGAATGGGTGTTCCCGAAATGGAAAGTTTTTGGGATGATTTGCTTGAGAAGCGAAAGTCCGACTCGCTCAGTGCGGACGAAAGGGAGCTGTTTAAATTTTTGGAAAAGCCATTGGGAATTTGAGTTTAAATCCTAAACATCCCGGTTTGAATACGCATGAAATCAAGCCTTTAAGCAAGAAATATGATCTCAGGATTTGGCAATCATACATGGATCAGGGCAAGACGGCACGCAGATTTTACTGGACTTATGGACCCAATCGAATGGAGATTACCATTTTAGGGATTGAGCCTCACCCTGAGGATAAAAAATCCGGCGCATACACACGCATAAAATTATCAGATTTGCCGGAGCGGTAATTGGCATATTAATTCAAGCGCTGAACAAGCTATTGGACAGAGTGAATATTAGTGCTTTTGAAGGGTCCAATTACGGGAAAGCGCAACTTTAAAACATAATCCGTATATTCAAATACTATTAATTTTGCGGTACAATCAACAGCCTGACCGCTCTGCGCCCCTCAACCATGAACCCGAATACCGAAACAGATGATACCTTTTCTGATGATGTGCTTAGTAGCCGCCCTGTCCTTCAGTTTTACCCAGCGCGCGGATGCACAGCCGCTGCAGCTTGCCTCTCCTGAGCATGTGCTCGAAGTGAGCTTCACCCTTGAAGACGGGGTGCCGAAATACAGCCTCAGCCGACTTGGGCAGACGCTGATTTTACCTTCGAAGCTGGGCTTCAAACTGGCCGGTGCGCCTGATTTCGACACCAACTTTGAACTCTTGGGTCATCAGAGCAGCACTTTCGATGAAACCTGGGAGCAGGTGTGGGGCGAGAAACGCTTCATCCGGAATCACTACAACGAACTGCGGGTGCAGTTACAGCAGCGGGATGCCCTCGCGAGGCGCATTGACGTCGTTTTCAGGGTGTATGATGATGGCTTTGGATTTCGCTACGAATTCCCGGAGCAGCCGAACCTGTCTGAAATTCTGATCGATGATGAGCTGACCGAGTTCACGCTTACCGGCAATCACGAAAGCTGGTGGATTGGCGCCTATCAGTGGAACCGGTTTGAGTACCTCACCGAAAATACACCGCTGGCTGCCGTTGATACCGTGCACACGCCGCTTACGATGCGTACCGCGGATGATATTTACCTCAGTTTTCACGAAGCGGCGCTCACCAATTACAGCAGCATGACGCTCGAGCGCGTTGCGGATTTCACCCTAAAGGCGAACCTTATGCCGTGGGCCGATGGCATTCGGGTGCGTACGCAGGCGCCCGCGGTCACGCCCTGGCGCACCCTACAGGTAGCCGACCGCCCCGGCGATCTGATCACCTCCTACCTCATCCTGAACCTCAACGAACCGAACCAAATCGAGGACACAAGCTGGATTGAGCCGGCCAAGTACGTCGGCATCTGGTGGGAAATGCACCTCGATAAATCAACCTGGGAACCGGGGCCGCGGCATGGGGCAACGACCGAAAACGCGAAGCGCTACATCGACTTTGCCGCCGAACACGGCTTTGATCACGTGCTGGTAGAGGGCTGGAATCCCGGCTGGGAAGGCGACTGGTTCGCAGACGGCGTGGTCTTCGATTTTACGCGGCCCTATGATGTTTTTGATCTCGAAGGCGTGGCCGCTTATGCGCTGGAACGGGGCGTGCGGCTGATGGGGCATCACGAAACATCCGCAAGCGTGGAGCACTACGAAGCGCAGATGGAAGAAGCGTTTGCCCTGTATGAGCGCCTCGGCGTGCGCGCGGTGAAAACCGGCTACGTCGGGCACGGTCAGGAAATTTTCTGGACCGACGCCGATGGCAACCGCAATTATGAATGGCATCACGGACAGCACATGGTGGAGCATCATCAAACGGTTGTGGAGCTGGCGGCGCAGCATCAGATTTCGCTGAATGTGCACGAAGGCGTGAAGGACACCGGCCTGCGTCGCACCTGGCCCAACCTGATGACCCGCGAAGTGGCCCGGGGTCAGGAGTACAACGCTTGGGGCGAAAACGGCGGCAACCCGCCCAATCACGTGCTCATGCTGCCCTTCACCCGAAACCTCGCGGGTCCGTTCGACTACACTCCCGGGGTAGTTGACCTTCTCTTCGAAGAATGGCGCCCCGATAACCGCGTGCCGCACACGCTCGCAAAAGAGCTGGCACTTTACGTGGTGATTTACAGTCCGCTGCAAATGGCAGCCGATCTGCCCCAAAACTACGAAAACGCCCCGCTGCCGCTGCAGTTCATCAAGGATGTACCGGCTGACTGGTACGATACCCTTGTGCCGGATGGCAGCATCGGAAACTTCATCACCGTAGTGCGCAAGGACCGCAACAGCGATGAATGGTTCCTGGGCAGCATCACCAACGAGCAGGGAAGACTGCTCGAAACGCCGCTCTCCTTCCTCGATGAAGGGCGCCGCTACCGGGCCGAAATCTACCGCGATGCCACCGACGCGCACTGGGAGCACAACCCCTACGCACTCGAATATGTCGAAATGGAAGTCAGCAGCACAACGATACTGCCGCTGCGACTTGCTGCTGGCGGAGGCATGGCCGTTCGTTTCGTGCCACTGGATGAATAGCATGCACAGCGTTATTTGGGGATAACCTTTTTCTGTACCGGACTTTTCCCGTTTTTAAAGCTTGATGCCATAAACGGGAAAAGTCCGAAGCGTTCATTTTACATCCGTTTTTCTTTTAGTCATTATATTCAGATAAGCCTATCTGTCATTCAAAGTTTCCTGAAAAGACAGCGCTAAGTTGCACCCTACAATGCACCTGTGAGGTGAATCGCGGACCAAGCTGGCGTGTCATAATTTAAAGGCGTTTTTGTTTTCAGTTTATTTTGAAAGCAAACTGATATCTGTCGGTATACTGCTTTTTTTTAACTATATTTATCCCCATGGTAAGTTTTCAAACATTGTATTCAGTTGTATAAATAAGGACTAGAATGGAGGGCGGTTTTTGTTCATGCCCCAAATTAACGATAGAGAACTGTAGATGAATTTTCGTGATAAAATGCGTATCGCAGTCGGTTCTGCTGATACAAGTCTGCTTATCGGACTGGATCCGGACTATGATAAATTACCCGCAATTATAAGGAGAAAAGCGTCCTCGAAAGCAGACGCTGTAACTACTTTTTGCCGGGAAATCATTGAACACACCATTCCGTACTGCGCGGGCTTTAAACTAAACCTGGCTTTTTTTGAAGCCCTGGGAGACGAAGGGCTGGATGTATTTGGTCAGGTATGCAGCGCTATACCTTATGATAAATTACTGATCGCGGATGCCAAGCGTGGCGACATTGGCAATACTACAAAGAAATATGCCGCAGCTTACCTGAAGGCATTCAGGGCTGATGCCATAACCCTAAACCCGCTAATGGGTATTGAAACGCTGCTGCCGTTCCTTAAAGACAGCCGCCGCGCCGTCTTTGCCCTCGCGCTTACAAGCAATGCAGGCGCGAATGATTTCCTGATGCAAAAGCTGGATAAGGGGCACACATTAGCCGAGGAGATAGCTGTTCGCCTGCATGAACTCAGCCGCCATGATCTTGCCCTTGGTACGCTTGGAATGGTTGTAGGTGCAACGCAGACAGAGCGACTCGCGTCTGTTCTCGATAAATTTCCTCAGGCGCCTTTGCTTATACCGGGTTTCGGAGCGCAAGGAGGAGATATTGAAGCCTTTGTAAATCTCTTAGCAGATCGGGAGCACCCTGCTTTTCCGGTTGTTGGCCGTTCCATTATCTATGAGTTCTCTGATGAAGATGAGTACAAATGGTATAAAACAGTCATTCTTGCGACCAAACACTACCGGAAGATGTTCCAGCCCCTGATGAGAAATATGAATGCTTTTTATCAGGCTTAGCCCGCCTCATTATACCGAAAATCTGTTGCTTGCAAGCTCAGGCTAAAAGATCGTTAGATGAGATATCTTAATCATCACGCGCGGATTTTTAGCGTGGGGATTACTATGCTGTTTCGTATGCAGGCCTGGTTTTGGTGTGTGCTGTGCTATAACTTAAGTCCAAAGCAATCAATTGACCGCAACCTGATAACCCGGTTTTAGTGATTTCTACGACTTAAGTTGGAAATAGGCCGTGATGGTATTAGCTTTGTCAGGATGAATAATAGACGGACCGAAGCTGACATACCATTAATCTAAGCTCAATATTTTTAATGCCTGTGACCCGAAAAGGAAGCGAATCGCCTGTTTCTGAAGTCGTCATTTTTACTGACGGTGCATGCAGTGGCAATCCTGGTCCCGGAGGTTGGGGGGCAATCCTGAGCTGGAAGGGTAAAGAAAAGGAGCTGAGTGGCGGTGAGCGAAATACAACGAACAACAGGATGGAAATGCAGGCTGTGATTGAAGCCCTAAACGCCCTGAAACGCCCCTGCAAAGTGCAGATTAACAGCGACAGCGCACTTATTATCAACGCGTTTGAAAAGGGATGGATTTACGGCTGGCAAAAGCGGGGCTGGCTGAAAGCGGATAAGAAACCTGTTGAGAATAAGGATTTGTGGCAGGAGATGATACAGGCTATGAAGCCGCATCAGGTTCGGTGGGTTAAGGTTAAAGGCCATTCAGGCATCCCGCTGAATGAGCGGGCGGATCAGCTGGCTGTAAAAGCAGCTGAGAAATATAAATAGAGCGTAATAAATACTTTAGCGTTGGGGAAAGGCTATAGCTACTTGCTTTTTAGCAGGTTTAGCTACAATAGTAAGCTGTTATTCAGAATTTTACAGCCTGATAGTTAGTAATTTGCAGAGGAAAATATTAGTTTAATTTAATCTCCGTAGGTAGCCAAAATAAAGGCAAAACTGTCTTGCAAAGTTGTTGATTCTAATAGGACTCAGAGTTGTATATTCCGATTGTTTTGGACTACAATTTGATTAGGTTTTCGATAAAATAATGTACTTAAAGTTATTAAAGCATTGAATTTAGAAGATAAGTACCGCCCGGACCACGTCCCGATTTATTATTTGGTTCGCAGAATTAAGTGGGATCAGTTTTTTGTAGGCGTCTTTGGCGCTTTTGCTATTTTTGGAGTGTTGATGAAACTTTGGCAACCTCCTTTTTGGGGCTTGCTTACTGCAGAGCAAGGGGATCTTCTGTTTCAGATATTCATGCCCATTGGTTTTCTTGGTGAGTGTATTGTATTCATAATTATGGGGTTTGTTAAAGGGGAAGACTATGAAGAAATTCACCCTGATAAAGCCGATTTGGAACTTGTAAAATCAGCCGCTCCTGCTTTTGCAGGGGCTAATAATGTTGTAAGCCCGAGTCTGGACTTTGGGGAAGACTACACGGATAAGCTAAAGCAACAGGTACAGCAGCAGCTGGAGCAAAAGCTTGATCACCGCCTCGATCAAATGGTTGAAGTAATCGCCCAGCAGGCGGCGGTAACAAGTAAATACAACCAGCAGATGAATGATCTTCAGCAGCAATTTTTAGCGTTGGGGGTGCAGGTAGCAAAGTTTGGTCAATCCATCGAAAGTTATGAGAAAAACATGGGTTCACTCGTGAAAATGCAGCAGATGGATTTGTCTTCACGGGTCGAAATGCTTGACCAAAACCTGAAACAGGCTACTGAAAGTATCGCGCAGCTTGACAAAAATGTGAAGCAGGCTTCCCAAAAATTTGATCAGTTTAACCGCAGCTAAACTATATGCCAGCACCAAGCGGAAGTAATATTATGCGATTGCGGTTATATTTTATGACCGCTATATATTTGCCAATACTGCTCTATGCGATGTCAACATACCAGCTTGAATCAGGTGCATTGGTGATTGACCGGGATGATATCAGTCCTGTTGCGATACCCGAAAGCAGATTGCTTTTTGCCGGTGATGAGTTTTCGGCCGATATATTCTTTCAACCGCTTGATTCGGGGATTAACGGGAATGCACTCAACACACTTGCAAACCCTGGTGTTGAAATTATTGAAGGTCCTGAAGGGCTTGTATATGATGCAGGAGCGCGAAAATTCCGATTTGATACCTCTCAATTATTTGAAGGGGTTTCACCGGAAATAAATGAAGTAGAGGTGAGTTTCAGAGCAAATATCTTCATAGAGTCCATTGTTGATAATGAAGTTGAAGCCCGTGAAGTCGAGCGCACATTTGTAGTTCGCAGGCCTACGGTAAATATTTTCTCAAATACGCCGCAGCGTTTGGTAAGTAATGCTGAAAACGACCTCAGTTTTCTGATTGAAGGTGTTTCTGCATCAGAAATTGAATTAAGAGAGTCTTCCCGGGGGCTCAGGGTTCAGGGAAACCGCATAAGATGGTCTCCTGCTGGTTCAGAAACTAATATTTCTGTTTACCGGCTTTCTGAATCAGGTGAACCCCGTCTAATTGATGTAAGAAACTTTGAAGTAGTCCCCCCTCCTCCGCCAAGGGTTTTTATGCGCCGGCATCTGACAGAAGAAATTCTAAGCCCTGGGGATGTTGTGAATATTAATGACGATCAGATCGAAATTGTCGTTCAGCCGGATCCGGCTTTCCTGCAGGACTATCCAAATGATGCGCGTTACGCGCTCGATATCATGCGCATCAGCTCCTATCAGCAAGGGCGTCCGCCGCAAACTATAACTGTAAATGCAGCCGATTTGCCCCGGGACAACAGACGTAACCAGGCGACACGACAGTTTATCTACGGCCCCTTCCGGCTCTCTCAGCTCGACAGCAGCATAAGAGGTAATGAAGTTCGATTTGAAATTCAGGGAGTAAACCGAATAAACTTTGAAGGGGTCACGGAGCCGGTGCCAAATAACCAATTTCAGGATTTATTTTCACTAAACACCCGATGAACATGCGTTCCGTTTTCCTGACTGTATTCTTTCTGCTTTTGTTAAGTATGTCGGTCCGGGCACAAGACCTCATTCCACCAGTCTCATCCTCATGGGAATCCACGGCGCGAATTACCGGATTAATTGAGCCTCATGATCCTTTTCTTAGATTTACAACTTCAAGAGAAAATGAGGATCTCATCCGCTTAAGCGGAAATAATCAACGTTTTTGGCACGCATTACGCGACTCTTTAAATGATGCCATCAGAGGTGGCTTTGTGCAGGCGTACAGCGTGCAGCCCAGTATGAGAGCTGGCATGGAGCGAATATTTGTTAAAGATCAGCCATTAGGCTATGATGAGCTTATTGCACAGCTTGACACGCAGTTGGAGGTCGTTTCCAGGCTCAGAACCGGTGAGGTTATTTTTTTACCTGCCCGGGGCGATGTATTCAATTTGAGAAATTTTGTTGATGACAATGACAGCTATTTCGCAAATTTCAGTGCCATTGGCATGTTTGAATTTGAATTCCGAGTTCGAATTGATGAAAATGGTTTAAATGTTAAACCAGGGCAGCTTATTCTTGGTAGTGCTCTGTATCCAGGGCGCTTCACGTTTGACAGCAATCCCGACGATTATTTCAGCGATCTGGAAAACGGTCTTGGCTTTTTGCTCGATTTCAGTGACCATTCAACCATGGAGTTCTTTTTTTCACGCGGGGTGGGCCGCTCTTTTGTTGATGAAAGCAACTCCTTTTACGATCTGATGATGTCATTCAGGTATCCCCATCATTTTTATAGTATAGATGGTATCGAACTTGCCCGGGCAGTAGATCCGCCATTTGAATATGAGCTGGATTTTATTCGTGAAGAAGTGCGGACACAGCTGTTCTCAATCATGATGCAGTTTACCTATGGGGAAATTCCTAACCTTCTCAGAAACGCCCGACCTTAAGGCGATAATTAAAAATTCCTGACGACCAGAGACGCTTATTCCTAATAAATTATTTATGAAACTTGTTACTGTTCTTTTTTTTGTGGTCTTCATAGCCGCAACTTCTTCAAATGAAAGTTTCGCTCAGTCAGAGCCTGACTTGCGGGATCAGCAGGAATCTGTTCAGTCACGTTTCTCACTCCTCCGAAATGTTGATCTGAATTTAGAAGTCGGAACGTCCAGTTTCATCGGGAACTACCGCAATTTTGCAAATGTGTTTAATCCGTTGCCACTACCGATCAACGGATACAGCCTTCGGTTAACTCTGCAACGGCCTGTTTATAATTTTTGGGGCATAACAGCACAGGCCCGTTTCGGCCTTTCGGTCTTGAGTTACTCCTCAGATTTACAGCGCTCTGCTATTCGATGGGATTATGATATAGCAGAATTAGGGCTGATTCCGGGAAATATAAAGAACACGGCTATTGGTCCTGAAATCGGTCTTTCATTAAGGATCCCCGTGTACGGAACCATAGCTGTAAGTCCTGAAGCCTCTTTTGCCTATCAGTACCACAACCCCAGAACAGATTATCTTCTAAATGAGAGCGGACAGGCTATCGTACCGGGTTCAGGTTTTCGTAATGAATGGACACAGGATTTCCCGCTCAGAAGAACGGAGGGAGGAAAAGCAATTGATGAAGTGATCCCGGAAATGATCCCTTCTTACTCCCTGGGTGGCAGTCTTGAAGCCATGATATTAGGCACGGAGTTTTTTGCAACGTACAGGTATAATATTTTTCTCAATAACTACTTTGATGGCATTGATCAGCTTATAGAAAAGCCGGATGCAAATCACTCTGTTGTAATCGCTTTGGGTATTCGAATACCGCTTTCGAGAGGTGTACGTGAGCAGCGGCTCGGACGCGATCTTAATTCCCAGTTCAGGTATATCCGTGAAAACATGGATAGCGCGAATGAAGCACAACGCGAAGCCTTTTTTGACGCATTTGGAGATATTGCTATTGACCGCAATACGCTGGGGCTTAAACGAAATGATCTGGCTGCGCGGGTGACATTCACGGATGTTGCATTGGGAAATACTTCCTACGTTAAAAGCTTTTCACGAATTCCGGGCTCAACCTTTGTTTTGGGGCACATGGACGAAGATCCCTTTCAGATTCAAAACTATGGCCGTATCCGCGTTTTTGTACCGGATTTCAAACTTAGCAGGACCACCGTAACCAACAAAGAGTACAAGTTGTTTCTCGCTGCTATGGGGCTTGATTTCCCTGATGCAGCTTATTATGCCTCGTACATAACAGAAGACGGGCAATCTTTCGACGATATTACCGGTGAGCTGGAATTCACTCCCGATCAGCTGCCCGAAGGCGTTTCTATAGATGGTCCTGAATTTCTTTTTCCTGTTGAAGATTCGTGGAAAGAGCAAAACCTGCAAACCATTCTCCGATTTGAAGATTATTTTTATAATCAGCGTTACGATAACCATCCCGTTGTTGCAGTAAACTGGTATCAGGCTATGATGTTCGCTGAATGGGCTGGTTTCCGGCTGCCCTCCGAGTCAGAGTGGGAGTACTCGGCTAAATCGGGGGTAGGCGGACGCGTATTCCCGTGGGATGGCTATACGGTTCAGGACCGGCAGGGGAATTTCCTTGCCAATTACATGCAGGAACCCGGTGTCTACAACCTTGACGGGTATACCCTCATGGCTCCGGTTAATGCTTTTGATCCTAATGATTTTGGCCTTTATAACATGGCCGGAAATGTTTCCGAATGGGTGCTTGATGCGTATTCCAACTCCTATCAGATTCTGAACCGGGAGCAGCGGTACACCAGCTCGCTCTATTTCAAACTGGATGAGCCCCGTAAAATTCACCGGGGAGGCAGCTGGGCTTCATCCCGATTCTTTATCGGATCAGGTGTGCGTAACTTTGGCCTTGGTCATCAGGCGTCACCACGTATTGGTTTTCGTGTAGCCGTAAGCTCTGGAATTGGGGAAGACGGTGAAAGTATTCTTGACATGCTGGACCGGGAGTTCGAATGAGTTTCTTAGACATATTCAAATCGTCAGGCGGTCCGTCCATTTCAGATAAGTGGGCCCGTTTTGAAAACAAGGATCAGGCGGAGCCGATATTTGATTCGAATGCACGCCCGGCTTTGATTTATAAGCACAGTTTTGCCTGCAGCGTCTGCACCTATTCCCTTTTGAGCCTTGAACGGAATATGGAACAAATTATGGAAAAGGCGGATGTCTATTTTATTGACGTAAGAGCTGAAAGACCACTCTCGAATTATGTTGCAGAAAAATCGGGTGTGCAGCATCAGTCCCCACAGGCTATTGTTTTGTATAAAGGTCAGGCTTTTTGGCATGGCTCGCACGGAGCGGTGAGGGGCGAAGCGGTAATGGAAGCGCTCGATGAGCTCTGATTGAGCTGGAAACAGGAGCTTTGCTCCGTTTTTTTTATTACGAAGCACAAATATCAGCGGAATGGGTATGACTAAAAAAGACGCGCTATTTTCAGATTCATGGATGAGTTCCTGGATGCGTACGATTAACGCAAGTGAAGCATACAGGGAAGCTGGCAAAAAATGGAAAGATGCTATCGTCCTTAGATTCGATGACGGGCTCAATGCGGACGGGAAAAAACATACAGGCTTCTTCCTCGACCTTGAAAACGGTAGCTGTAAGCAGCTGCGCTATGCAGGTGAAGCAGATCTTCAATCCGCTCCCTACATACTTACTGCGCCCTACCATATTTGGGAAAAACTCATAAGAGATAACAAAGACCCGCTGTTTATGATCATGAGCGGGGTAATACGGGTTGAAAAAGGAAGCATGCTCACCCTTGGCTTGCAGCGGAATGCGGCCAAAGCCCTCCTTTCTGCAGCCGCTGAGGCAGTTGCCAAACCAGATACACCGTATTCAGCTGAGGCATCTCAGGCACAGGATCCTTCAAAAACAGGCCTCAGCCACCGTAAAACGGAAAAGTCAGACGGAAGAAGCAGCTATTCAACCACAAGCAGGGGACTTGATTTTGAAAGTATCCCCATGCAGCTTTTTCAGAAGGCGAAACAACTTGGGGTATGGAACCCCGCTGACATTGATTTCAGCAAGGATCGGGCGCAGTGGGTAACATTTACAGATACTGAAAAAGATCTCATTTTCAGGCTTACGGCCATGTTTATGGGCGGCGAAGAGGCGGTTACCCTCGATCTGCTCCCCCTCATCCAAACGCTTGCGAGAGAAGGTCGCATTGAAGAAGAACTGTTTCTAACAAGCTTTTTGTGGGAGGAAGCCAAGCACACCGAGTTTTTTGCACTCTTTCTCCGCGATGTGATCGGGAAACCTTTTGATATGGAACATTATCACGGCCCGGCGTATCGCAGGCTTTTTCACGGTGAACTCGAAACAGCCCTGCAGCGTCTGCATAAGGACGACAGCCCCAAAGCACAGCTTTTCGCTTCGCTTACCTATAATATGATAGTGGAGGGCACGCTGGCAGAAACGGGCTACGAAGCATATCACCGGATGCTGACTGAACAGGATATGCTGCCGGGCCTGCGTGAAGGCATCGGGTTACTGAAACGGGATGAATCCCGGCATATCGCGTTCGGGCTGTATCTGATAGACAGACTTCTGCGGGAAAACCCTGAACTGCGTGATGCCTTCGAAACCGAGGCCGGACGCTTAGCCGGTTTGGTAATTGATGTCGTAGATGAAATCTTTGCGCCGTATCAAACCATGCCATTTAAGCTCGAAAAAGCATGGTTTGTCGATTTTGCGTTAAATCAGTTTAAAAAGCGAATGAAGAAGCTTTTTGATGCTTAAGTTGACTTTTAAAGCACCAAAATATTCATGTAAGCTTAATTTTTTTACATAAAAAATTACTTTTGGCAAGATCATTCATCGATAAATAAGGGGTGTTCATCGAAAATATAGAATATCTAATGTCAATAATAGATATTATGAAACCGTACAATCACGTACGACTTTACACCTAAATATAGTTTATCATGAAAAAAATTACCTACATAGTGCTGGCGATGTTGGCGGGTGCAGGTCTCGTTGCCTGTAACACAAGCCTTAGTCCTTCGGGGGAAGAAGATGTCAGGGGTATTAATGTACCTTATAACTTTGATTTTTCAACCACTGGTTCTGTTAATTTCACTGTCAAAGCTGCCTCGCAGAATGCAGCGGATATGAACCGCGGACGTATCAGCGTCTTTGATGCCCATCCTGATCAGGGTGGCAGAAGGCTCGCAACCTATTTCCTCAATGATAGCGGTGAGCTTGCGATAGAGCACAGTTTGCCTACTCACCTTAAATCTGTTTTCATTCTTCCGGATCACCCCGCTGCAGAACCTGTTCAGATTCAGGTCAGAAACGGCGTGGTTCAGTATGAATACAACCTCCCGCAAGTTGCAGGCCGCGGTCTTGACGCGGGTAATGCCGGTATTGCTGCCGGTCTGATGGATGACCCTGCCGGAACTGTACGTAATGTTTTTCCTGCGGAAGATGCTTTCGGAACCATTATGTTTGAAGACCTTTGGCCTTCCTTCGGGGATTACGACATGAATGATCTTGTAATCGGTTATCAGTTCTCCGAGTTGACCAATGAGGAAAATAATATTCTCTCCATTGATATGATCTTCCAAATTCGTGCAACCGGTACTGCTGTTAAAGCGGGATTTGGAATTCAGTTTGATGATTTGTTCCCTGACGATATAGAAGAAGTTGTAGGAACCCGCCTGAATGCCGGTTCATTTATTGTGCTAAACCCCAACGGAACAGAAGCCGAACAGAGCCGCGCTGTTGTGATCGCTTTCGATGACGCCAATCAGAATTTCCCGAGAATGGGAAATGTATTCGCAGGAAGTACGGAAAGAACTCCTGATGAAGTGGCACTAACAGTTACCTTTGAAAATCCGGTTAGCCGCGAAGTTTTGGGCAATGCACCTTATAATCCGTTTGCGTTCTTCCACGGAACAAAAAATGTAATCGTAGATGGAGATACAACCGCTGTTCCTTATGGCGGTCGCGGACAGGAAGTCCATCTGCCGGATCACGTTCCAACCGACCTGGTTTTTGATGAACTTTTTGGACAGTATGAGGATAACTCGCTTGCCGGAATGTTCTACAAAAGCACCAATGTCGCACGTGTAGGCGACAACATGAACTTTGCCATTAGTGTGCCGGAGCTCATTCCGCATGCGATTCAGAAAGCCCGTTTTGCAAGTGCAATAGATGGTGAAGAGCACGCTTACCTGCGATTTGCTCGCTGGGCCGAAACCGACGGAGTTGAAAATGCTGACTGGTATCTTGATATACCCGAATACCGCGATCTTGATGTCCTGTTCGGCACAGCTGTTCCGGAACCAGAACCTGAGCCGGAAGATTAATCCTCTGAAACCAGGCAGATATTAATAAATAGTTAGCCCGTCCATACCTTAAAAAAGCTGTCCGGCACCATGCCGGGCAGCTTTTTTTATTGGAACTCAGCCATCTGAAAAGCAATGGCTTCCCTGAGGCGCTCATGCTCAATTTCATTGCGGAATCCATGCGCAGCGAAATGCTTCAGTCCATGCACCTCATAGGTCGCAAGCACAATCGGAATCAGCTCGGTAAACAGGCCAAACGTATGGCGGATGGTTGCAATGCGTGTAAAGCCGGTGTCATCCGAAACGCTGCTTAAAATCGCCTGATCAAGGGTTTCGATGATGCGCTGCATGTTGTAGATAAAGGCGATGTCGTCGGCGGTCTCCACATCAAAATGGGCGAGAATACCGGAATTGAGCAGCATGTGGAATGTTGAAGAGCGGAGCAGAGGTGGCATCGCACCCCGAAAATCTTCAATCTGATAGCCGTAGGACGTCATCGGGTTGAAATCCGGGTCGTTCGCTATGCGCGCTTCGATGTTGCGTAATATCAGATCGTAATAGCTGTAGAGCATAGCCATCCGCGGGTGATTGTAATTCAGCTCGGAAGCAACCCGGTATTTGGCCTCCTCCACCTGCGCCTGATGCTGACGGTTCTCCCGCCATTCATTTACCCAAAAGCCGAGCATCACCGCGACAATAATGGTGCTCATCTCGAGCAGCAGCAACAGCCAAAAAGAACGCGGCCTGGATTTACCGCCCTTACCGGTTTCGTACGTGCCTATCATACACCCGCCTGATTGGTTAAAGGTTTGGAATGCAGTGTGCTTCCAAAAATGTAACCAAAGTCAGAGTAGCAGAAAAACACGGATTGCCGCACATAAAAAAAGCCGCCCGGTTTACCGGACGGCTCTGACTTTACAATCTCAAAGGATGATGTACTACCGAATCAGCTTGGCAAGTACAACTTCGGTTTCGCTTGCGGCCTGCTGCATTACCTGATTGATGACGCCGCCAAAAGGTTTGGCAAGGAGTTCAGAGTCCATGCGGCCGATGTAGGTTTTGCCGTCGCTTTTCTTGTAAATGGCAACCCGGCAAGGCATCAGCGGACTCACAATGCGCTCATCATCGAGCTTAAGGATTTCAGCGGAGTAGCGGCTTGAGCAAAGCTCGAAAATCTTGACTTCCAACACTTCATGTCCGTGTCCCAAAAGGGTTTCCTGCATGTCGTGTACGGTAATGATACTCCATCCGGCTTCCCGGACTTCTTTTTCAAAAACTTCTACGGTTGTTTCAAAATCGTACTTGCTTTCATCTTCCAGCATCATCATACCGGGAAGGGAGTAAAAGCCAACGAAACCCATGATAACGAGTCCGCCAATGAAACTTGCTGCTGCTGCGAGAATGATATTCTTATTCATTTTACTATCTGTTAGGTTTGGTGCTGTCTGCACGAGCATTGCTGGCACCGTTTAGGTTTGTTTATCTGATAGTAAATATAGCTAATCGAATATCGAACGTAAGTTACTTTGGTTGCATAAGCTGCAACACAACATTTTGATTCCCTTCAGCCTGCTACAAACAGTCTGTCTGCGCTGCCTTCAGTTGGCAGCGGGTTCATCACGGTCGAAGGTGAACTTAAAGTACAGAATGGTCAGTACCAGCAAGAGGGTGACAGCATTGGCCAGTATAATCGGCAGATCGCTGATCATGAGGCCATAAACGAGCCACAGGAAAACCCCGGTTGCAAAAATGGAGAACATTCCCCAGGAAAGATCCTTGGCAGATTTTGACTTCCACGTTTTAAGCACCTGCGGAAGAAAAGAAATGGTTGTGCAGCTTGCTGCCAGCAATCCGATAACTGTGACGGGAGAAATTTCCATAGATAAGGGTAAAGATGATTTGGGATGGACGCTCAAAATAGGCAGACATCAGTCAATTTCCATAGCCCGGTATTTTGATATCCGGATCATCCGGTATTCCCGGTTTGCTTTGTTTGATAAAGAACGCTCAGCTGTCAGGTCCTGCAATCTTCTTTCGGGACTTTGCAGAGCGAAAGCCACCCCCCTGCTTTTCGGAATGGGGGTGACTTGACTACTACAGCATAAGATAGATAGGGTATGCGCATGGATTGAAGGGCGCCGCTGAGGAGGCAACCCAGCAATCAAGGTCGCGATTATATGTACGTTCCGTCGGGCTCGTTTTCGTACCAGTCAAACCGGCGAGACAAAGCCGATTAGAACACCTTATAATCAGCGAACCTGTAGTTTGCGCATCTCAATACCAAATGAGGGCTCATGCCGGGTCCAGGCCAGAAGGTAGCTGCCCGCCTGACCTGGCAGGGCAGTGAGCTGTGGAAAGCCTGTGAGGCGGGAGCGGCTTATACCAATCCCTTCCACTTCTGTTTGCACCGGCATATCGTTTTCTGCGGGAAGTTTGCTGAGGTAGATTTGACCATAAGAGAAAGATTCTGCCCCTTCTTCCATCCATAGTACCCCTTTTGAAGTGCCGTTTACCGCACTGTTTACCCGCCCCAATGCATCGCCGGTGCTAAGCCGAACTGGTTCACCGAAATGAAGTTGTTCTGTAGAAGCCGCTGCAGTAAGCACCCGCGGGTCGTCGCCGGCTGCCGTGAACCAGCTTACGTGCAGTTCATCGTTCAGCACAGTAAGGGCCGCACCGTTAACCGGACAGCCCCCGATTTGCCACCCGTCAGCATGTACAGGCGACGGGCTTCCCCATTCAGCATTTGCGATATCATAGGCCACTATATAAAAATCACGCACTTCTTCCTGACTGCGGTTGCGATACACAACCCAAGCCGTCAGGTCGTCTCGTACCAGGCTCGTGGGGCAGCAATCGCACACACGCGCGTCAATTTCATGTTTGTGATGAATGCTGCCGTCGCGCCCAATCTCTGCCGAGCGTAAGGTCATTGCCCCTGCTGCATGCGCGTGCTGATCCTGCTGTGTGTGTGCATGATCTGAAGGGCCCGATTCAAAAGCGGCTGCCGTATTCCGACCATCGAGCCAGACCGCAAGTATGCGGCCGTTGGGGAGAGGTTCGAGGGAGACAAAGCCATGTTCAGAAGGTGACAGATCAAGATGAGGCGTAATGGGGGCCGACCAGTTCCGGCCGTCATCGCTGAAGGCCATTTGCACATGATAGGCAAAATAACCGCCTTCCACCTTTCGGAGCCAATGCGCGGCATAATACCCCGCCGGCGACCAGGTAACGGAGGGAAAGTCGGCCCAGTTGTCGAAGAAATCATCACCGGTAAAAATGGTAGCCGTATCGCTCCAGATCCCGTCTTCAAGCGTGGCGAATTTCAGACTGAAGCTGCCTTCCGAAAGCTTCTGCAGCCAGCTCATCAGCACTTTCCCGTCAGGTGTTGTATGCAGGTGCGGATACCGGCTTCCCTCGGCGGCGGGATGGTCGATCAAGCTGATTTCAGCAATACCGGTTTTGGGCGCTGAATGACATGCACAAAAAAGAAATGCGACTAAGACAAAGGGTGTGGGATATTTCATATGGAGAAAGCTAATGGCATCAAAGTTAGGCGGAAATATAGATAAATCAGTGAGCTGAATTCGGAAATCCTTTCCGGTATGACGCCATTTAAACATATCGATTAGTCTAAAATGCACTTCATTAAAAGCTGAAGTGCATCCGTTAACACCGTTTGTAAGGGCTTTTAATTTAGGTTAATTATCAAGAGTTATTAAAATAAAAGCGCTTTTTATTTCTGATTGGCTCATTTATTTAACCTAATTGCTGCTTGTGATTAAAAAAGTATTGACATGCAGGTTCATTAAGGGGAATTTAGTTCCGGAATCTAACTGCTAACTAAATGCACATCAATCACACATTTAACCTTATGAAAAAAAGAATAACTGCTACTACTGCCTTAATTCTTTCGGGACTGTTGTATGGATCACCTGTAGCGGCTGAGCCGGTTTACAGCACAATGGAAGAATTCATGGCCTCGCCTGAATATGTAAAGTTCATCATCGATAACCTTTGGATTCTGCTCGCCGCAGCCATGGTTTTTATTATGCACCTGGGCTTTGCTTCAGTTGAAAGCGGCATGACCGCGGCCAAAAACACAGTGAACGTCACTTATAAAAATGTCTTCATTTTGTGTACCGGTATTTTGGCTTATGCCTTTATCGGTTTTCAGATTATGTACCCCGGTGACTTTAACGGATGGTTTGGATTTGGAGGCTTCGGCATTGGTTTCGATAGCGCTGATCCGGTAGCTTTTCTAAGCCCGGCATACGGTGAAGACATGACCATTTGGACAGACTTCATTTTCCAGGCCATGTTTGCGGCTACGGCGGCAACCATTGTATCGGGTTGCGTAACCGGCCGGATTAAACTTCATGTATTCATGATTTTTGGTTTTTTGCTCGTTGCCATTTCATATCCTATCACAGGCAGCTGGCTGTGGGGAGGCGGATGGCTCGATGAGCTGGGCTTCTATGATTTTGCGGGTTCAACCCTTGTACATGGAGTAGGCGGCGTAGCTGGTCTGGCCTGTATCATCCTTTTGGGTGCACGAAAAGGGAAGTATGGCAAAGACGGCAGCATCAAGCCGATCCTGGGCCACAATATTCCACTGGCTACAGTCGGGGCCTTCCTGCTCTGGTTTGGCTGGTTTGGCTTCAATGGTGGCTCAGTACTTAGTGCCAATCCGGCAGAAGTCAGCTTCGTGTTTGTAACGACGGCAATTTCAGCTGCTGCGGGGGCGCTCAGTGCCATGCTGGTCACCAAACTCTTTATTAACAAGCTCGACGCAACCATGGCTCTGAATGGTATACTTGCGGGTCTCGTCGGTATCACAGCTGGTGCGGATGTCATTTCGCCCCTCTTCGCAGCCATTGTAGGCTCCATTGCGGGAGCCATTGTAGTATTTGCGATCATTGGCATTGACAAAATGAAGTGGGATGATCCCGTTGGCGCAGTTGCCGTGCACGGGGTATGCGGTATCTGGGGCACACTTGCCGTCGGGATATTTGTCGCTGAATTTTCAGTACTTACACAGCTGATCGGCGTGCTTGCCATCTACGGTTTCACCTTCCTGTTTGCTTTTGGCGTGTTTGCAGCCCTCAAGTACACGATCGGTGTACGGGTGAGTGAAGAATTCGAGCTGAAAGGCCTTGACATGGCAGAGCACGGCGTCCCTGCGTATCCGAACTTTGCAGGGGTTGAAACCAATGGCTTCGAAAGCCCCGAACTCAAGCCCGTAATGGATAAATAACCGCTCAGGTTTTTGATCAACCACTCAATCGAATAACTACCTAAAGATCTCCGGACTGAAAATCCGGAGATTCTTTTACCGGCTTTTCATCTATGAAAGCTTGTTCTGTGCCACCGATTGAGAACTGTTTTTTCCGCATTATCAGAGTGAATACACTCATAAAAAACTGCTGCTGCGGAAAACAAAAATCAATCTCACTTCCACCTATCAGGTTTTAAGTAAATCATCAATAAAATTCCCCTATGAAAAATATATCTAATACTTTCAGCGGTTTGGCGAAGGTCGCCATCCTTAGCGCCGCATTTTTAGGCTTCGCGGCATCTGAGGCTGAAGCCCAATTCGATATGAGTCTCGAATACAACAGCCGCTACGTGTGGCGGGGCTTTGATTTTGGAAGTTCCCCAAGCCTCATGCCCGAGGTAACCTTTGCCTTCGGCGGCCTTGAAATCGGTGCCTGGGCGGCCTATGCCACCAATGGTAATCCTGACGGCAGTGAAATCAACTTCTTTGCCGGCTATACCTTCGAGACCTCTGCCGGTGATTTTTCACTGCACGTTACCGATTATATGTTTCCGGATGACCCGGTTTCATTTCTGAAAAGCGACTTTCACTTTATAGAAGTAGGCCTTTCTTACGAAACGGCGCTTTCTGAAAATACATCGCTGGGCCTCAGCACCAACATCTTCGTTCACAACGACGACGATAACTCCATGTATCATGAAGTCTCAATTACACAGGCGCTGGAAGATTATGAGCTTGCTCTCTTTTCAGGGTTTACAACCGGTGAATCAGAAGCCTACGAAACCACACAGTTTTCCTTTATTAATGTAGGTGCGACGCTTTCCCGTGAAGTTATGCTCACAAGCAATACACCTCTGGGAGTATCCGCATCCCTTATTACCAATCCTTATGCAGAGCGGATGTTCTTTGTTTTTGGCGCTTCCATCGGTTTCTAAGGGTTCTTCAAAAAACACAAAAATATCTGATCAGGCCGGGAGCCGGTACGCTTGTAAGCGGACTGCTTCCGGCCTGAACTTTTTCCGGCTATTGAACATACTTGCGGCAGATAGGGTTATCTTGCGCTGAATACGAATGATCTGTTTCGCAACCTTCAGATGGATTTTCTCTGCCTTTCGGCATATGAAGGGAGATTATTAACGAAGGGGAATGCGGGCAACTCTCAAAAGCCTATTTTATCTGCATGTCAGCACAGAACAAAGACGAAGCTCCTGATCAGAAAAGCCGTTTCGACGCCTACGATCCGAACGAGGTAGCCGAACGGGTTCTCAAAGTTGGGGTTAAGAAGACCCGGTCGCCTTTCCATAAAACGATGGTGCTTGGCATTTTGGGCGGCTCTTTTATTTCACTTGGTGCGCTTTGGGATATTTATGTGCGTGCGCATCCTGCGGTTGAACCGGGCGCGGCTTTTATTCTGGGGCCGATTTTTTATGCCATGGGGTATATACTGGCCTTCATTGCCGGTGCCGAAATCTTTACAACCAACAATCTTGCCGCCATGAGCTGGGCTTCGGGCAAAGTTACCCTCTGGGAAATCACCCGAAACTGGACCCTTGTTCTCTTCGCCAACCTTATAGGGGCAGCTTCCATTGCCGGTCTCTTCCTGATCTCAGGACTTGCGAATCAGTATGATGGTGCCCTCATTGATACGGCAAAAACCATAGCTGCAATCAAGGTTTCCTTCACCCCGCTGCAAACCATCGTGATCGGCATTTTTGGGAACCTGTTTATTTGTGCCGGACTCTGGGTTGCCATGGCGGGCCGTTCTGTAACCGATCAGTTTTTCTCCCTGCTTCTGCCGGTAGCTGCTGTGCCTGCCATGAACTTTCAGCACTGTACGGGCAACATGTTTCAATTCTTCATGGCGCTTGCCACCGAATCCCCCACAGTCGATCTCGAACTGCCTTCTCAAATCACCTTTTGGTCCATCAGTGCAAATCTATTCTATGTGGCCGTAGGCAACATCATAGGTGGGGGCGTCTTTATTGCGCTGGTGTACTACTTTGTGTTCATCCGCAAATAAAAAAGAAGCCTGAAACTTGAAACAAAGCTGAATACCGGTTCAGGAACACCAGTCGCGTAATGGTGCAATTTTTATAGAAAAATCCGTCGGCGCCTATCCCGAATTTCCTGTTTTGTTGAACAGGATTTGTAAGATTCACAGGATGAACAAGATGAACGCTTGATTTCAACATCTGCACGCCGAACTACATCGGCACCCACTCCGAAGGAGTGACATGTTTATAACCACGGCATGACGCCCCCCCATTCCCCCGCGCGCGCCGAAGGCGCGCCTGAGTGGTCGGGCGTGCAACCGGTAACAGCCCCACGAGAAACCCAGTGTAGAGACGCAATGCATTGCGTCTCTACCGTGCCGGGATACGCCCCAATTCTAAATTGCCGAATGCAAAATCACGTCCGTCCTGTATTGTTGAACAGGATTTTTAGGATTACAGGATGATCAGGATGATATGCATGGCATCCTGATTTCAACACGCCTGAATGCCAATGCCAGCGACAAGCCGCGTAGCGGTGTATTCTTCGTAGAAACCGCATCGCCCCAGCTCATTCCCCGCGCGCGCCGAAGGCGCGCCTGCGTGGCCGGGCGTGCAGCCCGTAACAGACCCCGCCACAGCCGCGTCGTAGAGTCGCAATGCATTGCGTCTCTACCGTGCCGGGATACGCCCCCAATTCTAAATTGCCGAATGCAAAATCACGTCCGTCCTATATTGTTGAACAGGATTTTTAGGATTACAGGATGATCAAAATGATATGCATGGCATCCTTATTTCAACACGCCTGAATGCCAATGCCAGCGACAAGCCGCGTAGCGGTGTATTCTTCGTAGAAACCGCATCGCCCCAGCTCATTCCCCCTGCGCGCGCCAAAGGCGCGCCCGCGGGGTTGGGCGTACAGCCCGTAACAGACCCGATGAAGAGACGAAAAATTCACCCTGACCCGGCTCAATCTACAAAAGCCGTGCTCCAAAATCGCGAACCCGGTCTTAGCCTTTGATGACCGCGAGGGGTTTCAGCTCGGTTACGATTTCCACTAAATCCTGCTGATTGGCCATAACCTTCCGGATGTTTTTGTAGGAGGATGGGGCCTCGTCAAGATCGCGCTTCCCGCGTACGGCATGCAGCACGCCCATCTTTTCGAGCTTTTGCTGTTCGGCTTTGAGGTCGAGTTTCCGGCGGGCGGCGTTGCGGCTCATCACGCGACCGGCCCCGTGCGAGCACGACGCAAACGAGAGCGGGTTGCCCTTGCCGCGCACGATATAAGAGGGCGATCCCTGCGAGCCCGGTATCATGCCGGGTTCGCCTTCCCGGGCGCGGGTTGCGCCTTTGCGGTGCACAAGCACCTCCTCGCCGTAGTGTGTTTCCGTATCTGCGAAGTTGTGCGGTTTGTTGATGAAGCCCGAAAAGCTTATATCGCCCGCTACTGCTGCAACGGCCTCCTGTACGCGCTGCATCATCAGCTTGCGGTTGGCGAGGGCAAAAGCGATGCAAAAGCGCATCTCCGCGAGGTAGGCGTGATAAAGCGGGTCGTCTGCGCGGAAAAACGATAGATCCTTGGGTACGGCACCTTTTTCTTTGCGCGCTTCGGTTCGTGCCATCGCGAGCTTGTGATAATGCTCTGCCACCTGAAGTCCGATATTGCGCGAGCCGGAGTGAATCATGATCCACACATAACCGTCGCTGCCCTGCTGCAGCTCAATGAAGTGATTCCCGCCCCCGAGCGTGCCAACCTGACGACGCGCTTTCGCGAATTCGCGCTCAGAAACCGGTGTAAGCCTGCTGCTTTCGTCGGGCAGCGCGGGCATCACGCTTTCCGGCTGATCCTCCTTGTGGTGCTGAAACCCGACCGGTACGAGCCGCCTGATCAGGCCCATGATTTCACGCAACTGCGCAGGGTGCAGCCCGGTGAGGCTCGTACGCAGCGAGCACATCCCGCAGCCGATATCGACCCCGACCGCATTCGGCACGACCGCGTCCCTCGTGGCGAGAATGCCGCCGATCGGCATCCCGAACCCGATGTGCGAATCCGGCATGATCGCGATATGGTGAAAGGCGACCGGCAGGTTCGCCAGGTCAAGCGCCTGTAACAGGGCACCATCCTCAAGATCATCAAGCCACAGGTAAAGGGGGATTTTTTCAGTTGTTATCGTCTTTTTCATAATCTGAAATACGGTTTAATTTTTTTTCGAGGGATGACGTCCTCCGGGCATTTTTCGTCCTTCGGGCCTGTAGCTTTTTTTTTTTGCCCAGGCTTCGGTCACCCTTCCGGCGGATGACGAATTGCCTCCGTGACTTCTGCTGCAACTTGGGTTGGGATTGTGGCGGTATCCTCCTAATTTCGGGCTTTTTAAAATCCCGATCACCTTATTTACTCTATAGCTATGACGTCCGATACGGCTACGGCCATTTTTCTGGTGCAATGCCCCGATCAGCGGGGGCTTGTTGCCTCCATCAGTGGTTTTTTCTTTCAGCGGCAGTTTAATATTCTGGGGTGTCAGCAATACTCTGATTTGCTGACCGGTAATTACTTCATGCGCATTGAAGTCGCTCTTGCGGATTTGCGTACTTCGCGGCGGCAGCTTGAAGAAGATTTCGGCACTTTTGGTGCGGAACTTTCTCTCAACTGGTCGGTGCATTATACCGACGAAAAACAGCGTGTTGCCATTTTGGTTTCCAAAACTTCGCACTGTCTGTATGATCTGCTGCTGCGCTGGAAGGAGGGTGAGCTCGACTGCGATATCCCGCTCATTATCAGCAACCATCCCGATCTTGAAGCGGTTGCCAATCAGTTTAAGGTGCCGTTTCACTGTTTGCCGGTAAATGCTGAAACCAAGCCGCAACAGGAGGCGCAGATTCGGCGGCTGCTTGAAACCCATCACATTGATCTTGTGGTGCTTGCACGCTATATGCAGGTGCTTTCGTCGGATTTTGTGCAGGCGTGGGATGGCCGCGTGATCAACATTCATCATGCTTTTCTGCCGGCCTTTCAGGGGGCAAATCCGTATCAGCGGGCGTATGAGCGGGGTGTGAAGATGATCGGAGCGACCGCGCACTATGCAACCGAGGATCTTGATGAGGGGCCCATCATTGAACAGGATGTGCAGCGTGTTATGCACGAGGAAACGCCGGCTGAGCTCAAGCAAATCGGGCGGGATGTGGAGCGCATTGTGCTCTCGCGTGCGGTTCAGGCGCACCTGGAACAGCGGATCATTGTGTCGGGCCGGCGGACCATTATTTTCCGGCGCTGAGGGGAGGGATGGACGGCGGACGGCGGACCGCAGACCGCGGACGGTAGATTGGGGTAGGACCGAAGTCGGATGGCAGACCGCTGACCGTTGACGGCAGAATGGATAGGACCGAAGACCAGAGACGGATTACGGATCTCTGACCACTGAGCACTGACCACTGAGCACTGTCATCCGTCCACTGACTCGGTCTCTGCATTTGGTCGGCAGTTGCTTGCGGGGGCGCTTCTGTTAAAAAGCAAGGTGCTTCGAGACCGATTTGGGATGCCGCGAACCAGCAACGCTGACCGTGATGCTCACGGAGTTTCCCCCAAAAAAATAGAAAAACCGTACCAGCGGGGACGCCTGTGGCAGGTTTGGGTGCGGGAAATAAAAATCCCTGCAAAAGGGTGTCGGTCCGGAAGTTTGCAGGCGGGACGCGCTGCGGTATCCGTGGCACCTTTTGCAGGGATGTGGTAAAGCGGGCGCTTCGGTTTGCGGGTTTAATTGCCGCCCATGAGGAAGCGGTAGAATTCGCTGTCGGTGGAGAGAATTACGGTTGTGTTCTCATCCATGGTTTTTTCGAAGGCTTCCATGGTGCGGAGGAACTGGTACAGATCGCGCGATACGTTGTTACGGTTGAAGGCTTCAGCGTAAATGCGCGTGGCTTCGGCGTCGGCGCGGCCGCGGATTTGCTGGGCTTCGCGGCGGGCTTCAGAGCGGATACGCGCGAGTTCGCGTTCCATTTCGCCCAAAATGACGCGGGCTTCGCCCTGACCTTCTGAGCGGAACTGATCGGCAATCCGGTTTCGCTCGGAAATCATGCGGTCGAATACGTTTTGCTGTACGTCTTCGACGTAGTTGACGCGCTTGAAGCGGAAATCGAGAATCCGTATGCCGAGATCGAGTACGCGTTCGTTGGCGCGTTCGAGTACGAGGGCTTCGATGGCGTCGCGGCCGATGGAGATGTCTTCGAGGGTTTCGATATCGTCGAGGAAATCTTCGGTGACTTCGGGTTCGCGGTTGGTGGAGCGGACCAGGTCGAGGAGGTCGTTGCTGGCGACGGCGTTCCGGGTTTCACCGTCGAGGATGTCGTCAAGGCGGGATTGTGCCCCGCGCTCGTCGCGCAAACGCAGGAAGAACTGCAGCGCGTCGGTGATTTCCCAGCGGGCAAAGGTATCAACGAAGATGAACTTTTTATCGCTGGTCGGAATCTGATTGGCGTCGCCATCCCATTCCAGAAAGCGGCGGTCGAAAAACTGTACTTTCTGAATGAAGGGGATTTTGAACTGAAGTCCGGGGCTGGTGATCGGCTCGCCGACCGGGCGTCCGAACTGCGTTACGATGGCCTGATTTTTTTCGTCAACGATAAACATGGCGTTGAGTCCGACGACGAAAAGGGCAATGGCTGTTGCAATAAGAATGATGTTCTTCATTTTAGTTGGCTCCCCTTCTGGTTTGTTCGAGGTTGAGGAGGGGCAGTACGTTGTTGCCTCTTTCGTCTACAATAATTTTGCTGCCCATGGTTGGCAGTACGCGCTCCATGGTTTCGAGGTAGAGGCGCTGCCGCGTAACTTCGGGGGCAAGGATGTACTCGGTGTAAATAGAGTTGAAGCGGGCAGCGTCTCCGATGGCGTCGTTTACGCGGTTGAGGGCGTAGGCTTCGGCGAGCTCGATCATTTCCCGGGCTTCCCCGCGCGCGCGCGGTACTTCGCGGTTGTATTCGGCTTCGGCCTGGTTGATGAGCGTTTCACGCTGCTGCTGAGCCTGATTTACTTCGTTGAAGGATGGCTTCACAGGATCGGGCGGATTTACATCCTGAAGTACGATCTGATCAATGCGAATGCCGTTTTCATACTCGTCGGACATCGCCTGCAGAAGCTCTTCGGCGCGGGTCGCGATTTCCTGACGCCCGACAGTGAGGACTTCGTTTACCGTGCGGTCGCCCACGATTTTACGCATGACGGATTCTGACATCACGCGCAGGGTTTCTTCGGCATTGCGTACGCGGAACAGGAAGCGGTAGCTATCCACAATGCGGTATTGCACAACCCACTCAACATCGGCGATGTTGAGGTCGCCGGTGAGCATGATGGATTCATCCATGTAGGGAGATTTGCTGTAGGTTGTACGCTGTCCCGCCTGTACGGTGCGGAAGCCGAATTCCTGCTTGAGCTGCCGCTGTACCGGGATTTTGTAGATGGTTTCAATGCCGAACGGCAGAATAAAGTTGAGGCCCGGCAGCAATGTGCGGTTGTACTTGCCGAGCGTAACAACGACGCCTTCTTCTTCCGGGGCGATGGTATGCACGGAAGTCCAGAGACCTGCGAGCAACACAAGGCCCAAAACAATTTTGAGCACATGCTGCTTCATCATTTTCAGTTCGGGAGGAAGGTCTCCCATTGAATAGGGTGGTTTTTTTGACATAGCTAAGGTATGGTGGATGTGGAGCTGTCAGGCCGTGATTTGCATACAGCGCTGACTTGGACGAGCTTAAAAAAAGCTGGTACGTGCCAAATTTCAAAATAAGTACCAAAAAAGAAGCACATATAAAAGATATCAGAATATACCTGCAATTGGTCTTATGTTCACGCGGAATTAAGCTTGGCTTCTTAAATTATAAAATTGGGTATTGATCAATGGATAATATTTAACAGATGAACACAAGCACTGCACCACAGGTAAAATCAACGGAAGCCGGAGAAAGGGCCGCAGCATGTATTGCGCAGTTCGCGAATGAAACCGGAGCATACGATGAGGAGGCCGCTTCGGGCCGTCTCAAAGCCATTGCAGCGGAACAGGAAGCCGCTGCTGACGGCACATGGACGCCGAGCACCGAAGAGCTGCATTGGGCTGCCAAAGTGGCCTGGCGCAACAGCAACCGCTGTATCGGCCGGCTGCACTGGCGATCCCTGCACCTGTTTGATCGTCGGGACATCCGTACGGCCGGCGACGCTTACGAGGCCCTGATCGCGCACCTGCGCTTTGCGACCAATGGCGGGCGTATCCGATCCACGATCTCGGTGTTTTCTGACCGAATCCGCATTCTGAACCCGCAGCTGATCCGGTTTGCGGGTTTTCGCCATGCGGATGGCAGCATTACCGGCGATCCCATGCTGGCAGATTTTACCGATTTTGCGCTGCGTCTCGGGTGGGAACCTGCGCGTCGCGGTCCCTTCGAATTTCTCCCGCTCATTCTGCAGGCAGAAGGGGAAGCGCCCCGGGTCTTCGAGCTGCCTGATGACCCGGATGTTGCGCTGCGTGTGCCAATCCGTCATCCCGAACTTGATTTTGAGCCGCTGGGGCTGCAGTGGCATGCGCTGCCGGTTATCAGCAATATGGATCTGGCCTTTGGCGGACTGCGTTTCCGAACCGCGCCCTTCAACGGCTACTACATGGGAACTGAAATCGGGGCCCGGAATCTCAGCGATGTGAACCGCTACAACAAGCTCCCTGAAATCGCCCGCCTGATGGGACTTGATACCCGGCGTGACCGCAGCCTGTGGCGCGACCGTGCCCTTGTAGAGCTGAACCTGGCCGTGCTGCACTCATTTGAACAGGCAGGGGTAAAAATGGTTGATCACCATACGGCAAGTGAGCAATATCTTCAGTTTGAAGCACTCGAGGCCCGTCAGGAGCGGGAAACGACCGGAGACTGGGCCTGGCTGGTACCGCCCGTTTCGGGCAGCGTGTCGCCGCTTTTCCACAAAGAGGTGAGGAATGTAATCAAGACGCCAAATTATCTGATGCGCGATGAGGCTTATCCGGATTTCCAACGCACAGAAGGTACAGGCTGTCCCTTTAAGAGGGGGTAAGAACTGATTTGCTATGCAACCGATGAGTAGCAGGATATTATGTCACCGGCTAATCATTTGTTCACAGAACAAAAACCCGGCAAGCTTTCACCTCAGCTGCGATGTACCTTTGTGGAAGGAAAAGGGGCATATGCAGGCACGGGAGCTCATTTAGGGTAAGCTGTCAGCTTGATGGAATGAATGTAGGGCTGTAACTATATAAAAATCAATTGCGAACAGGGTTGATTTATCAGTGCTCAACTGCGTTTTTCCCCGAAAACTTATGCTCAAATAAAAAGGCCTGTCCCGGTTACTTTCCGGAACAGGCCTTTTGTCTGTTTAAAGGCTGAAGTTGCTTACAAAATCAGCCTCGTAAAAAGCAGCTTATTTCAACAGCATCATGCTGCGGGTTTGGACGAAATCGCCTGCACGGAGACGGTACACGTACATGCCAGAAGCAAGGCGGCTTGCGTCGAAACTTACGGTGTGCGTGCCAGCCGTGTGCATTCCGCCTGCAAGCTGCGCTACCCGCTGACCCTGAAGGTTGAATACTTCGAGGCTAACTTCGGCGGCCTCCGGCATTTCCCAGCGAATGGTTGTTGTCGGGTTGAAGGGGTTGGGGTAGTTTTGGCTGAGCGTAAACTGCGCCGGCATTTCGAAATCGGTTTCTGTATCAACAGTAACCTGATTGTTGTAGTAAACGATGGGAAGCATAATGAAGGGAGAAGAGAGGGTCACTACCCGGTTGATGTTGCCGTCTTCGCCAACGGTATTCAGCTCCCAGCCTCCGTTAGGGATCGAACGACCATCACCCGCCTGAATAAAGTACTTGTATTCGAACACCCGGCCGGGTTCACCATCGAGGAAGAGTTCCGCCTCATAAATGGTGTCGCCGTTTTGCTGCAGCATGAAATCCGGGTTCAGGCCCCATGCGCCGAAGTTGCCGCGCACAAATACTTCATCGCCGGCCTCGGGGATAAAGGTACCTTCAGCCTTCATCACGGACATATCGAGGCGGAACGTAACCATGCTGAAAGGCCCGTCCGCTTCGAGTCCCACACCGCTGAGGCTGATAAGGGCGGGACTGTTTTCAGCGGTGCTTTCGATGGAAAGGGTTGCGCTGTAGTCCCCGATTTCAACCGGATTAAAGCTGACGGTGAAATCGGCAGTCTCGCCGGGGGCGAGGGTAAGTAGCGGTACATCCGCAGCAAAGGCGTCGGAATCAAGGCTAAAACCGGTAATTTCAATGGCTTCTTCAGCACTGTTAATAACGGTAGCCGGAAGTTCGACCGACTGACCCTGCTCCGCTTCCCCAAAGTCAAGACTGCGCGGGCTTACAATCAGGCCGTCTTCGGGGCCGACGAGCAAGGTAAACGACAGCATGGTCACCGGATTGGTGAGGTCGTTGCTGCGCAGCTGCGTAGTGGCCTCGTATTCGCCCTCTTCAAGATCTGCGGTATCAAAGGTAATGGTGAGGTCAACGCTTTCGCCAACAGCAAGGCTGCCCGATGCAGGGCTGATAGAGCTGATAAATGCTGCGGCTTCGCTGATACCGATCATTTCGATCTCTCCGCTCCATGTTGAGCTGCTTCCGTTGCCCCAGCCGTGACCGATCCATACCGTAAGGTCGTCGACCAGCAAGGGTGTCGGGATGGCGATGGTCGTTTGAACCGGTGTGTTCGGCGCGCCGGTATTGCCTGTTCCCCAGGGTATGCGGGTGCCGGATGGGCCAAAGTCGCTAAAGCCGCCAACCTGAAGCACGACTGTGCTTGGGCTGATTTCATCCCCATTGGTGATCAGGAGCGCAAGATCGCTTGCCCAGGTTTGTCCGCCGGCCTGATTGATGACAAAATCGGCGCGGACAGCGGTAAGCTCGTTGGTGAAGCCGTCACCGGTGACATCAAAAAACTCTCCGCCCGTAGCGGTTAGGTTTTCAAACGGAATGGTAACGGAGGGTTCGTCTGTGAGGATGATGCCCTGATGCGCCGCTTCAATCCGATCATCCAGCAATTGCTGATCGTATGTGCTGAGCGGACCGCGCGCGCCGCTTTCCCATAAATGAAACCGCTGACGCAGGTTATCGGCTGCCCGGTTTTCTGCCGTGCCTGCAGGAAAGGCCGTGGTGTTCAGGCTGCGGATGTTGGCAGCGGTAAAGCGTTCTTCATTCATAAAAGAAGGAAGTGCATAGGTGAGTAAACCTTCACCGGTGTTGGTTAGAGTCAGGGTACGCTCGGCTGTACTGCCGGCAGAAAGCGTGAGATCGAAACTTGTGGCACTAAATTCAATTCTCGGCGAGCCGTCGGTTGCCGTGTTCACCACATTTGAGAGACCGGACTCATTTCCGAAAAAATCGCTGGCTTTGAGTGCGAAGTAGTATTCTGTCAGCGGCTCGAGCGCTTCTACGGTGAAAACTTCTGCTGTACCTGCCTGCAGAGGGCGCCCGACGCCTTCAACAGGGGTAGCGTCATCGAAATTGGTTTCATCGATCGGGGCGTCGGAAACGCGCAGGTCATAAGAACCGGCACGCCCTTCGTCACCGCTGCCGCCGGGGGCGGTCCAGCTGAGGGTAATGCTGTTTTCCGTCGGTAGGCCGGTTACGCTCAGGTCCGTGATAGTTGCAGGGGGGATGCCGTCGTCTTCACCGGGACCGGGGAAAGAGAGGCCGGAATTTTCGAAAATCCAGTCTTCAAAGTATGAAACGCGTGCATACATGCCCATGTGTGTTGGTCCGGCGCAACCGGTGCCCCAGCTCGTAATACCGGCCACAACGTAGCCAACCGGGCTGCTGTCGTCGGGTACAACAAGAGGGCCGCCGCTGTCACCCTGACAGGCATCAACACCGCCTTCCCCCCACAGCCCTGCTGCAATCATGTCATCGGTAATTACCACATTGGGGTAACCGACCTGCGCCTGCTCGTTTGATACAATCGGCACTTCTGCCCACTGCAGGATGTCCGGTGCTGGTCCGCCGGAGAATAGCCGGCCCCAGCCTGTAATAATGGAAGGCACGCCTTCATCTTCAAAACCAAGAAGGTTGTGCATTTCAGTGGAAATCGGGGCGATAGCCACATTCGGGTCTGACAGGTCAAGGGGCTCGCCGAGGCGCAAAAGCGAAATATCGCGTCCCTGCGTAACGCTCACATATTCAGGGTGATTGATGATTTGTACGGCCTGCCGGTCCTGACCGGAGGTGTCGTTCTTATTGGTTACGCCTGCCCGTATAAAAGCGGAGCTACCGATACAGTGTGCTGCGGTTAAAATCCATTCTTCATCAATCACTGTGCCGCCGCAATACTGCGACCCGCCGGCGGTAACGAGGGCAACGGTCCAGGGGTAGTCGGCTATGTCAGCGTCTTCTCCGCCAACAATTTTCCCGACGCGGAGTCCGACCATTTCATACATCTGCTGCAGATGCCGCCTTTCTTCAGGGGTGAGAATCAGGGTATCCAGATATTCGGAAATAATCTCGGGATCTTTAATAAACTGAGCTTCCGCTTTCGTCGCTGCGATTGCGGCAAGTATGACAAAAACCAATAAAAAAGTGGTGACGATGTGTTTCATGAAGATAGATTAGCGTAAATGATCTAGGTTAAAGTGCCGGAAAAGCTTCCTCTCCGCAACGCTCCGGACAGTCGCTAAACCTGCAAATAAATACGCTGGGAAAGCGGGTGTCAGAAGATTTTTGGATGGAAAAGGACACATTCTTTCAGATTACCGAATTAAGACCGTTTTTACAAGTTTAAAAGCCTGCGTCACAGGAAGGATGTTCGGGAAGCGCTTTGCCGGTTTTGAAAATAAAAGGTGCAAAAAAAAAGGAGTAAAAGGGGTAGTGATGAAAGCGGTTTTGCGATAGGGAAATGCCCCGGCACGATTGCCGGGCTTTGTTAAGCGTATTTAACACATGAAATTGGTGCCTGAAAAGCTTAAATTCACATGATATTATTAGAATATGACCTGTACAGTTTAGCGGTCCACAGGATCGCATGTACACGGTTTCACCCCATTGATAAATAGTATTGCGCGATAAGCGCTGCAAGCTGAAACGGACGCCTTGATTTGAAGAACAAAATCACGATATGAGAAAAAAGAAAAAACGTTTTCCCGACTGGACGAAAACAGTTGTTGGTCTTACCCTGGGAGCTGTCGGCTTCCTGATTCCCTTGCTGGTACAGTTTGACGGCCTGTCATTCGCAGGGCACCTTACGCTTGGCATTTTTCTGGTAGCTGCTTCCTTCTGGATGCTCGAGCCCATTCCGATTTACGCCACATCCATGCTGGTCATTTTTTTGCAGATTGTGCTGCTGAGCACACAAGGGCCCCTGTTTCAGGATTCAGCCCTGCCTGAATTCCAGCTTCAAGCCGCTGAACAGGAACAGGTCTGGCGCGTCCCGGATACGGCTGTTGACGGAACCACCATTTGGCTCAGACAAAACGCCCGCAGTTCAGAGGCACTGGATATTGAGGTCGTGCAATCTGAAGGCGGATTTACCTTTGTTCGCAGTGAGGCGCTGAGCGAAGGCACAACCATTGTTTCAGATGTAAACCACAAGCTTGTGGGCTACACGCCTGCTTCCTACACCCTGTTTCTGGGTACGCTTGCAAGTCCGATCATCATTCTCTTCCTGGGAGGGTTTATGCTGGCGGCAGCCGCGGTTAAGTATAATCTTGATAAGAACCTTACCAATGTGCTGCTCAAGCCTTTCGGGCAGAAGCCGATGTTCATCATTCTGGGTCTCATGCTGGTAACCGCCGTGCTTTCGGCTTTTATGAGCAACACCGCAACAACGGCCATGATGATGACAGTCGCCATCCCCATTGCGCTTCAGATTGATGTGAAAGACAAATTCCGGATTATTCTGGCGCTGAGCATTCCGATTGCGGCTAACCTTGGCGGTATGGCGACCCCTATCGGTACACCGCCCAACGCGATTGTGATCTCAGCCCTTAATCAGCAAGGTATTGAACTGGCTTTCGGTACATGGATGCTCATTGCTACCCCGCTGGTCGTGGTAATGCTGCTTGTCGCCTGGGGACTCATGCGCTTTTTCTATCCGCCCACCATCGAAAGCTTCAAACTCGAACTCGACAGCGCCTTCGATAAATCCCCCCGGGCAATTATGATGTATGTGGTATTTGCCCTGACCGTCATCTTGTGGGTCACGGAAGCGCAGCATGGTATTCCAAGCGGTATGGTAGCCTTCCTGCCGATTATGGGGCTCACGGTAAGTAGTGTACTGGAAAAAGAAGACATCCGGAAGCTTCCCTGGGAAGTGCTCTGGCTGGTTGCCGGAGGTATCTCACTTGGTCTATCGATGGAAAACACCGGCCTGGCCGTATGGCTGGTTTCGAGCATCAGCTGGGATATGCTGCCGCAGATTATGTTGCTGCTGGTGTTCGGGTTTGTTGCACTTATGCTCTCGAATTTCCTAAGCAATACGGTTACCGCAACCCTGCTTATACCGCTGGCGGTGAGTATGGGAACATCCGGAATTGCCGGTGAAGGCTTCAGCCTGGTTATTTCAGCCGTCCTGATTGGCATGGCGTGTAACATGGCGATGCTGCTTCCGATTTCTACACCCCCTAATGCCATTGCCATGAGTACAGGCTATATTCAGACAGCCGATATGGTGAAAGTAGGTGGTATCATCGGGGTGATTGGCCTGTTTGTCGCACTTGCCTATGCGATGCTGTTCTGGCCTGCTGTTCTTTTATAAACCTAAGAGGAGACTGAATTATGTCAACAATCTATATTCTATGTGTCGAAGACGAGCCCGAAGTGCTCGATGTGGTTGTTCGTGATCTTGCCGCGCTGGAAGATACTTTCCCCATTGAAATGGCTATTTCAGCGGAGGAGGCGCGTGAGATTATTAAGGAAATCGAAGAGAATGGCGATAAGGTCGGGCTGGCTATCTGTGATCACGTGATGCCCGGCGATAAGGGTGTTGAGCTTATGATCGAGATGCAGAACGAGGCTTTCACGGAGCGGACCCGGAAAGTACTGCTGACCGGTCAGGCAGGATTGGATGCAACCATAGAGGCCGTAAACCATGCCCGCCTTAACCGTTACATTGCTAAGCCGTGGGATCCGGATAATCTGGTCAAAATTGCCATCGATGAGCTTACAACTTTCGTGATTGAGTCCGAAAAAAATCTGCTGCCGTACATGAGCACGCTCGATGCGCGCAGGCTACAGGAAGCCATTCGTGCAAGAGGCAGCGTTTCTGATTACTGATTTTTTTTGATATTCAGGCTCTGTACACCGACCGGTGACACGCTCCTGATGGTGGGGCCCGGCCGGTGCATGTTTTAGTCTTTTAACAGGAAGCTAAAAGCTCGGGTATGTATTTTTAGAGCCTTCAGCCCAAATGTTTGGTTAAAATTTATCTTCGAATGCTATGGCAAATGATGAACGCAGGATGCAGATTCTGAGAAATTCCAGGGATCAGGTATTGGGTCAGATGGACCGTATCGAATACGGGGCTGCGGGCCGTCGTATGGACAAAGACGCTTTCGTGAAGACGATTAAAGAGCTGCTGCCGGGTTCAGAACTGCTTTCCAGACATCATCAAACCTATGAAAAAGGCGAAATTATTCTGCGTGAAAACCAGGATAACCGACGGCTTTTTGTAATCCTGTCCGGCTCCGTCAATCAGCTCAAAAAGCTGGATGACATTGATATTGCCATAGACTTGCAGGGCCCCGGTGATTTTATGGGGCTGCTTTCCTTCACAACGGGACAGCCCGTTTTTACCACGGCCCGTGCCAACACGCAGGTAGAAGTTCTTCGGGTCGGACAGTCTTCCCTTGACAAAATTCAGGATGGTTACCCGGAGATCAGTAAAATTATCCAAAGGCTGATTTTTTATAACCTGAGCGAGCGGTACCGAAGGGTTGTGACCCTGCACATGGAAGTCGCGCAACTTTCGCGTGAGCTGGAAAAGGAGCGGAACAACCTGCGCAACACCATCACCGAACTGGAGCAAACCCGGAACCTGCTCATCAATCAGGAAAAAATGGCCACCCTTGGAGAGCTTACGGCCGGTCTTGCGCATGAAATCAACAACCCGGCCTCTGCCTTGCTCAGGTCGGTCGATTACCTGACCCGCGTGCTGCCCGAAATGGCCGAACAGGCCGGAGCGCTGCCCGATACCGGCCTCGTCCGCGCTTTCCTGGAAGCCGGCCTTGCCCGCGAGATGCAGTCCACCGGTGATCAGCGCAACAAAATGCGGGAAATACAGAAAAAATATCCGCACCTCAGCCGCTCTGTTGTCCGTGATATGGCCGAGCTTAGCAATGAAATGCTCGAAAAAATTGAGCCTTATGCCAATAACAGCGAAAAACCACTCTCGCTCCGCCTGCTGCTGGACAGCCATCAGGCCGGGGTTTTTCTGGGAAGTATCAAGCTATCGACCGGCAGAATCGGACATTTGGTCAAGAGCCTGAAAAGCTACAGCCGGGACTCTCGTGCCGAGCCCGAAGTTGCGGATATCCGCCTTGGTATTCAGGAAACCCTCATGATTATTGGCAACCGTCTGCGCGATGTGGATGTGACGGTCAACCTGCCGGAGATCCCGATGGTGCGCTGTTATGTCGGCGAGCTCAATCAGGTGTGGACCAACATCATTATCAATGCCTGTGATGCGATGGAAGACACCGGTAAACTCTACATCAACTGCGGTACCGCTGCCGGTGATATGGTCTGGGTTACGATCGCTGATGACGGTCCCGGCGTGCCCGACAACCTCAAAGCAAAAATTTTTGACTCCAGCTTCACGACCAAAACTGCGGGCGGAGAATTCGGGCTGGGCATTGGACTCGCCATTACCCGTAGTATCATCCAAAAGCACAGCGGAACCATTAGCGTAAGAGACCGCATGGGTGGCGGCGCCGAATTCATCATTCATTTGCCCGCATACAAGAAATAAGAAACGATCAGCTTTATAGTTTCAGGCAATGATCAGAACCGGTCAAAACCTAACAGCTTTATCTTTCCGGAATCAGGTGCTTACTTTTGTTCCCATAAATCCGGTTGCCCGCTGACGGGGTACGATGCGGGCTTCGGCAGATTTGCTGAACCATCCTTTTTTAAGCATGATGGAAACCTGCGCAGCCGGGGGCAGTTTTAGCTTTTCAGATACATAAATACGGATGCCGTCCTGATCATAAGATGCGCAGGATTCACCCGCTTTGGTCTTCTCGGGCAGCATTTCCGCTTTTGGGGTATCTTCGCTGCTTCCCGGGCTCAGACGAATGACGGCATTGGCGTCCATAAGATGAAAAATGAGGGCGGGTTCCAGAAAAAAAATCGGACGGTTAAGCAGTTGCTGCGTTTGCATGGGGCGGGCAATTAGAATCAAAGGTTGGATGGCTCAGCTCATCTCAATAAATATGATGCCGGAAATCGTTCGCCGTTTTTACATATCGGGCAGGCCGGGCAGTCACCATTGCGACATCAGGAAAAATATAAAAACCGCTTTTAAAGCCCTGAAAGAGATGACGCCAAAGAATGTAAGCAGAAGGATGCGGATAAGCCTTTAAAGGGTTTGGATTTAATTAAATGAAGTTGTTAATTCATTGAATACGTGATTTATGATTCCTACCAACCCTTTTAGAAAATTTCTCAATACATGGAACAGGTAAGCAAAACCAATAAAATCAATCTATTATACAGTTTATTTTTAGTGGCTTGTACGGTTTGCCTGCTTGCCATTACGGCTCCTTCGCAACAGGTGTATGCACAGTCTGATACAATTGTAAACTTTACCTTGGAAGATCTTGATGGTAATCGCCATAGTTTACAGCAGTATTTGGATAAAGGTCCGGTTTACATCAGTTTCTTTGCCATGTGGTGTCAGCCGTGTCTGCACAAACTGCGTACCCTCAGGCCGATTTGGGATGCCTACCGTGAAGCAGGCTTCACCCTTCTTGTCATCAATACAGATACCCCAAACAGCCTGTCGCGGGTTGAGTCGTACTGGCGGAGTCAGCGCTACGACATGCCACTTTTGCTCGATCCGAGCGCGCAGGTGTTCGAGCGTCTCAACGGCAGAAGCCTGCCCTATGCGCTTATGGTAGCGCAGGATGGCACCATTGTTCAGGTTGATTCCGGATTCCTGCCCGGTGACGAGCGCAAAATCGAAGACCTGGTTCAGCAGCTTATAGCGGCTGAGTAACATCCATCCACTCCAAACGGCACTTTACAAAAAGCTGCCCCTGCATGCTTCAGGGGCGGGGTGCTTTTCTCATTTCACTTTCAAAGATTATCACCTTTATTGATGAATCAGTTACGGCGGGTCATTTGCTCTGTACTTCTCATTACACTTTACACAGTTACCTTTACGCAGGCACAGCAGGTTCAGGTCTCGGTAAATAATATCGTCAATTACGGTTTCGGCGAAGAAGTCCAGAACCTCGGTATGGACAAAGCCGAAAAGGAATACTTAGAGAACTTCACGGATGTGCGCATTTTAGCGGATAATGTGATCATCGGCTTTCGGCTTGAACTAAGCGATCCGGCAGAATACGGACCCGATTTCTCTGGTATCAGGCGCCGTTTCATAGGTTATCAGCGGGATGGCCTCGATGTGCGAATCGGCGATTTATTCGCACTCCACAACCGCGGTATGTCGCTGAATCTTTTCGAAGACCGCGTAATCCGGTATGATACCAGCCTCGACGGGATACGCGCCACTTACGAACACGACTTGTTTCGGGTGAAAGCACTCGCGGGTACTATCAACTACCTTGAACATCTCACCTTCGACGATCCCGGTGGTATCCGGGAGGAAAACTACCGGCTCCGCTCTGCAGCGCTTGAGCTTCGTCCGCAGCAGCGGCTTCGCATAGGCGGATCTTATACCTATGCTGATGGTACTATGCCGTCCCTGTTTTCTGAAGAACCTGATCAGGCAGAAATTTTTATACCCGAAGGGTACGTCAGCTTCAGGTTCCCCTTCGCACGGGTGACAGCGGGCTACAACTACAGAACCCTCCGGCTCATTGATTTTGCCGATACCACAAGCACAACCGGTGGAGGTTTTTACGCTGCGGTAAATCATAGCGGACCCGGCTATGGCGTTACCTTTGAATACAAGAACTACAGGTATGATGAGGTTGATCCGTTTGCGCGTGCCGGCGACCCGCTTCGCAATACCCGCATGAGCCCGTTTCAAAGTCCGCCCATTGCGCACAAAGAACACTCCTACAGTCTGATGACGCGCGACCCGCACCTTGTTAATTTTGAAGATGAAGTAGGCTTTTTCCTCGAAGCCTTTTATTCCCCAACCTACAACATCACCCTAAACAGCAGTATTGCGATGGCTTCGCTGCACAACAGCTGGCTGTGGGATGAAGAAGATTTTGAATTCTTCAAAAAAGAAGAAGGTCCGACCTGGCTGCCGGGCCGCGCCGATGCCCGTGATCCTTACTGGGAATACTACGGACACATCGAATACCTCTTCCCGGATTTTATGTCGTATGTGAAGGTCGCCTATAATCACCGCAACCGCTTGTTTTATCAGGCACTCGCTCCGGAATTCAGTCAGCGGGTATTCGCCAACACCTTCGCAATCGACGCGCAGTATGCCTTTTCGCCGCGATGGAGTGTGAAAGTAATTTCTGAGCATCAGTTCGTGCGCGACACGCAATATGGCGACGACAGCGACTACTACAGCCAAATGCTCTCCCTGCAGATTGCGCGTTCCCCTGATTTCTCTTTCGGGGGCCGGATTGAAACAACCACCAGCGAATTCGATCCCAGCGGAGAAAAATTCTGGTACACGGCCGAGGGCTCCTGGCGCATTGGCAACACCCACACGGTGATGGCAAGTTACGGCAGAGAGCGAGGCGGTTTCGTATGCACCAACGGTGTGTGCCGCTTCGTCAACGCTTTCACGGGCATGCGGCTCAGCCTGATCAGCTCATTCTGATTTTATCTTAAGATTATCCTGCCTCCAAACAACCTTTCCTTATGTTCACCTGCGGTGCTGTCGCCCCTGCGGTACCATCTCCCTAACAACAAACCACAGCAATCCTATGAAGAAGCTCTCTACAATTCTGATTGTTGCTGCCCTTACGCTGTTTTTTACAGCTGTACTGTCGCAGCAGGCTCAGGCCAATGACAACCGTCATGTAATGGTCGAGATTTTTACCTCAACAACCTGTCCGCCCTGTTTACCTGCCGCGGTAGGTTTTGACAACTGGCTTAGTAATTTCGAACACGCTGACCGCGTAAGTGTGATCAAGTATCCCGTTTGGTGGCCCGGCAGTGGTTGTATTTTCTATCATCAGAATCCAACCCCTGTAAACCCGCGTGTTTCCTTTTACGGTGCGAATGCCGCCCCAACCGGGGTGGTTGACGGTACGCCGCTTGGCAGCACATGGACAAGCTGGCGGAACGCCATTCAGAATCGCGTATCCGTTGCGGCACCTATGGATATGAGTATGGTAGCGGTTCTGAACAACGGTAGTGTTGATGTTACGGTAAACATGACCCGCCTCCCCGGTGCGGACTGGCCCGCTCAGGGACTCTCCCTGCGATTGGCTATTGTTGAGCGCAACATTGCCTACAACGGACCTAACGGCTCCACAAACCAGGATTTTGTACATCGTGATATGATTAACGGTGCCGTGGGCGTGCCCGTTGAGCTCACAGCAGGTCAAACAGTGACTGTCTCGTACAACCACGATCTGAACGAGAGCTGGGATACTGATAACCTCAAGGTTGTCGCATTTGTACAGCCAACAACCAACAGCCCAAGCCGTGCCGTTCTGCAATCTGCTATGGTTCCCGTGCTTAGCGAGCTCGTCGTTGGCGTACCCACCCTGATGGAGCCCGCTAATGATGCGGAAAACGTCTCCTTCACTGACCTTTCGTTCTCCTGGTCGGCTGCCTCTGCCGCAACAACCTACGATATTCAGGTCTCCGCTTCACAGGATTTCCAGAACAACGCAGTTGAATTCGACGGACTCAGCGGCACCTCTGTAGTGGTATCAGAGCTCGTTCCGGAAACAACCTATTTCTGGCGTGTGCGCGGCATCAACAGCAATGAAGGTCTTGTTGGCGACTGGTCCTCCGTTTCATCATTTACGACCATCATGGCTGCCCCGGCTACAGAACCTACCCTCCTGCAGCCTTCCAACGGCACAGAAGTTACCTCGCAGTTTATCACCCTGCAATGGGCAGCGGTTGAGTCAGCTGCAAGCTACGATGTGGAAGTTGCCGAAAACAGCGCATTCAGCAATCCGGTCGTGAGCCGTACAGGCATCACGCAGCTGAACACAACCATATCAGGGCTCGAAGAAGCCACAACCTACTACTGGCGCGTTCGTGGGGTAAACATTGGCGGGTCAGGCGTATGGTCCGAGGCTTTCACCTTCAGTACCCCAACCCCGACCTCTACCGGACCAGAGACGGATTTGCCGCGCGTAATATCACTCAATCAGAACTACCCCAACCCGTTCAACCCGGTCACCAACATCTCCTTCGAGCTGCCCGAAACAGCTGAGATAAATCTCAGCGTATTCACACTGGAAGGCCGCCGGGTAGCAGTTCTGGCTGACGGAACCTACAGCGCAGGCACACACACCCTCAGCTTCGACGCTGCGGCCCTGTCAAGCGGTACCTACATCTACCGCCTCGAAACGGCCGGACAAAGCTTCACCCGACTAATGACCCTCGTGAAGTAATACCAGCAGTATAGCATAAAGCTGAATCAGGAAGCTGTAGTCAGGCTTCCTGAAAACGCAACCCGCTAAAGCCCGCCGGAATCCTTGCAACAAAGGTCTTCCGACGGGCTTTCTTTTTTTCGGATGTTCCGTACGCCAGCACGTTGCGCTGCGCTGCGCGGGGAGATGAATCCGGCAGTATCATCCTGAGCCCCGTGATTTCCGGATTCAGGCTTTTTTTATTTTGGGGAAAACTCAGAGAACATCACGGTCTTTCGCGGCAGCTTCTGAGTCCCCAAATCAAAGATGAAGGCGTTGCTTTTTTTCGCAGTACCCGAGTTTCCGGGCATGCCCGACTTTCGTGCCTTGTCATATTCGTGTCTGAAAGATCCGGGTTAACCCTGCGCTGTCCCAAACTCCTTTTTTCTTCAAACTGTACTGATCTGAAGATGGAATCATGGGCTCTTTCAACAGTCCAAAAAAAACCAGACTTTGAAATCAAAGCCTGGCTCAAATAATGAAGTGACCCTGCGCAGGGTTTTACTGAACTAAAACCAGAGACTGAAGGGCAGCCGGATGTTGCAGCAGGTCAGCAGCGGCAAGGTGCAGTTGCGGGCCGTGCAGGTGTTTCTCCGGGAAAAGCTGTACAAGGGCCGCGTGCTTCGCCGCGGTAAACTGAAAGCGGTAGCGCGGCTCAACCGGCTCGGATGGCGGCATTTCTACACGATAGGGATCAACCGGCTGACCATTTTGCCAGAAGCGGAAACACAGGTGGGGCCCGGTAGCAAGCCCGGTCGCGCCAACGTAGCCGATAACCTGACCCTGCCGTACGGTTGTGCCGCGTCTCATGCCGGCAGCCATGCGGCTCATGTGCAGATATCCGGTTTCGTACACGCTGTTATGCCGTATCCGGATGTAGTTCCCGTTGTTACGGTCAAAGGCCGCGTGCGTAATCACGCCATCACCAACCGCGCGGATGGGCGTGCCAACCGGCGCTGCGTAATCGGTACCATGATGCGGCATGTTCCGCTGCAGAATCGGATGATAGCGGCGGTTCGTAAACCGGGAACTGATGCGGGTGTAATCAAGCGGAGCACGCAAAAAAGCTTTCTGAAGGGAGTTGCCTTCCAGATCAAAATAAGTTCCGTGTCCGGTGTCGCCCTGATCAAAGAAGACTGCATAATAATCGGTCCCGCGGTGGTTCATGTGTGCCGTTTTGATGCGGCCGATTCCAACAGGCTCATCATCAATATAAAGCTGTTCATAAACCACAGTGAAGCTGTCGCCGCGCTGAATCCGGTAAAAATCTACCTGCCAGGCATAAACCTGTGCAAGCGCCGAAACCAGTGCCGGACTTCCGCCCTGTTCCGTCAGAGATACGTACAGAGAGCCGTTGATTTCACCAGAGATGTGCCGTGTTTTGCGGGTGATCTCCCGGCTGCTCACATGCACGGAAACTTCATCACTCAGGTCAAAAACGACATACTCCCGATTGCTGCTTTCATAGACAAAAAAGGAAAGCTCTTCGGTTTCAGGATTCACATAAAAATGAACCGGTCTGCCTGAGTTGATACGCCTCACATTAAAAACATCCTGCGAAGCCTGCACGATTTCGTGTACCCGCTGACTCCCAAGTCCGAAGGGTGCAAGCATAGCTGACAGGGTTTCGCCGTTCCGGACACGTCGCTCGGTGACTTCAAAAAGTTCTTCCGGTAGCCCGAAAGAGTCCATCCTGATTGGTTCCGCGGGGAGGGAAGCCAGCTCGGTGGTTACCTGTATCTCCTCGGGTAACGGTTGCTTGGCTTCCGGAAAGCACGACAGAAGCATCACAGATGAAAGGATAAATGTAAAAGAAAGGGCACGAACAGAAATCAAGGCGTGCATAGCGGCAATGAGATAGATTATGGTGAAAACGGAAGCATAGAGTCCAAAATAAGTCTGCTAAACGGGGATCATTGTTGCGAAAATAACGCTGATAAGTCCTGAATGTCACTGAAACAGACAATCAGAAAGTAAAAGCAACTCAGTACACATTACGGTTTAGCGATGTGCTAATATAAGCACCCTATGACCTTTTGATACATAATTCAACTATAAAAAATGCTGTGTCGTGCGGCACAGTTACTTTTACTTTAAAAGGCGCTTAAAAAGCTTTTACAGCACCAATCAAACTAAATCGCAAGTTTGAGAATTAAGGTAGCGTAAAACATTTGTTGCAACAACAAAACATTCAATCATTTTATTCTCAAGTGACTATACAAAAGAAATTATACCCATCGCTGTTTGTCGCATGTATTCTATTGGGGGCTATGGCTTGCAGCAGCGAAGATGAAAATCAGACGCAACGCAGGGGTGGGCATGTTCCGACAGTCGAAGTGATACCTACTGTAATGGGTTCATTGCCCTTAGAGGAACGCCTGACCGGCGTTGTGCGAGCACGTAATCAGGCGGAAGTCTTTCCGGAAATCACCGCACCCATAACTGAAATCCTGGTAAACAGCGGAGATCAGGTGCAGCGCGGGCAGCCTCTTGTGAAATTGCGGGATACCGAAGCCCGTGAACGGGTACGACAGGCAGAAGCCGGACTTCAGATCGCAGATGCGCAGGTACGGCAGGCGCGGGCCAATGTGCAGCGGCTTGAATCACGGCTATCCCGCGTACAAACCCTAAGCGTACGCAATCTCGAAAGTGAACTTGAAGTAGAACAGCTTGAAGCTGAAGTCGAAGCGGCAGAAGCTGCCCATCAGCTTACGCTTGCACAGCAGTCACAGGCCGCATCAGTGCTGGAAGAGCGCCGCTCTGATCTTGAGAATACCGTAGTCCGCGCACCTACAAATGGGTTTGTGGGTACGCGTCATGTCGAAGTCGGTCAGCTCGCCAGCCCATCGACGCGCATGTTTGAAATCGGCGATACCCGAATGATGAATATCCGGATTTCGCTCACCGAGCGCATGCTGAGTTACATTCAGCCCGGGCAGACGGTAAACATTACATCTCCTGCATTCGGCGGCGAAGTTATTCAAACTACCCTCACCCGTATTTCGCCTTTTATTAACCCCGTCACAAACTCAACTGAAGCAGAAATTGAGCTCAGTAACCCGGACGGTCTTCTTCGTTCCGGTATGTTTGTAACCATCGACATTCTCTACGGGGAAAGCGAGCAGGCCGTACTCATTCCTAATACAGCACTGTTTACCAATCCTAACGATGGCCGCAGAGGCGTTTTTGTTGCAGACCGTGCAACGCTTACAGAGCTTGGTGAGCAGGTTGACACAGCGGAAGGAAGTCCTATTATCGGTCCTACAGGCATGGCTTTTATGCCCGTTACCATAGTAGCGCAGGGCAGGCAGGTATCCGGGGTTAGCGGCATACAGGCAGGCGATCTTGTTGTTACGATAGGGCAGAATTTACTGGCCTCCGGCAGGGAAGAAGCGCGCGTACGCCTTACGGATTGGGATCGCATGCTTGAGCTGCAGCAATTGCAAAACAGGGATTTACTGGATATGATCCGCAGAAAGCTGGCCAATACCAATGGCATAGCCAATGATGTGTAAGAATCATAATACCCCGGCTTCATAATTTTTAATCTGAACTGAACCACTCTTTGTAATATGTCACTATCGGCTAAAGCGGTCTCACGCCCCATTGCAACCGCAATGATTTACCTCATTGTGATCACCTTGGGAATTATCGGCTTCCGGATGCTTCCGGTTGATTTGCTTCCTCCCATAGAATATCCGCAGCTTACGATCGCGGTTAACTACGACAATGTCGGTCCGGAGGAAATGGAGCGCATTATCACAGATCAGATTGAAAATGCCATTGCGGGCGTGCCGAATATTGATCGTGTGAATTCCAACTCGAGCGAGGGCAACAGTCGGGTGACCCTTCATTTTGCGCAGGGTACCAATCTGGACGAGGCTACCAATGATGTTCGTGCCGCACTCGACCGCGTAAGGCGCAGCCTGCCGCCGGAAGTTGATCCCCCGCGTATCTGGCGCTTCGACCCTAATGATGCCCCAATCGTAGTCATCGGCGCCATTTCTGATCGGGAAATGTCTGAGCTTACCCGCATTTTGGAGCGTGAAATCGGCAAGCGTTTTGAACAAATACCGGGTATCGGTTCCATTGATGTATGGGGCGGGGTTTACCGTGAAATTCATGTGGATTTGATACGGGAGCGGCTTACATCGTCTAATATTACGGCAAATGATGTCGTAAATGCCATTGGTCGTGAAAATGTAAACCTGCCTGGAGGAAACATAAAGGAAGGGTTAAATGACCTTTATGTTCGCACCCTGGGGGAGTTCAGAGAAGTTGAAGATGTTCAGAATACGATCATCACCACCGTAGATGGGGTGCCGATTCGGGTGGGTGATGTTGCGCAGGTAACGTTCGGGTATCAGGAAATCAACCGGTATGTGGAGATAGACAACCGTCCCACCATCCGGATGGGCTTGCGTAAGCAAAGCGGCGCCAACACCGTCGCCGTTGCCCGACAGGTACATGAAGAGGTGAGGCGGGTAAACCTGGAAAGGTCAGACCTTGAGCTGCGCGTCATTACAGACCAGAGTGACTACATCAATCAGTCGATAGACAATGTTCGGAATGCAGCCATTTGGGGCGGGATACTTGCCATCATCGTGTTGTTTTCCTTCCTCCGCAATGGCTCAGCTACGATGATTATCGGAATTACAATCCCGATATCCATCATTGCTACCTTCGGACTTTTGTACTTCGGCGGCCTGACTTTGAATCAGATGAGTTTCGGCGGACTTGCGCTCGGTGTGGGTCTTATTGTAGATAATGCCATTGTAGTTCTTGAAAATATTGTGCGGCAGCGGCAAAATGGTAAGGGCAAGAAGAAAAGCGCGCTTATCGGTACGAAACAGGTTGCCGGTGCCATTGTTGCAAGTACCCTTACAACCTCAGTGATTTTCCTGCCGGTTGTCTTTATGACTACCGTTACCGGTATGATGTTTCAAGAGTTAGCGCTTGTTGTGGTATTCTCTTTGTTGTGTTCGCTGTTGGTGGCGCTAACGCTCGTACCCATGCTCTCGAGTAAATATCTGAAGGTTGAGCCGGACCATCCGGATATAAGCAAGCGTCCGCGCTGGCAGCAGTTTATGGCACGATTTGAAAACGCCTATGCACACGGCGTTGGAACAGCCCTGCGATTTAAGGGAACCATCGTTACCGTGACCGCGGTGCTGGTTGCGCTCGCATTCTACAAGCTTCCGGACATTCCCTTCGAGCTTGCTCCGCAGACTGAGGCCGATGAAATTCGCATCAGCATGAACATGGATGGCGGCACAAATATCGCCATCATCTATGAGTATATGCAGGAACTTAATGCCATTGTTGACAGTATTGTGCCGATGACCGATGTGCGGTACATCACACGAGAGGCCCGGAACGGAAATGCCCGTATCGATCTCACCTTGGTGGATTATGCCGACCGTACACAGTCCGCCAATGCGCTGGCCGACGAAATAAGAGAGCGCCTCGCAGGAACAATCCCCGGTGCTGAAATACGTGTGAATGCAAGAACCGGACTCTGGGTACTGCGCAGGGTTTTCAGTTCCGGAGGGGGGGACGATACCGAATCTGTGGCGATACAGCTGCGGGGTTTCAACCTTGAAACAGCCGAAGAGCTTGCCCTGATGATTCGCGATCGCATTGAGGATATTGAAGGCGTCGCTGACGTTTGGGCCCGTGTGCGTGAAGGGCGGCCGGAGCAGAATATCAGATTTGACCGCGAGCGGATGTCAAGACTTGGTATCTCAGCGCAGGATCTCGGAGCAGCAATACAGTCGAACGTTGGTGGCCGCCGGGCAGGCGTATTTCGAATGGACGGAGAGGAAATACCCATCACCGTACGCCTGAGACCCGAAGACAGGGTAAGCATTCACGATATTGATAACATTAATGTCCGCACCGCGCAGGGGGATATCGTACCCATTTCAACCGTAGCCGAGCAGGTTCCGGAGCGTGGCCCGACCAATATCAACCGTATCAACGGTCAGCGGGTCACTTTCATAACAGCTAATCTCGAAAGCGGTGTACCTTTAGGGACGGCCGTGGACCGGATCCGTTCTGATCTTGCAGAGATTCCGCTGCCGGATGGTTTTTCGATTTATTTCGGCGGGGAGTACGAAGAGCAGCAGCGGGCGCAGCGTGATTTCAATCTGGCAATCATTATGGCTTTGCTTCTCATTTACATGGTCATGGCAGCTCAGTTTGAACGCTTCCTTGACCCCCTGATCGTGATGTTCTCCGTGCCGGTTGCAATTGTAGGCGTCGTGCCAACCATGATTCTCACCAATACGACCATGAACCTGCAAAGCCTGATGGGGGTAATGATGCTGTTAGGAATTGTGGTCAACAATGCAATTGTACTGGTCGATTATATCAACCTGATGAGACGTGAACAAAAGCTAAGTATTAAAGAAGCCGTTGTTGAAGCAGGCCGGCTGAGGCTTCGACCCATTTTGCTCACTACTTTTACCACCATCCTGGCCCTCATCCCGCTCTCAATTGGCATAGGTGCAGGCGGTGAGCTTCAGGCTTCACTTGCGCGGGTTGTAATTGGTGGTCTGACCGCTTCAACACTCATCACCCTTTTCCTGATTCCTGTTGTATATGTATCAGCGAATCAAGCGATTGAGCGTGTGAGAGCCTACCTTGTTTCCTTCAGGCCTTCAGCAGAAAAAGCCGCCGTGCCGCAATCTCAGGCTGGCTGACACGCTTCAGAGGGAGGATCGCCCTTCAGAGCGTAGGAAAAGGGGGAATAGTCCGGATGTTATCCACGATCTATTATGTTGAAGTCCGGCAAAGGGTTAAATAGTATATCAATAAATGAATAGCAATAATCGAATATTGCTATTCATTTATTGATTTGGGATATGATGAAATTCTATAAAAAAAGATGGATACTGTATCACGTTAAAACAGAACGATTTATACAAACAGGCTGGCTGATTAAGGGGTTTAAAAGCGCATTCATGCGTAAATAGTGTGGGTTTTTATAGTTAAAGCTGTTATTTTTAATTCGAGCTACGAGCAAGCGTTCCATCCGGATCAATTAATTTAGACTGAGTTCAAATTCAGTCAGGGGTTACAAAGGTCGGGGTTTGAGCAATGCTGTATCGTATATTACGCAATTCAATTACGCTATTTTTACAAACGGTTCTTCAAAATCCGTGCAATCAAATAATTATTCCTAATGGCGCAACTTTTTCCGAAGTGGTCCAATAAGGTCCCTAAAAGGCTTTTATTATCTGTTAATTTGCTACTCCTTGCAGTTATTTTCGGGTTCTGGTACTGGGGTTCTCCGAAGTTTACGCAAGTTGGCTATGCACCTGTACAGCCTATCGACTACAGCCACAGACTGCATGTATCTGAACTGGGTATTGACTGTCAGTTCTGTCATACATCTGTTTGGGAGTCGGCACGTGCTGGTATCCCTTCAACAGAAACCTGTATGACCTGTCATGTGCAGATAGCTACTGACAGTGAAAAACTACAGCCCCTGCGTGACAGCTGGGATACGGGTAATCCGGTTGAATGGGTTCACATCCACAAATTGGCTGGATTTGCATATTTCAACCACAGCGCTCACGTGAATGTGGGTGTGGGCTGTGCAACTTGCCATGGGAGGGTTGACAGAATGGAAGTTGTTATGCAGGCTGAGCCGCTGAGTATGGGATGGTGTCTTGATTGCCATAACAACCCGGCTCCCTATCTGAGACCTGTAGAAGAAGTAACAAATATGGCCTGGGAGCCCGAAGAGAACCATTTTGAGTTTGCACAGATGGTGATTTCGAAGAAGAATATCGCTCCGCCAATTTACTGTAACGCGTGCCATCGCTAAGGCCTAACTTTCTAAAAAGCTTAATTATCCGGAATGTCAAGTACTAAGCAAAAAACGTATTGGCGCAGTCTGCAGGAACTCTCTCAGAATGAAGCCTATAAAGAATATGTAAGCCGTGAATTTCCAGAAGGAGCAAGTGAGCTCCGGGACGGGTACTCCAGAAAGAACTTTCTGCAAATCATGGGTGCTTCCGTTGCACTTGCAGGATTTGCTGCATGCCGTAAGCCTGTTCAGAAGCTGTTGCCCTATCACAAGCAGCCCGAAGAAATTGTTGGTGGAATCCCGCTCGAATATGCTTCTGCAGTGCCGTTTCAGGACTACGGTGTTGGTGTTCTTTTAACAACAAATGAAGGAAGACCAACAAAAGTAGAAGGGAATCCGGATCATGATTCCAGTAAAGGTGCAACCAATATTTTCCAGCAGTCTTCTATTCTTGATCTCTATGATCCTGACCGCTCCCGCTTTGTGCGAAATAACGGTGAAAGGTCTGATTGGGAAGCATTTACATCATTCTGTGCAGATCATTTTTCCATCAGAAACAGAGGAATCGCATTTGTAAGTGAAGCAAGCGGCTCGCCCTCTGTAAACAGACTGAAATCAGAGCTTCTCAGTACCTTCCCTAACGCGATGTGGGCAACCTATGAGCCTTTTGGTCCACATAATGTTTTAGCCGGTACTGAAACAGCATTCGGTCGCAAACTTCGTCCGGTTTATCACTTCGCAAATGCCGATGTGGTTGTTTCGCTGGATTTTGATTTCATGGGTCTTGCACCCGATATGGTGCGCTGCAACCTCGATTATGCCAACCGTCGGCGGGTTGAATCCTCAGAAGACTCAATGAACCGTCTTTATGTTGTCGAAAATGATCTGAGCGTAACCGGCTCAAACGCTGATCACCGCCTGAGACTAAAAGCAGGCGATTTACCTGCATTTGTTGCTGCCCTGGGAAGCAAACTCTCAGAATCAGTTAATGGCCTTTCTGCACTAAGTGGTGTGAGCAATGAATTTAGTCAGCACATGTGGGTAAGCGTGCTGGCTCAGGAGCTGTTGGCAAATCGCGGCAAATCAATCATCGCCGCTGGTGAACAGAACAGTGTAGCGGTACACGCAATGGTCGCTGCCATAAACACCGCCCTTGGTAATTCCGGTGAAACAGTTGAATACGTTCAGGTGCCTTACCATGACAGCTCTTATGATCCCGACGCACTCGCACGCGTAGCTGAAGCCGTACAAAATGGTCAGGTAGATACGGTTGTACTTGTTGGGGGCAATCCTGTGTTTAACGCGCCTTCTTCAATAGATTTCGCTTCCCTGATGGATCAGGTTGATACAACCATCCATTTGTCGAATCATGTTGATGAAACATCGTCAAAAGCCACCTGGCACGTACCGCGCGCACACTACCTGGAATACTGGGGAGATGTAGCTGATTACAGAGGTCATCTTTCCGTAATTCAGCCCACCATTCAGCCGCTGTTTGGAAGTAAGTGTGAGACTGAGTTTTTAAGCGCAATATTGCATGGCGAAAGCCGGGAGTGTTTCGACATTGTTCGGGAAACATGGCAGTCAGTATTCCCTACTGATTTTCAGACGAACTGGGAAAAAACCATCCATGATGGCATTTACAGCGGCACCCGTTTCCAGGCTGCAACAGCTTCTCTGACCTCAGGCTTTGGTACTGCGATGCAGAGTATGCTTCAGGACATCAGCGTAACAGATCCTGATCGTATCGAAATGGTGCTGAAACCAGACCGCAAATTATTTGACGGTCGCTATGCTAACAACGGCTGGCTTCAGGAGCTTCCGGATCCTATCACCAAGATTACGTGGGATAACGTCGCCGCGATGAGCCCGGCTACGGCAAGCCGTTTTGGTGTCCGTGAGCGTAAGTTCGGGGAAACGGATTATGATCTTCTTAACATCACGGTAAATGGAACAACCTTCCAAATGCCGGCATGGATTCTGCCCGGACATGCAGACAACAGTATCACCATTAATGTTGGTTACGGCAGAACTTCTGTCGGCCGGGTAGCGGATGATATTGGTCACAATGCCTATGTAGGGTTTACCACGGCCTCACTGGTCGCGGCTGAATCTGTCTCGATGGAAGTAGCCCGCAGAAATTTCCCGATTGCGTGTACCCAAAATCACCATTCGATGGAAGGGCGTCCACTGGCGCGTGAGGCAACTTTAGAAGAGTATAAGGAAGATCCGCGAATCGCTGCCGACAAGGTATATGTGCCAGGGCGTCGTGAGGAAGACGGACATCCGGTTAACCTGTTTAACGATCAGATTTTCCCGAGCCATCAGCCGCAATGGGGCATGGCGATAGATCTTAACGCCTGTACAGGATGCGGTGTTTGTACCATTGCTTGTCAGGCCGAGAATAACATCCCGGTTATTGGAAAACGTGAAGTTGTTCGCAATCGGGAGATGCACTGGATACGGATTGACCGCTATTTCTCAGGTGATCAGGAAGACCCGCAGGTTATTCATCAGCCCATCCCCTGTATGCACTGCGAGCAGGCGCCCTGCGAAATGGTTTGTCCGGTTGCAGCAACAACCCACAGTGATGACGGTCTGAATCAGATGACCTATAATCAGTGTATTGGTACGCGTTACTGTTCAAACAACTGTCCGTTCAAAGTCAGACGTTTTAGCTTCTTCAACTATGCTAAAAACTGGCTCGAAATGGATGATGATCCGGATATTATTCAGATGGCAATGAACCCGGATGTATCTGTTCGTTTCAGAGGGGTGATGGAGAAGTGTACCTATTGTGTGCAACGTATCAACAGAGCCAAGATCGCAACCAAGAATGCTACCGGTAACTCGATTAAACCGGCTGACGGTACAGTTAAAACAGCTTGTCAGCAGGCATGTCCTTCACAGGCGATTACTTTTGGTGACTTAACTGACGATAACAGCATTATATCACGGACTAAACGCAACGACAGAAACTACGTGATGCTGGAAGAAATCAACATCAGGCCACGAACCTCATACCTGGCCAAACTCAGAAATGTAAATAATGAGCTGGCGTAAGCCCTGCAACCAAGAACTACAATTCAAAGCAGTCATACATGAGCAGTAATAGTGGTTATGTAAAAGAAGCTCCTCTCGTGCAGGGGAACCATACCTTCAGTAGCATCACGGCACTGGTAGCCGACATTGTTGAAAAACCCACCCCATTTTGGTGGTACATCGCCTTCGGGATATCAAACCTTTTGCTGGGTTTGCTTTTCCTTATGCTGGCCTATCTCATTTGGGAAGGTACCGGCGTCTGGGGTCTGAACAATACCGTAGCCTGGGGCTGGGCGATTATCAACTTCGTATGGTGGGTCGGTATCGGTCACGCCGGGACGCTGATCAGTGCTGTACTTTACCTTTTCAGACAGGGTTGGCGTACTGCAATTAACAGGTTTGCAGAAGCCATGACCATTTTCGCGGTAATGTGTGCGGGTATATTCCCAGCCGTACACGTCGGTCGAATCTGGGTAATTTACTGGGTATTTCCGCTTCCGAATCAGATGCAAATGTGGCCAAACTTCAACAGCCCGCTGCTTTGGGACGTGTTCGCTGTATCGACTTACTTTACGGTATCACTTTTATTCTGGTACGTGGGATTGATTCCGGATCTTGCAACTCTCAGAGACCGCGTAAAAAGTAAGCTTGCTGCAAAGCTGTACGGTATTTTTGCACTCGGCTGGACAGGTGGTAACAGACAATGGCAGCATTACGAGAAGGCCTACATGATTCTGGCTGGTATCGCCACGCCACTCGTACTCTCTGTACACACTATTGTATCTTTTGACTTTGCCGTATCGATCATCCCCGGATGGCACACGACTATTTTCCCACCCTACTTCGTAGCGGGTGCAATTTTCTCGGGCTTTGCAATGGTAATGACACTCATGATCATTGCGCGGAAGATATATGGGCTTGAAGATATTATGACCATCGACCATATAGAGAAGATGAATATCATTATTCTCGTAACAGGCTGGATGGTTGGTTTTGCCTACATCATGGAGTTCTTCATAGCATGGTACTCGGGGGTCGAATACGAAAAATTTGCCTTCGTTAACAGGGCTGTCGGGCCCTACGCCTGGGCCTATTGGATTATGATGAGTTGTAATGTTATTGCACCTAATTTCTTTTGGTTCAAGAAAATGAGAAGAAGCATTACAGTATCATTCATACTCTCAATAGTTGTGAACATCGGGATGTGGTTTGAACGGTTTGTGATTACCGTAACTTCCCTGGCACAAGACTTTCTACCGGGTTCCTGGGCCTATTATTCTCCGACCTGGGTTGACGTTTTAACCTATGTTGGGACTTTCGGTTTATTCTTCAGCAACTTCCTGCTCTTCCTGCGATTCCTGCCGATGGTAGCCATTGCTGAGGTTAAAATGGTAATGCCACAGGCTGATCCGCACTATTATGACGAAGACGGCAATGAACCCGTCAAGGAAAAAGCTAACGATTCTAACGCATAAGCCAGCTAAAGATGAGCACTATAGTATCCGAAAACACAGAGAAAAAGACATTTGCTGTTCTGGCTGAATATGACAATCCGGCCAAGCTGATGAAAGCTGCAAAGCTGGTAAACCGGGCCGGTTATACCAAGTTTGATGCACACAGTCCCTTCCCTATCCACGGGATGGATGATGCAATGGGTCTGAAAGAATCAAAATTAGGCTGGATAGTACTGAGCCATGCGCTCGTTGGATTTTCCGGTGGTATCGCCTTACAGGTTTGGGCAGCGTCAATTGCCTATCCCATAAATATTGGTGGGCGACCATTTGTTAATCTTCCGGCTTTTGTGCCAGTCACCTTTGAGCTGACGATTCTGTTGTCTGCCTTTGCAGCTGTATTTGGCATGTTGTTTCTCAATAACCTTCCGAAGCATCACAATTCCCTGTTCAACTCCGAAACATTCAACAGGGTAACGGATGACAAGTTTTTCATTACAATTGAAACTGAAGATGGTATGTATTCTGAGGAAGAAACCTATAAGTTCCTGGAATCAACAGGTGCGTCACACATTGAAAATATCTACGAATAGGAGGAGCACCCTAAAATGATTTCAATTTCAAAAGGCAAATATCTTCTGATGCTCTTTATTGCGGTACTCGTATTAGCGTCCTGTCAGGGTATGCCAAGCGAGAAAACGCAAATACAGCCTCAGCAAAACATGTACTGGCAGCAAAAATTCAAGGCATTTGAGCCTAACGACTTTTTCGAAGACCGCAGAGCTATGCGTGTACCTGTTGAAGGTACAATTGCGCGCGGACATCTTCGTCAGGACCTTGCCATGTATCAGGGTGTAAATGCAGATGGCTCACAGGTAGATTTTATCCCGGTAGAAATAACCCGTGAATTACTGAACCGCGGGCGCGCACAGTATGAAATTACCTGTAGTCCATGCCACGGTATTTCCGGTTTGGGTAATGGTTTGGTAATTGAAAGAGGATATGTGCCACCACCATCATTCCATGAAGACAGGCTTCTTGAAATGGTTGATGGCGGAATATATAGCGCTATTTACAATGGCGCAGGAAGTATGCCGACCTTCAGAAGAATTGTTCCAAGAGCTGAAGACCGCTGGGCTATTGTTGCATATATCAGAGCGCTTCAGATCAGTCAGGCAGCTACAGAAGAAGAAGTAAATTCTATTGGTTTGACAGCAGGTGATTTCGGATTGTATGACCCGACTTCCGATCTTGCTACACAAAATTAATCACGACTCAGTAATTATATAATGGCACATACAAAGCTTACTGACAGTATTGAATTTCCCGAAAGTGCAAATCCTTCACGTATTATTATAGCAATCGGGGTTGTAGGGATAATAGCAAGTCTCGTTGGCGTTGTGGTAAACTTTGAGCAATTTCTGCACTCCTACCTCACGAGCTTTACCTTCTTTATTAGTATCTCACTCGGCTCTCTGTTTCTTGTTATGATACATCATATTACAAGATCAAGCTGGGGTACTACGCTTAGAAGAATTCCGGAGACATTTTCTTCATATTTGTGGGTTTTTGGGCTCCTTTTTATTCCTATTCTTATTGGGATGACAACCCTTTTCCCATGGACACAGGAACAATACCATCCGTTTTATGAAGGATTAAGAGAGTATAAATCACCGTATCTGAATATTCCGTTTTTCGTTGCGCGTAACATCATTTACTTTGCCATTTGGGCTTTTCTGGGATACAAGCTGTATCAGAACTCCATAAAGATGGATCAGACCGGCGATTGGGGCATTGATACGACGCTCAGAAAAATCAGCGCTCCGGGCATTTTCTTCTTTGGTTTCACAGTAGCTTTTGCCTCTTTCGACTGGATTATGTCGCTGCGTTTTGACTGGTTCTCTACCATGTTTGGCGTGTATTATTTCGCTATGTCGTTTCAGGCTATATTCGCTATTCTGTTGCTTGTAATTTTTTATTTGCGGAATAACGGACTTTTGCTCAACACGATTAATAAAGCTCATATCAGAGACTTGGGAGCCTGGTTATTTGCCTTTACAGTTTTCTACGCTTACATAGCATTTGGTCAGTTTTTCCTTATTTATTACGCAAACATTCCTGAAGCTACGCTTTTCTTCTTCTACAGATTAGAAGGGAACTGGCAATATATCTTCTATGCGGTGATTTTTGGCCGGTTTGTAATTCCCTTCATAGTTTTACTCTCCAAACCTGCCAAGGGTAATTTCACAGTGCTGAAGACCATGGCTGTCTTTATTGTAATAAGTCATGTCGTTGAGTTATACTGGCTCATTATGCCTTCACTGCACGATACCTTTGCATTCCACTGGCTCGACCTCGCTACATTTCTTGCTCTTGCCGGTATCTTTTTAGGTTTATTTTTCTTCTACTTTAAACAACAGAGCATGGTCCCTAAAAACGATCCCAAGCTCATTGAATCACTCAACAAACACTGAATTCGTTTACTGACATGCAGATAGATAAAAATAATTCTGATAAGGAATACTTTGAGCTGAGTGATCCAGACGCCCAAACGTCAATCAATGATGGCGTGATGGCTGATGAACTTAGTATGTCCCGAATTGTGTTGTGGACTGTTGCAACCTCTATTGTCGTGGTAATCCTGATAGCAATTGCTTTTAATCTCTACAAGTTCTGGAAGTTTGACACACAATTCCAACAAGCTATCAATACGGAGTATCCCGTATTGAATGAGCACAGAGAGCAATCAGCAAGACATTTGACTACGCTTGAAGTGGTTGATGAAGAAGCCGGGATTTTTAGAATCCCGGTTGATAGCGCAAAAACTATTTTAATAAACCAACGCAACAATAATTGATAAACCCGCAGTACTCAAGTTTGAATTTTTCTGTTAAAATACAGCTACTAACACTTCTACTATTCACTACTCTTTTTGCAACTGACGGATTGTTTGCACAGACAACCAATCCGGCCACAGAAGCCAATGCGCGTCTGTTGGAGCAGTTGCAAATTCAGGAACAATTAGGCGAATACCTTCCGGAGGATTTGGTATTTACTAATGAGTTTGGAGAAGAAGTTAAACTAAGCTCGTTTTTCGAGTCTGACAGACCCGTACTCCTCAATCTCATCTATTTCAGCTGTCCCAGTATTTGCAGCCTCATTTTAAATGGTGTTGCCGATGCAGTAGAGCAGGTGAGATGGACTCCCGGCGTTGAGTATGACATCGTAACCATTAGTATAGATCCTAACGAAGACTATCAGCTTGCTTCTCAAGTCAAGCAAGGTTACGCAGACAGGATGAATAAATCCGGTATTGAAGAAGGTTGGCATTTCCTTACCGGTACGCAGGAAAATATTGATGCTATATCCGAATCTGTAGGGATTCCATTTGTGTGGAGCGAAGAAGCGCAGGAATTTCTGCATGGGTCTGCAATTATGTTCATCTCTCCTGAAATGAGAATCACCCGTTATTTATATGGTGTTTCTTACCGGGAAATGGACGTCAGAAATGCATTATTTGATGCGGCAGGCGGCAGAGTAGGTTCTACGCTTGAGCGTATTGCACTTTATTGTTTTACCTTCGATCCTGACTCGGGTTCATATGTTCCCTATGCTATGAATATCATGAAGGTTGGCGGAGTAGTGATACTTCTCGGGTTAGGTATCTTCCTGGGTGGCTTTTGGTTACGCGAGAGAAAAAAAGATGCAACAGGTCTTAGTTTTGATTAACAGCAAATATAATTATGGAATATTTAACTAATTTTTTTCTTCCATCAGCTGAGTCTACGTACGCAGCTAATGTGGATGGCTTATTTCATTTTATAAATATAGTAAGCCTCATACTATTGGTAGGAATTACAATCGCTATTGTATATTTCTCCATTAAATACCGGAGAAAATCTCAGGAAGACACAACACCATTAATAACACACAACACTACTCTTGAAGTCACCTGGACCGTAATCCCCCTCATTCTTATTCTCATTGTGTTCTTCTGGGGATTTAATGATTACGTTGAAATGCGGACGCCACCGGCTAATGCATACGAAGTGCATGTTGAAAGCTTTTCATTCGGTTGGAATTTCGAGCATCCAAACGGTATTCGAGAAGCCAATCAGCTTACGGTACCTGTAGCACAGCCTGTACGATTGATCATGCGTTCAAGAGATGGGGATGTTATACACTCTTTCTTTGTTCCGCAATTCCGTCTTAAACAAGATTTGCTTCCAAACCGGTACACTTTTGCATGGTTTGAAGCTGTGCGTCCGGGTGAATTCGTGTACTTTTGTACGGAATATTGCGGGGGCGGTCATTCCATGATGAATGGTATTGTAAGAGCCAAGACACAGGAAGAGTTTGATGCTTGGACAGAAGATGAACTTGGCCGGGATTTAGACGCATTACCTCTTGCAGAGCTTGGTCAATTGGTCTTTACAAGTGCCGGTTGCCAGGGCTGTCATTCTATTGATGGTTCATCGCGTGTAGGTCCTACAATGGCCGGACTTTACATGAGAGAGCGTGAGTTTACAGATGGTACACGGAGAATAGCAGACGAAGAATACCTTGTTCAAGCCATTGTAGACCCAAATGCACAGGTAAATGTAGGCTATCCCAACAATATGCCTACTATTTACGCACAAACACTGAGCGAACGTGAAATTCTTGGTTTAGTTGAATTTATTAAGGAGTTACAGTAATTATGTCAGCCACAGCATCAAACGGAAATACTTTAAAAGTCCGCTATTTTGATATTGACGAAAATCCGTCAAAAAATTATCTGAACGCGGAATCAGGTCTTAAATCATGGTTGTTCACCGTCGACCATAAGAGAATAGGCCTGATGTACCTTGCATCTATTGCCCTTTTCTTTTTTGTGGGTGGTGTTTTAGCACTTGTACTTCGTACAGAGTTGTTTACACCTGCAGAAAACCTGATGAATGCAGAAACCTACAATCGCATCTTCACCCTGCACGGTGCGATTATGGTATTCTTATTCATTATACCTTCGATACCCGCTGCCTTAGGTAACTTCCTGTTACCGATTATGCTCGGAGCGAAAGATGTAGCATTTCCCAGGCTGAACCTGGCATCATTCTGGATCTATTCTATTGGTGCACTTTTCACACTGGCTTCTCTTGCTGTTAATCCCATTGACACAGGCTGGACGTTCTACACCCCATATTCTGTACAGACGGGCTCAGCGGTCATACTGATGACATTCGGTGTGTTTATTATGGGGTTCTCGTCTATTCTGACGGGTATGAACTTCATTGTGACCATTCATAAAATGAGAGCACCCGGCTTGACCTGGGGTCGTTTGCCGCTGTTCATTTGGGCGATGTATGCAACTTCTGTTATTCAGGTACTGGCAACACCGGTACTGGCGATTACCCTTGCACTTCTGATTATGGAGCGCGTACTTGGAGTCGGTATTTTTGATCCGGCCTTGGGGGGTGACCCTGTATTGTACCAGCATTTCTTCTGGTTCTATTCACATCCGGCCGTATATATTATGATTGTTCCGGCTTTCGGGGTTATTTCTGAACTTATCGGTACATTCTCAAGAAAAACAGTATTCGGATACTGGGCTATTGCGATGTCAAGTCTTGCTATTGCTTTTATTGGGTCGCTTGTATGGGGACACCACATGTTTGTGTCCGGGCAAAGTGAGCTGAGCACAGTAGTCTTTTCATTTCTGACTTTCTTTGTAGGTATTCCTACAGGTATTAAAATCTTTAATTGGCTGGCTACCATGCATAAGGGTTCTATAGACATGAAAACACCGATGCTCTATGCCTGTATCTTTTTGTTTCTCTTCACGATCGGTGGGGTAACAGGTATCATGCTCGGTGCTATTTCAGTCAATGTGCATCTCCATGACACCTATTATGTTGTAGCCCACTTTCATTATGTGATGATGGGGGGTACGGTAATGGCTTTCCTTGGTGGGTTACATTTCTGGTGGCCTAAGATGACCGGTAAAATGTATAATGAATTCTGGGGCAAGATATCAGCTGTAATTATATTTATAGGGTTTAATCTTACCTTCCTGCCACAGTTCATCATGGGAAGTCAGGGTATGCCCCGCAGGTACTACTCCTATATCGATCAGTTCCAGGCTATGCACCAGCTCTCAACCATCGGTTCATATGTATTGGGAATCGGATTTGTTATCATTGCCATCTATCTGGCGCATTCACTTCTTAAGGGCGAAAAAGCTCCGGCTAACCCATGGGGTGCCCGTACGCTGGATTGGATGACTTCCTCACCGCCGGTACAGCACAACTTCGATTATCAGCCGGTTGTAACAAACGGAGCGTATGACTACCACAAGCCTGTATCTGAATTTACCCTCGGAATTTCCGATGATGTATACCATCAGGAACATGCCGGAGAGAAAAAATCGGAATCAGCACAAACTGTATAATTAACAGAACTCAAAAAGGTAATCCTTCAATTAATGGCACAGGCACATAGTTTAGAAAACGCACATGTTCAGCACCATTTCAGAAGCTCTGACCAACAGTTCAGCTCTTCTAAATTGGGTATGTGGCTATTCCTCTTCACAGAGGTAATGTTCTTTGGCGGACTTTTCGTAGCCTACATTATATATCGCGCATGGAACCCCGACTTATTTACGCTTGCAGCTACTGAACTTAGTACAGTACTGGGCGGAATTAACACGGTTGTACTTATCGGGAGCTCGCTGACATGTGCACTTGCGATTCGCTCGGCGCAGACCAACAATCAAAAGATGATTGTGAATTATCTTCTTGTAACGATAGTGCTGGCAACCATCTTTCTCGTAATTAAGTATTTTGAGTACACTGCCAAGTTTGAGGTAGGTATCCTTCCCGGAGGTCTTTACGCATTCGAAGGTATAGATCACCCTAAAGCAGGCGTGTTCTTCAGTATCTATTACATGATGACAGGATTACACGGCTTGCACGTGATTATAGGAATAGGCCTGATGATATGGCTTGTCGTTAAAGCTAAGGCTGGTGCATACAGTTCCTCATATTATACCCCGGTTGAAATTACAGGTTTGTATTGGCACCTTGTGGATATAATATGGATTTTCCTGTTCCCGCTAATGTATCTGATAGATTAGCGAATCTATATTACTTCATTAAGGATAAACTGTACTTCATCATAAAATTTCTTTCTCATGAGTGCACATCACATCATCCCGCTCAAAACACTTATTTCAACTACACTGGCGCTGGTAGTACTTACCGTTGTTACTGTAGCAGTATTTTATTTAAACATACCCGCCCCATTTGATGTAATTGTTGCTTTATTGCTCGCTACTTTTAAAGCAACATTGGTTGCGATGTTTTTTATGGGTTTGTACTACGACGAAAAGTTTAATTCAGTAGTACTTGTTTTCTCCATAATATTTTTTCTTGTATTTGTAGGAATAACCTTACTCGATACGAGCTTCAGAGATGCCGGCATTAATATTTGGAACCCTTAAGTTTGCGATAAAAGTAAACTAATCTCCGTAAGTAATTTTAATTTAGAAGCCTCGTGCGTGTTCATAGCACCGCGAGGTTTTTTATGTTTAACATATCCATAGCAGCTATCTCATTTCATCTAAGGGCAACTCAATCAAGGGTTGTTTTGTGGTAGTATTTCGGTAGTATTTCAAAAAGTGTGTCCGGGGGCCCCTTTCCTTAAGTTTGAAAATAATGACTAAAGCAGAAACCCTAAGGCAAGGAGAAGACCTATGGAATTCAACAAATCACAGATCGAAGAGCTGATACGCAACCAAGCTGCGACCAAAGAAAACGGGCTCAACGACATCATGCAATACACCCTGAATGCGCTGATGAAGGCCGAGCGCGACATTTTGCTCAGCGAGCAGCCAATGGGCACAAATAAGGCTAATGGCTACCATTTCAGGTCGTGCATAAAGCAATGGTAAAATCCCTGAATTAGCCACTCCGTGAGACCGTAACACCCATTATTACTCTAAAATCCTGGTTTTTTTGCACGACCTGCAGGCTGACTCACATCAGATGGTAAGCGCTTTGCCTTATACGCACAGAGTCACACGCAATCGCGGGTAGTCTGTGTATTTGAGCAGTTCTGTGTATTTCTCAAACAGTTATATCTGTCCTGTATGAACGAACAAACAAGGCATGCACAACTATTTGCAAAGGCACTATCTCAAGCTTGTTACCGGTTGTGCTTCGAAGCAAGCAGTAATATCTGAATAGCAATGATCAAAAAAGAAGATACCCCAAGGTGCAGAACCTGAAATGAAGCCGGGAATCCTACATAGGCAAGTACGACACCAATGAAAACTTGTGTGAGTACCAGTATGAATATTAAGCCTGCAATTTTGGTAATATTGGTTACCAGATTATTGCTTTTCACATAATACACAATCCATCCGCTCACCAGCAATATCGTCCAGGAAAAAGTTCTGTGTATCTGATCGATTATACCCACATGATCGAGCCATTCAGCACGCGCGATAGAAACCTTGTCGACCATGTCTATGGCCTCACGTACCTGTGTTCCGAGTACAATTTGCACAAACATCAAAAACAGCAGCAAAAATGACGCGATAAACAAAGACCGCTTATGATTATGCATTAGGGTAAAACGGTAACGGTCCTTAATTGCTGACCACGCAGCATAAACCAGCGTCATCAGGATCAGCATAGCGACGACCATATGCACTGAAATCATACCCGGCATAAGACCGCTTCTGACCACTTGCCCCCCGAGCCATCCCTGAAAAAGCACAAGTACAAGTGATAAAAACGAAGCAAAGAAAACGGTCTTTCGCTCCTTTAGGTAGCCGGTTGAGAATATCGTAGTAAGAATAATCAGGAAGCCGACCAGCACACCAAAGAGACGATTAATGTACTCTGTCCAGGTATGAACCACATTGAACTCGTCAGGATTAAATTCAGGGGGGAGTGCTTCTGCAGTTGTTGGTGGTATCCACATGCCAAAGCACTTAGGCCAGTCCGGACATCCCAGACCTGCACCCGAAGCACGAACAATGACCCCAATAAATATCAGCAATACGGTAACGACGATGGTGGTTACAGCTACGGTCGGGAAAAGTTGCTTAAGCATAAATAAAATAAAAACTTTGTGTTCAGTCCTGCATGGACCAATAATAACGTGCCCATGTAAATTAAGGTTTATTGTGCATATATATTCAATCTATCCGTGAGTATTAATGGATTATTTCTTAAATTTTAAGACTTATCAAAGACCATCATTTGCTCGCACTTCATGAAGCTAACGCAGGAAAAAACACTTTCCAAACCAGTATTTTCGCAGGCATTATCCGATTACTTCGAGCTGACAAAACCGGGTATAACCGTTCTCGTACTGGCAAGTATGGCAATCGGTTTTCTACTTGGATCAGCCGGAACATTCGATTTTACGCTATTATTTCACGCAATTATTGGTACCGTACTTATTGCAGCAGGAACAGCCGCGCACAATCAGTACATTGAGCGCGATCTCGATAAACTGATGCTCCGCACCAGCAAGAGACCGCTGCCAATGGAGAGAATTAAAACTTCACATGCGCTCATATTCTCAATGAGCATGATCTTCGGCGGGCTTATTTACCTTATCGCAACCGTCAACTGGGTAGCGGGTATGGTGTCTGCCCTCACCGCGTTTTCATACCTTGCGATGTACACCCCCATGAAAAGGGTCTCTTTCAGCAATGTCTGGATTGGAGCCGTGCCCGGCGCCTTACCACCCGTCGGGGGTTGGGCTGCCGCAACAGGCACCATTACAGAACCCGGCGTTTGGGTATTGTTTGCCATCGTCTTTTTCTGGCAGGTACCGCACGTTGTTTCCATTGCCTGGCTTTGCAACGACGATTACACAAGAGCAGGCTTCAGAATGCTTCCCAAAAACGACGAAGCCGGTTATAAGGCCGCTTGGGTTAATCTTTCCTGCCTCATCATACTCATCCCCATATCAGTCAGCCTGTACTTTATGGGGTACAACGGGATGATCTATCTCGCTGGCGCATTGCTCGCCGGAGCATTTTTCTTTTATTACGGCTATTTGTTCTTCAAAAATAAAGACAAGGATTCAGCCAAAAAGCTGATGTTTGCCTCCATCTTCTACCTGCCAATAGTTTGGATCGTCATCCTTTTGGATGTACTGATCGGTTGATTAATTTTTTCAATTAGCAAAAAAAGGGTACGGCGCTTTGCGAACCGTACCCTTTTTTGGTTTATAAATGAGGATGACTTCAATCCTTCAGCGGGTCAGACCGACTCGCCGGGTTGCAAGATAACAACCTCTGAAGCGCCACCGGTTCTTTTATCTACCTCAGTCTTAAAGGTTTCAGGAGATCCTGTTAGCACCGGAAACGTGCCATAGTGCATGGGAATCACTTTTTTTGTTTTGATCATGGCAGCTGCCATGGCGGCCTCAACGGGGCCCATGGTATAATGATCACCAATGGGCAGCATAACAATATCCGGGGCATACAAATCCGCATACAGGCTGAAATCAGGCATAATGTTGGTGTCGCCCGCATGATAGATACAGCTGCCATCCGTAAAGCGAAGCACCAGGCCACCGGCCTCACCGGCATAGCGTCCGCCAAATGATGAAGAGTGATTGGCATTGGTGAGCGTCACACTGAATTCCGAAAACTTTAGCGTACCGCCTTTATTGAATTCCGCAGCCTGCGACGCTTCAAGACCGTCTGATTTGAGCAAACCGGAAAGCTCAACGGTACTCACAACAGTAGCACCAGTTTGGGCGGCGATTTCCAGCGTATCCCCGACATGGTCTTCATGGCCATGAGTAAGCAGGATGTAGTCCGCTTTATTCTGTTTCTTTAAGTCTTCCGGGGTTGACGGGTTCTGACTCAAAAAAGGGTCAATAAGAATAACACAGCCCTCCGGCGTTGTGATCTTAAATGCTGAATGACCTAAAAAGGTTATGTTTAATGCAGATGACATAGAAAACTCCTTGTACAGATTTCTTTGTTTGAAAATTTACTACATTCAAGATACAAGATTACGGCAACATTTTGTGTTAAGGCACAAAAGCTTGCTTAAAGAGATGTAATCCATAACCTGAACAGCAGGTTTAACCGAAACATCAACTAAATATACAGATCCAATATATGGCTGAGATTATTAAGCTTCATCCGGTAACCCCTCATGTAAAGCGTGTTTTCGATATTGTTGACAGGCTTCGGGCTGGTGAAATTATGCTGTTTCCATCTGACACGCAGCATGCCCTCGGGTGCGATTATACCAACAAAAAAGGAGTCGACCGGATCAGAAACATCCGTAAACTCGACAGCGACCACATGTTTACGCTTATCTGCGACTCCCTTACCGGAATCTCCAAGTTTGCCAACATCAGCACAGATAACTTTAAAATCATCAAACGACTCATACCGGGTCCTTACACCTTTATTTTGCCTGGTACGAAAGAAGTGCCCCGTCTTTTGCTTCACCCCAAGCGCAAAACCGTTGGCTTCCGCGTGCCTTCCCATCCGATTTGTGAACAAATTATTGCCGAACTCGGTCATCCTTTGCTTGCAACAAGCGCCAAAGCCCCCGATGAACTTGTTCCGGATGGCGATCCGCAATTTACAGATGAGCTGTTCCGGATTTTTGATCACCTTGTTGATATTGCTATCGACGACGAGCAGCCTCTTCAAACCGTGGAATCTACCATTATTGACATGACCGGTGATGTGCCCTCCATCATCCGCGTCGGTGAAGGCTTCGAAAGAGTAGAAGAAGTTTTTGCCCTGCACGATTTAGACGCAGCCCTTTCCGAGTCATAACCCTTTCACAAAAATACTGTGATCCGGTTTGCATGCAGGCAGCGCTGTATAAATGTACAGCCTGCCTGTTTCACTTTATACCGGAATCAAACGCCAAATTAGTTACCCGAATGAAAGCACCGGACGAGCACACCATAAAGCACTGGCTGACGCCCCGCATTGCCAAACATGATACCGCCCACGATCTGCAGCACGTAATGCGCGTTGTCGAACGCGCGCGGGATATCGGGCAGGCGGAAGGCGCGGATTTAAACATTCTGATTCCCGCCGCGTGGCTGCATGATCTTATCGCCCTCCCCAAGAACAGTGCCGAACGCAGTCAGGCCGCTTCAAGGTCCGCTGAGCAAGCCGCTGCATGGTTATTGTCACAAGGCACACACAGAGCCACGGTTGACGCCATTTCACACTGCATAGCTGCGCACAGCTTTAGCGGCGAAGTACAGGCCCGAACGAAAGAAGCCAAAATCCTGCAGGACGCCGACCGCCTCGACGCCCTTGGAGCCATCGGAATTGCGCGCTGTTTTGTAACCGGCGCCTCCTTTGGCGCAGCCTTTTACCACCCCGAAATGCCAATCACCGACGGCAACAGCCGAAGCTTTAACGACAAGCACTATACCCTCGATCATTTCTACACAAAGCTGTACAAGCTGCCGGAACGCATGCACACACAAACAGCCAGAGAAATCGCCCTGCAGCGTCTCAGCTTTATGAAAAAATTCGAGCAGCAGCTGATCGGCGAAATAGCAGGAAAAAACGACATGCAGCACCCGGCCTGACAGGTATCACAATGTGCGTAACCTTACCCTGATTGGACGCAGCAGAATATCAAAAAGCTTCCATCCCGAAAAAACAACGCGTGTACCAGCAGAAGAGCCCTGAGCCCGGCGTTCCGGGTATGTTAGTCTTTCGTTTTTTTTGGGTGAAATTCCGAGAACATCACGGTCTTTCGTGATAGTTTAGGGATCCCAAACCTAAGATGGGCCCCTTGCTTTTTTGCGGGCAACCCGCAGTCCCGGGACAGAAAACAGCGGTGTGCGCGACCTGATTTCCCAACAGCTCTTTACGGTTGGAATCTGATCCAATGCCTTAGTGCGGAAACTTGTCCCGGTAAACAAGTCGAAAAGGCCAGCGAAAGCGACGACGAATCAACCGTCAAAAACCACCCTCGCTATTTAGAGTACACAAAAAAAATCTGGCAAGAGCTTCTGTCTTCAGGCTATTCGAAAAGCTTTTTCAGGTTTTCAGTGAAAGGCGGCCTTACGATTCCCTTTTCAGTGATGAATGCCGTGATGTTTTCAGCAGGGGTTACGTCAAAGGCGGGATTGAAGGTAGCTGTTTTGGGCGGCGCTACCCGCGCATTGCCGAATTGGGTGACTTCCGCGCTGTCGCGTTCTTCAATCGGAATGAGATCACCGTGCGACAGGCTAAGGTCAATGGTCGAAAGCGGAAGAGCCACATAAAAGGGGATGTTATGCGCTTTTGCAAGCACGGAAAGATTGTACGTGCCGATTTTGTTTGCCGTATCTCCGTTGGCCGCAACCCTGTCAGTTCCGACCACAATTAAATCTACCATGCCTGATTTCATCAAGTGTCCGGAAGCTGAATCAATGACGAGCTTGAACGGAATTTCCGCCTGAGACAGCTCCCAGGCCGTCAGCCGCGCGCCCTGCAGCAGCGGTCGCGTTTCATCTACCCAAACATGGATGTTTTTACCCTCTTCATGTGCGTGAAAAATCATGGAAAGCGCCGTGCCATACTGTCCGGTCGCAAGTCCGCCGGTGTTGCAGTGTGTCAGGATGTTAGCTTTTTTTGGGATGAGCTCCTGACCGTTCAGCCCGATCTGCCTGCAGGTTCTGATGTCTTCCTGATGTATGGTCTGCGCGACTTCCAGTACTTTGGCTTTGATTTCTTCAATAGGTTTCTCCCGAAGCGCATAGATGGTCATCAGTATGCGGTCAAGTGCCCACTTTAAATTAACGGCAGTTGGGCGGCTTGAAGCCAGATATTCAGCAATGCGTTCCGCCTCAATATTGAATCCTGCGAAAGAGATGTCGCGAATATCACGGATACCAAGATAGAAGGCATAGGCTGCAGCTATGCCAATGGCAGGTGCGCCCCGTACTTTAAGCTTTTTGATGGCGTCCCACATCTGTCCGATGTCCCGAATATCGCAATAAACCGTGCGGGAAGGCAGGAAGGTTTGGTCAATGATCCGCACGTGATCATCGCGCCATTCGATAGATTTGACAGCTTGTTTGTTTTCGCTCATAAAAAAATCAGTCAGAAAAATTAGAGTAAGCAGCTATAACCCGCATTATTCACCAAGCTAAATTTAAACTTACAGTTAGCAAATAAATTCTTTTTAATTGTGAATAATGCGGGTTAACATCAGGCGGTTAAAATAGCCATAAACAGGATACAAAACGCAATCCTCATCCGCGGGGGTGAAAATCACGGTACACCTGTTGGAGAAAGCTGCGGTCAACATGCGTGTAAATTTCAGTAGTGTTGATGGATACGTGCCCGAGCATTTGCTGTACAGACCGCAAATCCGCACCGCCTTCCAGCAGGTGTGTCGCGAATGAGTGCCGGAATGCATGGGGATAAACCGGCGCGTTCACACCAGCGAGCCGGGCAGCTTTTTTCACCAGCTGCCATATACTTACCCGACTAAGCCGGCCGCCTCTCACATTCAGAAAAACAGCATTTCCCGTATCAGCGGTTGGCTTCACAAGGTCTGCGCGCTCCTGTTCGGTATAGTTGGAGACGGCTTCAAATGCCTGCGCGCCGGCCGGGATAAGTCTTTCCTTGCTGCCTTTACCAAACACCCGTACGAAGCCGATTTCGGGATAGAGCTGCGAAAGATCGAGCGCTGTGAGTTCACTTACCCGCATGCCCGTAGCATACAGCAGTTCGAGTATGGCTTTATCCCGAAGGGGCGTCCGGCTTGAAGCTTCCGCAGAGCACACCGCTTCAATCATGCGTGAAACCTGTTCAGGATTAAGCACTTCGGGCAGCTTGAGTGCTTTTTTCGGCAAACGCACAAGCTGTGCCGGGTTTGCTGTGGTATGACCTTCAAGAATCAGAAAAAGATGAAAACCGCGAATGCTCGAAATGTTGCGGGCAATGGTTGCCGGGGCAAAACCGGTTTCCGTTAGCTCAAGCAGGTAGTCTTCAATATGCCGGAGCGAAATACCGGCGGGATCGTGTACTTTTTGGATGGCAAAGATGAAATCCAGATAATTCGCAATATCACGCGTGTAGGCATCGAGCGTATGGCCTGAGAGACCTTTTTCAAGTTTAAGATAATGCTGATAATCACGGTTAAGTGAAGCGAACGGGCTTTCTTTTGCCATGCTCTGAGTTTTGGCGCCTGCAGCTGATGGGTACAGGGCTTCCGTTAAAATCTTCTGTTTACCTGCCGTGCCGTGCGCAGCCTTTTGGGTCTAAATCCGGACGCACAATGCTGGTTTTATCCCTTTTCCGTTTCAGGAGATGACGAATCTGCCGAAGTCTCTTTGCCCTTCGAAGTTTTGGAACCGGATTCGCTCTGTTCCGCCTGGTTCGCTGCGGCACTACTTTCCTTGACGCCTCCATCTGTATCGTCGGCTTTGGATGATGTGCTTTGTGCTGACTTTTCATCTGCATCCACAGCATTATCTTTTTTATCCTGCCCGGGATACTTGATCCGGCTGTGATAAATGGCCGAGAGATTCTTGACAAAAGCTTCTTTAATCAAAGTGATATCCCGAAATGTAAGGGGGCAATCGATCAGCTGTCCATGTTTAACCTTTTCGTCTACAAGGCGGTTGACCAGGTTTTCGAGCTTTTTGTGCGTGGGATCACTCATAGCCCTTGAAGCGGCTTCGATGGCATCGGCAAGCAGCAGAATCCCGGTTTCTTTGGTTGATGGGAGCGGCCCGTCGTAGCGGAAAAAGTTATCATGCACCTCATTTTCAGAATCCGCCTCTTTAAGGGCTTTGGCGTAAAAGTACTGAATGATGGTGTTGCCGTGATGGCTTTCGATGAAATTGATAATTACCGGCGGCAGATTGGCGCGCTGTGCTTTCCGAACCCCGGCCTTGACGTGGTCACGAATGATTTTAGCACTCATGGCCGGTTTAAGCTGATCGTGGGGATTTACGCCTCCGCCCTGATTCTCAACAAAATACTGCGGCTTTTCCATCTTACCGATATCGTGATAAAGGGCACCGACACGGGCAAGCAGCGCGTTGGCACCAATGGCTGAAGCGGCAGCCTCCGTAAGATTGGCAACCTGAATGCTGTGCTGAAAGCTTCCGGTAGCTTTAAACATCAGCTCTTTGAGTAGCGAATTGTTGTTGTCGTTGAGCTCGTACAGCGTCACATCAGTTGTGAGCTGAAACATTTTTTCGAACAGAAAAATGAGCGGATAGGTCAGGATAGAAATCAGCAGCACATTCACGAAAATGATGAGCAGGTTCATCCCGAAAACATCCCATGCCCCTGAGCGTGACAGGGTGAAGCCGAGCAGCACAAATGCATAGGACAGGAAAATAATGCCCGGCGTATTCAGGAAGTACTGACTGCGCTGCCGGATATCGCGGACCGAATACACGCCTATGCTTGAAGCAACAAGGGTTGCGGTAAGGAACTCAAAATTGTACCCGTTCATGAGTGCTGTCATCAGTGAGATACTGATCGCAGCGATAATGCCGACCCTTGAATCAAAAAAGATGGTGAGCAGCAGGGGAGCAAGGGCGAGCGGGATGATGTATTCGGAAACGCCTTCCAGACGAATAAAAAAAGCACTTGCCCCCACAACCAGAAAAAGGGCTATGAATACCAGCAGAAACTTGCTGTTGCTGTCAAAAATGGGCTGCCTGTACAAATAAAGGTAGAAGAGAAAAGTAGCCAGGATGGCAATCATCAGCAGCACATCTCCCAGCGTGCGCAGGGAAATCTCCACATTACTTGCCCGTGTCGCTCGCGCGGCTTCAAGACTTTGCAGCATGTTTAGCCGCTCATTATCAATCAGGTCGCCCCGTCTGATAATAACCTGACCCGCTGCAACCGCGCCTTTGGTCGGACTGATGTTCGCAATCGCTTCGTCAATCAGCAGCTGCGTTTGGGTTTCATTAAAGATGAGATTGGGCTGAATAAATGCGGAGTAGAGCTGAATGGCAATAGCAGCCGCTTCATCCCGGAACATGCGGTTGAGACGAAAAATCACAAATTCGTTGAGTTCTTCCATATCCCGCACGGAGCTTATGCTTGTAAAGCGCTCGGTACGCTGTTCGGTGTCCCGTATGGAAAGCTCCGTACTGTTCAGATCTTCTTTGGGTATGTCTATAACCCCGTTTCGGTAAACTTCTGTGAGCAGCTGTTGCAAGCGGGTTACAATATCAGAGCCTACGAACGTCTGCCGACTGTTTTCCCGCTGTATGCGTAAATACTGCCGGAGCATGAAGTTCATGTTGGCTTCACTAAAAATATGATTGCTGTTCGACAAGCTGTGATGAAAGCTGATACTGTCTGCCACAGCCGAATCACTTTCACGATCTTCATGCTGTTGCCAGCTCGCGTAGGCTTCTAAAACCGGCATAAGGTTGGTCATCACCGAATCCATCTGCGTCTGTACCAGCTCCGGTATGCTGCGGTCGATGTGAAACACAGGAGCTGTAATACGGTTGATCTCGTCTATTTCAGCGTTAATTTCCTGTTCGGTTTTAAGGATACTGAAATCGAAGGGGGCCGTAAGATCATCCTGCCGCCAGGGTTCATTGATCTGATAACTCACTTCCTTCACCGCGTCGCGGGGATAAAGCAGCAAAACGAGCAGCAGAAAACCAGCGGCAATCCCAAGTTTGATCAGCAGGTTCTTCCGCCAAAGCTGTTCTTCTTCAAGGCGCGCTTTATCGTTCAGGCCTTTGGGAGAGACAGGTTTTTTTCGCTGAAGGCCTAATTTTTCAAGAAATGTCATGAACAAATTATTCTCGGATGGCATAACAAATATGGCGGATGAAAACTGTTTTCAGTGCTTAGCACAGCAGGGAAAAGGCAGGTGTGAACCAAGCCTGCCATGAAACAGGCATACTGTTGTATAAGCTGAAAACAGTTCTTAGTGCGGTTGTTACAAAACAATCATAGCATGACAAAAGCTACGATTATTTTGTGCTTCATCATAATGTCAGCTTGTTATGAGTTGTATCAGACCGCGATACGCAGTTTGTAAAGCGCACCTGACACGGCCGAAAAAATACTCAGACCGCAGAGGGTGTACCAGGGCCATGCAAGAGGCGTAAGCAGGATGATGGCCGCCATGCCGGCTACACAGCTGACAAGTCCGATGATGGCCTGACGCTGCGTTACCGGACTATAGATTGCCATCAGGAAAGCGCCCAGCAGTGCGCCGTAAGTGTAGCCGGCTATGCCGAGACCAAGCTCCACAATCGGATTGTCGGTGTCGGTGAAGAGGGAGGCAAACCCAATAAAAATAAGAGTCCAGACTACCATCAGCAGGCGGGAGCGAAGCATGGTATTGCCGCGCGCGGCGAGTTTGGGGAAAAGGTCAAAAAAGGTGGAAGACGACAGGGCCGAAAGCGAACTACTTAGGGTACTCATCGCTGCCGCAAAAAGGGCCGCAACGAAAAGTCCGACGGTACCCGCAGGAAGCTCTGCCGTTACGAAGGTGAGCATGAGTTCATCAGGATTGTTGAGGCCGAGGGAGGCAATGCTTGCCCCTTCATAAAACAGCCACAGCATGAGACCTGCACCAAGGAAGAGCGCAAATTGCCCGAAAACCAGGAATCCGCTACTGATGAGCGCCTTGCGGGCGGTGGACGTTTTGCCGCAGGCCAGCAGTCGCTGCACAATGAGATGGTCTGTGCCATGTGAAGCCATAGCCAGAAACAGTCCGCCTATGACGGCCCCGATGAGGTTGTAGGGCGTAAAGAATATGTCGCTGAAGGAGGCAGGCCACTGAATAAGTGTGAGCTTACCGGCGTCGCGCAGCAGTGCGGAGGCTTCTGGCGCGCCGGAAAGCAGACCAATCGTGTACCAGACGATAAAAACCGCGCATAAGGTGTACACCAGCAGCTGCAGCACGTCAATCCAGATGACGGAGCGAAGGCCGCCGTACCAGGTGTAAGCGAGCGTGAGCAGGGCTATGAGCGCAATGGCGGTGGGGTAATCGAGCCCGGTTATAATTTTGAGCGGTATGGCCGCCGCAAACAGGCGCACGCCATCAGCAAGCAGGCGGGTAAGCAGAAAAACGAAGGATGAAAGCCGCCGGAAACGGTTGCCGAAACGTTCTTCAAACAAAGCATAGGGGGTTACCAGATCCCCCCGGAAATAGGCAGGAAGAATCAGCCAGGCTACCAGTATGCGCCCGATGATGTAACCGGCGGCAAGCTGTAAAAAAACAAGGCTGCCGCCATAGGCAACAGCCGGAATGGAAATAACGGTGAGCAGGCTTGTTTCCGTCGCTACAATTGAAAAGGAAGCAGCCCACCAGGGGACGTTTCCGGAAGTCCGGAAATAATCAGCCGGATTACCCGGTTTTCCGCCCGCGTAAAGGCCGATCGCCACACATAAGAGCAGGTAAAAGACAACAATCCCCCAGTCGAGCATACTGAGGGTGCTTAACATTTCGGCCATGAAGGATGATGAATTCTGGTTACAATTTCAGAATCTTGAAATCAGCCCGGTTGCGGGGCAGTTGTGCAGGTCCGGCAAAAAAAGCTGCGGCCCGCAAAGGAAGGCTTAGCGGCTAAAAATCATCATCATCATCAGCGTCTTCGTCATCATCTGATTCGTAGGCGGTGAACACTTCGATGGCTTCATCCAGCCTTTCTTTGATGATGAAAGAATTGGTGAGCTGCGAAATATCCAGCAGCTTTTGCACGCGCTCTTGCAGGCAGCACAGCACCAGGGTTCGGCCACTGTCGCGGTACATGCGGAAGGCAAGCAGGAGCGCGCTGAGGCCGCTTGAGTCCGCAAATTCTACATTCTCAAGGTTGATGATGAGCCCGCCGGTATCAAAAGTATTGCCGAGCAGGATGATGTTGCTTTTGAGATCCGGTGCAACGGTTGAGTCCAGCTTGCTCGCGTGCGGGGTAAGCAGGGCGTAATCTTCGTTTTGCTGAAGGTCGAGTTTCATAATAAGTACAAGGCTCGTTGATTGGGATGAAGGGTTTGGATGGTTTTTAAATCGTGCTTTTTAAAAAAACAACCGGTGTGTGACTGCCTGAATATGTTTCTTTTTTGAACTGTTTTCAAACAAAAAAACCGAAGCCGGAGCAGGCGTCGGTTTTTTGTGCATGATCAGTTAATCATTTGGAGGAGCTCTTCTTCGGAAAGGATGGGCACGCCAAGCTTTTGGGCTTTATCGAGTTTGGAACCGGCTTCTTCTCCGGCCAGTAGATAGTTCGTTTTCTTACTTACAGAGCCGGTGACTTTCCCGCCGTTGTCTTCAATTAATTTTTTGGCTTCATTTCGCTTCAGCCCGGGCAGGGTGCCGGTGATTACGAATGTGAGACCCGCGAGCTTATCCGAAGCAGTTTCGGCCTGTTCGGCTTCGAACTGAAGCCCATAGTTTCGCAGGCGTTCGGTGATGGTCCGGTTTGCTTCGTTTTCGAAAAACTGTACGACCGAGTCGGCAATCCGTGGCCCGATGGCGTCCACCGCGCTCAGCTCTTCCGCGCTTGCGCTAATGATGGCGTCAATGCTGCCGAAGGCCTTTGCCAGGTCTTTGGCAACTTTATTTCCCACAAACCGAATGCCGAGCGCATACAACACGCGCTCAAAAGCTTGCTTCTTGCTTGCTTCGATGGCGTCAATCAGGTTTTGTGCGCTCTTCTCGGCCATGCGCTCCAGCGGAATCAGCTGTTCTTTGTTCAGCTCATAAAGGTCGGCATAGGTTTCGATGAGGCCTTCATCAACCAGCTGTGCGACCACAGCTTCGCCCAGACCGTCTATGTCAAGGGCGTTGCGGCTTGCGAAGTGTTCAATCCGGATACGCACCTGCGGCGGACAGAGCGGATTCACGCAGCGAAGGGCGACTTCCCCTTCAATGCGGACAAGCGAAGCGGCGCAGGCCGGGCACTCCTGCGGCATGGTAAATTCAGAGCCGCGGCCGTCGGCTTCGGGGTTGAGTACGCTCACCACCTGCGGGATAATTTCGCCGGCTTTTTCAACCAGCACGCGGTCGCCAATCCGGATATCCTTACGGCGGATCTCGTCTTCGTTGTGCAGCGAAGCACGCTTTACCGTTGTTCCGGCCAGCTGAACCGGTTCGAGCTCGGCCACCGGCGTAACGGTGCCAAGCCTGCCCACCTGCAATGTTATATCGTTGATGGTCGTGATTGCCTGTTCCGCTTCAAACTTGTAGGCCGTCGCCCAGCGCGGCGCCTTGGCCGTTACGCCCAGAATATCCCGGAAACGCTCCTGATTCACTTTAATCACCACCCCGTCGGTCTCGAAAGGATGATCATGCCGGGAGTTGTCCCACTCCTTAATGAGTTCGCTGACTTCTTCAATGGTGCGGCACTCTTTCCGCACATCACAAACAGGAATGCCGAAATCAAGCAGCATATCCAGCTTGGCACTTTGCGTGAGCTCACGGGCTTCATCGCCTTCAAGCAACAGGTCGTAGGCAAAAAAGCGGATGGGCCGCTCGGCTACAATCGCAGGGTCCTGCAGTTTCAGGGTGCCGGCCGTTGCGTTGCGCGGGTTGGCAAAAACAGCCAGCCCGTCTTCTTTCCGCAACTGATTCATTTCATCGAAGGCTTTCAGCTCCATGTAAGCTTCGCCGCGGACTTCCAGCACGTCCGGAAAATTGCCGCGCAAACGGAGCGGTACATCATCCACGGTGCGCACATTTGCGGTGATGTCGTCGCCCTTGGTACCGTCGCCGCGGGTTGCTGCGAGCACGAGGCGTCCGTTTTCGTAACGCAGCCGAAGAGCCATGCCGTCATACTTCAGTTCGGCATTGTAGGTGAAGTCGTTGTGACCCAGTAAATTGCGGACCCGTTTGTCGAAGTCAAACAGCTCTTCCGCATTGTAGGTATTGGAAAGGCTCAGCATGGGCACGGGGTGTACCACGTTCACAAAGTTCTTGCTGGGCTTTCCGCCGATACGGACCGTTGGGGAGTCCGGGGTCTGCAGGTCGAACCGGAGCTCAAGCGCAAGCAATTCTTCCAGCTTGCGGTCAAACTCCCGGTCACTCATGATGGGTTCAGCCTTATCGTAGTAGGCTTCGTTGGCTTTGTTCAGAAGCTGCCGGAGTTCGGCGATTTGGTGCTGAGCCTGTTCAGCGGTCATAAACGTGGGTTCAGGTTAGAACAGCGGGCGGTCGATAATCTCTGTTGGAGGATTGATCCCTTCGGGCAGCCGCGGTTCGGTAAACGATTCAAGGGTTGGATCGTCTTCAAACTGTGAGCGACGGATAATGCGTTCACCCTGATTGGTGACTTCAGCAAAAGTCGAAATAACGCGGTCTTCGTACATCACGATCATGCGGTTGAAATTTCCTGTTAGCACGATTTCATCAATAAACTGTACGCGCATGCCGCGCCCGATTTCGACCCAGTAGGGCCTGCGGTTCTCGAAGGTATCGGCGCTAACCCGGAAAGGCTCGAGGTTGCCGGTTGCAGCATAAATTACGACGGCCAGGGTGTCGGGAAGCGTTTGTGCAGGGGCGGAAGTCAGTCCGGGATCGGGGGCGACCGGCGCGTCGAGGGTGTCAGAAAGCAACAGCTCGGGGGTGCGGTCGGGTACGGTGGTTTGCTGTTCGGTTGGCGGGATGCTGTCGCTGAACAAGCCGCTAAAGCCGTCTTCGCTATTCAGGTACCAATAGCCGAAAGCACCGAGTGCAATGAGCACGAGGGCAACAATTAGGATGGCAGATACCGGGACCGGACTTTTTTTGGAAGCCCCCCGGCTCACATCGCTCCAGTTGACTTCAGACGCGTCGGGTCCGCGATAGGACCCGGTTTTGTTGACCCGTGCGGGGCGTCCGGCCTTAACCGTTGACGCTTTGGTCCGGCCTGAAGCTGTTTCTTTTGATTTTGATGAGGCAGAAGCGGCAGCCGCTTTGGTACCTTGTGACGCAGACTGAGACTGAGACTGAGACTGAGACTGAGATTGAGATTTAGACTGAGACTGAGATTGTGGTTGTGGTTGTGACTGTGCCTTCGTACCGGATGTGTTCGTGCTCGTTTTGTCCGCGCCGGAGCTCGGGGCTTGGGTGGTATCCGGCTTGCTGCCCTGATCAGCTTTTTGAGGCTGAGGCGGTTTTGCGGCAGGTGTTTTTGGGGATGATGAAGCTGTTGTTGCTCCGGTTTTGGGGTAGGCTTCTTTCTTTTGCTCTGCCGCCGTTGGCGTTTGTCCCGTCGCGTATCGTTTTAGAAGAAAGCCCTGATAGTTGCTTACATCCATCTGATCGAGTGCTTCGATCATGTCATCATCACTAATGCCCAACGCACGGGCGTACGTACGCACAAAGCTCCGGATGTATGTTTTGTTCTGTTTTGACTTAAAAATGCTACCGTCTTCTATCTGACTGATAATGAGCGTTGAGAGTCTCGTCTTGTCGTGTATATCATCTGCACTAAGTTTAAGCTGCTGCCGAATGGATACTAAATCTTCTTGAAGCTTGGCCATATTCTAACTACCTGGAAATAATGATCTTTTAAAAAAAATGGGTATGCAAACCCGCGCAAAAAATGACTGTCCTATTTAAAACTTAAAGATTCAAAATATACTTGACTTTATCCAAAAATGACAGCCGCGGATCTGCCTAATTTGCGCTGGATCAGGATTACCCCGAATGCGGGTTAACACCACAATCAGGTTGCATGTGCCGCCTTGAACTTCTTTAGGGTTCGCAACACCGGGGACTTTATCAAAAGAGTGGATCCGGGAAGGCCGGGAACCTGAGTGGCGGTCTGTTTGAATGAAGGAAAGCCGGATTTGCGTATGCTGATAACGGACATTTCTTATCGGGATTCTCCGTCGGGATTTTCAGGGTGAAGGTTGCGTACTGCTTTCTTAAATTCAATTCTTTCCTGACGGAAATCACTTCCTTTAAAATCACCTTCCTTGAAGCTGCCGCAGTTGACTTCCTTTTACCGAAAGCTCGGTGCAATGACCATTGCCCGCTTTATTACCATTGGCACAGCCCTGCTCGTCACCATGGTGCTCACGCGGATTATTTCGGGGGATGTGTATGGTGCCTACCGCAAGCTGTGGCTGATTTATCTCATTTTGGGCCCCGCATTTATCAATGCGCTTGCGAGCACGCTCTACTACCGCGGGGGAGCCGGAGATCCGGAACATGCTGTTGCAGTCAATTTGCTGCTCGGTGCTGCCGCGGGTCTGCTTACCGGAGCACTTGCCCTTTTTGGTGCCGGATTCTGGGCTGAAATCCTGAATCTCCCGGGGCTCGAAGATGGTTTCCGGTTCTTCGCGCTGTATATGGCGCTTGCCGTGTTTGCGGGCATTGCGGAGCCGCTCTTCGTAACCTTGGGCCGGAAAAAATGGCTGATCAGCTACAGTATCGGGTACAATCTTATTGAAGCAAGCCTGATTATCGGCGGCTTTGTGTTCCGGCTTGAGCTGCCGTACATCATGCTGCTCATGGCCCTGAGCCCCGCCCTGCGTGCAGCTTTTGTGGTTTTGGCTTCTGTGAAAAGCATGAAACAATGGCCTGCGCTTGGCGCTCTTCGGACCGAAGCTTCGGCTTCCCTGCGCTATGCTGCCGGGATGTTTCTGCTTGCGGTAACGTCAACGGCAGCCCTGTACGCCGATAAATGGATTATTGCCCTGTTTTTTGAAAGCGACCGTCTGTACGCCGTATATGAGATCGGCGCGCGCAAAATACCGTTTGTCATCGCGCTGACTTCTGCGGTAAGTGCGGCGCTGGTTTCGGAATACAGCAAACAGCTCACTTCCGGCTCGTATGACGCCGCCCTGCAGGAAGCCCGGCGGGCGAGTCAGCGGCTGGCCTTGCTGCTGCTGCCGGTGCTCGCGGTGCTGTTTGTGTTTGCTGAACAGGCGCTTTTTCTGCTGTTTGGCGGCTTTGCGGATTCCGCGCCCATTTTCCGGATTTATCTGCTCACGGTGCTGACGCAGCTGGTGTTTCCGCAGAGTATACTGCTTGCGCTGGGGCGCAGTGATGTGAATGCGCGCTTCAGCGTTGCCGAGCTCGTATTTAATGTTGCCCTGAGCCTTGCCCTGGTCATGTGGATCGGATTTGCGGGGCCTGCCCTTGCGACCCTGGCGAGCCATGTGTTTTTTACGGCGGCCCTTTTTGGATACTGCCGCGCACACTATGGCATTCGGGTGCGCTCGCTGGTGCCGGGCCGCGGATTGCTGCCGCTGCTTTGGGGGCTGCCGCTGGTAGTGCTGCCGGGGGCACTGTTAAAGTATCAGGCAGGTCTGGCATGGCTCGGATTTGCCGCAGCTGCAACGATTGCCGCAGTTTTTATCCTGATCGTACTCAACCGGAAGCCCGCAGCCGGGACCACTTCTTAGCCCTGAGAACCGACTTATGCGCCCTGAGCTACCCGGAAACACATCCCCCGAAACCCAACCCGAACAGCACCTGACAGGCTTCCGTGCGCTGGTTCAGGGGCTGCTGTCGGTGGCTTTTCCGGTGAACTGTATGGGCTGCGGAACGGCCCTGCCCGCCCGGGACCGCCTGCTGTGTGAGCGCTGCCCGCATGAACGCTTCAGTGATCCGAATCCGTCGAATGCGCTGACGTGTGAGAAGCTGCTGCTGCCGGAAGGCATTTTGTTTCAGGACGCGCTTTGGAAGTATGATAAGGGTGGTTTGCTGAACCAAATCATTCATCTGCTGAAGTATGAGGGAATGGCAGCGGTAGGGGAGGAGGTGGGCTATTATGCGGGACGGCGCCTGCAGGAGCGGCATATTGAGGGCGCGCGGCGGTTTGAATCCGGGGCGCCTGTGCTGCTGTTGCCGGTGCCGCTGCACCCGAAGCGCGAGCAAAAGCGGGGCTACAATCAGGCGCGGCAAATCGCCCTTGGCATGAGCCGGGCGACGGCGCTTCCGGTAGCGGATCCGCAGCTTGTGGTGCGTCAGAAAAACACCAAAACGCAGACCCGATTCAGCTTGTCGGAGCGCATGGTGAATCTGAAGGGCGCGTTCCGGCTGACGGACTTCAGCCTTGTGCAGGGCCGGCATGTGATTATTGTGGATGATGTGTTCACGACTGGCTCAACGGCTTTTACGCTTGCCGGGGTGCTGCAGGAGGCCAAACCGGCTTCGGTGTCGGTGTTTACGATTGGTATGGCCTGAGGCCTGCAATCATACCTGTCTTTATTGTTGATGATTCGTCTCTGAAGTTCGGCATTTACCGACTGTCAATTTGTTCAATCAGGCGTTTGGCGGGAAGGTGGCTGCTGTTTCCAATAGCGGCTAATAAAGCGTATTTTAAGGCCGCATAATCCGACCCCTACAACAGCACTTCGACGGCAGCCGCTGTGCGCTGTCAGATCCTATTCATCATGCTTAAAAACGTATTCACTTCCGGTGGTGATTTTCCCTATCTGGATTCTCCGGCGGGGCTGCTCACGCCCAAAGGATATTTGTTTTACACCCGCGAATCCGTACTTGAGGCCTATGCCGGAAAGCTGCTTTCGGAACAGCCTGTCGGTGAATGGCTTCGCAGGGCTACCCGCTGTATCGAGAGTACGGACGCGGCCGGCGTGTGGTCGGTGCTGCTGTTTTTGTCACTTCTGCCGCTGATGTGGGCGATACCTGCCGTGCTGGGTGTGTCCATACTCTGGCACCAAAGCCGAACCGCCTTCGCCGGACCTGCAGCCGACGCTTTCCTGAAAGTCTTCACGAATGAAATTGTGATGCTGCTTGCAGGTGTTGCGGTGCTTTCCTGGCTGGGGATTAGCGGGGAAGCGGGTAAAGCCGCAAGCGGTATCGCGCTTTTTCTGGTGTATAAATTCGGCTGGATAAGGATGCTGCTGAGCCGCATGTTTGAAGGTGATGCGTATGGTAACGCCAACCTGAAGGCCGATCCCCCGCAACCCGGCTCAAACGATCGTATCCTGAATATGCTGCTGATTCGGTTTGGAATTAAAAGCGGGATAACCCTGCCATCGGTTGAGGTGATGGAACGCGACATCATGCAGGCGATGCAAAAAAGTGCGTCGCAGCGGAAACAGTGGACAAAAGGCCACAAAAAGTAAATTTAAAGGAAAGAACAGATGATGAACAGAACAGGGATAATGGTCGTGGTTGCTTTACTTACAGGGATCGTGGTTTCAGGCTGCGCCCGGACGGGCTGGCTGAAGGAGGATCCAAGGGTAAGCACCTGGTCGGTTTATCTTGAGCAAACGTCGCCGGACAGTTTTGATCTTGAAACGCGCCGGCTTGACACAAACCTAAGTACCCGCCTGCAGCAAGGTGCTGCGGACTCGCTGGCAGCGTCGGCGCTGGACCGCGTGCTTGCTGCCTACAGTCGGGGCGGACAGGAAACCCTGCGCATGGCTGAGAGCCCCGTGGATGCCGATATCGTGTTTCGTGTGGATGAAGTACACGTGCGGGCCGTCCGAACCCTGAATGTGGTGCACCCCGGGCCGGTATACCGCGTACGGATTTCGGTGAGCGGCTGGCAGGGACAAACCCGTGTTTTCGAAAAGCGCACGACGCAGCACGGTAATCTTGCGGTACTCGCCGCAGACGGCGCACGCTTTTATGTGCCTTCATCGGAAGAGCGCACCGACAGCGGCCTGCAGCAACAAACCATTTTTCCGGTCATGCACTCCGTGTTTGGTCAGATCTGGCAGGAGGCGGCCGACCACAACCGGGTGCGGTATTAATCGTGCTAACGGAATGTAGCACCGTCTTTTAAGGTTTAAGCCGCTATGATTACGACAGTCTGTGTGTAATGTCAAAATCCGTACGCACCCGTGCTGTTTTCAATACATTTTTGATCTTCTCTTATTACACCGCAGCCTGAAACAGGCTGCGGTTTTTTTCTAAATCCCATCCCATGAGTGAACAAGTAAGACAGATGTTCGGCTCCATCGCCGACCGGTATGATATGATTAACACTGTGCTATCCTTTGGCATACACCACCGGTGGCGCAAAAAAGCGGTAAAGCTGAGCGGGGCAAAACCGGGACATCACGTGCTTGACTGCGCGACCGGTACAGGCGATTTCGCCATCACCTTCAAGAAAAAAGTGGGTCCGCAGGGGCATGTAATTGGTACAGACTTTTCTGACGCGATGATTGCGCCGGCGCCCGGAAAGGCACGAAAGAAAGGTCTCGATATTCAGTTTGAGGTCGCCGACGCCATGGATCTGCCCTTCGAGGAAGACCGCTTTGACATTGCGAGCATTGCTTTCGGCATTCGCAACGTGGATGATCCGGTTGTGACCCTGCGCGAAATGGCGCGGGTAGTGAAGCCCGGCGGCAAGGTGATCGTGCTCGAATTTGGTCAGGCGTACGGCATTATGAAAGTGCCTTTCACCCTGTACTCCAAATACGTGATGCCAACAGTTGGGGGCTGGCTGAGCGGTAACAAGCAAGCCTACGAGTATCTGCCTGAAACAAGTGCCAAGTTCCCGGCTGCCGACAAGTTCCTGGACCTGATGAAAGAGTCCGGAAGCTACAGCGCGCAGGCCTATCATACCTTGCAAAGCGGGGTCGCCTACATTTACGTAGGTACGGTAGCATAAAAGCCCGTTGGGCCGCTTTCATTTGTAAGTGAAAGGAATAAAAGATATTATTAAAAGTCAGGGGTTTCAGGGTTCGCTCAGCATGTGCTTATGCAGTTCTGAACCAGGCCCGGCCGATCAGCCCGAATCGTGCAATACTGCAATTTGTACATATTTATCCGAACGAGTAAGAAATGATGATGACAATTGAAGAAATCAAAGCCGTAATACCGCACAGATATCCGTTTTTGCTGGTTGATCGTGTTTTGGAGATGGACAATAAAAAAATAGTCGCTATTAAAAATGTGACCGGGAATGAAGATTTCTTTAATGGTCACTTTCCCGGAAAACCCATTATGCCAGGGGTACTGCAGGTTGAGGCGATGGCGCAGGCTGGTTGCATACTTTTTCTTAAAATGCTGGCTGAAGATCCTGAAAATACGACCATCGTTTTTTCTTCGATTAACAAAGCAAAATTCAGAAAACCCGTTGTGCCGGGAGATCAGCTGCACATGGAAGTGGAAGTCGTATCCATCCGCCGGCAGTTTGCTACGCTCAGAGGCACGGCTACCGTTGATGGCAAAGTCGCCTGTGAGCTCGATGCTACGGCCGCCTTTGTTCCTTCTGATTCTCTCTAAAACCAGCAACCCTTCAAATAATGAGTACACAGCTCGGAGATTCCGCGAAAAAGCCTAACACTGTTAACCCTGTGAAAGTTACCACGCAGACCGTCGTGGATATGAAGCACCGCGGGGAAGCCATCAGCATGCTAACGGCCTATGATTTCACCATGGCCAAGCTGATCGATGCTGCCGGTATCGATATTATTTTAGTGGGGGATTCTGCGAGTAACGTAATGGCCGGCTTTGAAACGACCCTGCCCATCACGCTCGATCACATGATCTACCACACTTCCTGCGTAGTGCGCGGCGTTGATCGTGCCCTTGTGGTTGCTGATCTGCCGTTCATGAGCTATCAGGTGACGACCAAAGAAGCCCTGATCAGTGCGGGCCGAATGATGAAAGAAGCCGGTGCGCATGCTGTCAAGCTCGAAGGCGGCACGCCCATCGTTAACACTGTGCGCCGTATTGTGGACGCAGGTATTCCTGTGATGGGGCACCTTGGGCTGACCCCGCAGAGTATCTATAAATTCGGCACCTATAAAGTTCGGGCTACCGAAAATCAGGAAGCCGATCAGCTTCTTGAAGACGCGCGCAAACTTGAAGACGCCGGCTGTTTCGGGCTTGTACTCGAGAAAATCCCCTCCAAACTTTCTAAGATGGTCACCGAGAGCCTCAGTATCCCGACCATCGGGATAGGTGCCGGGTCTCACTGCGACGGTCAGGTGCTGGTGAGCCATGACATGCTGGGCCTCAATAAAGATTTTCATCCCCGATTCCTGCGTCGCTACGCCGACCTGCACAATACCGTAGTCGGAGCTGTGAGCAGCTACGTGCAGGACGTCAAATCCCGCGACTTCCCGAATGAGAAAGAGCAGTACAATTAAAACCGACCAAGTTCAAGAGAGACCCCACACCCCATGAGCGCAAAGCAGGAACGGCTGATACTTGTTGCCAACGACGACGGCATTTTTTCAAAAGGCATCAGGGCACTGGTTGAAGTTGCCGAGCGATTTGGCCGCGTCATCGTCGTAGCTCCTGACAGGCAGCAAAGCGCTGTCGGGCATTCCATTACCATATCGGAACCTCTGCGCACGCAAAAATTTGAGATGAAGGAAGGCGTTACGGCCATTTCAGTGAACGGCACTCCCGCAGACTGCGTGAAGCTTGCCACAGATCAGCTTCTCAAAGAAAAACCTGATCTTGTACTCAGCGGCATCAATCACGGCTCCAATGCGGGTATCAACATCATCTACTCGGGCACAGTAAGTGCTGCGACCGAAGGCACCATTCTCGGATATCCGTCCATTGCCGTGAGCTGCATGGATTTCGCAGAAGACGCTGATCTCAGCGGCGCACAGGAAGCTGCGGCACGCGCGGTGCAGTTCGTATTTGACAACGGCCTGCCGAAGGGCATCACCCTGAACGTGAATGCGCCCGCGGGTCCGTTTAAACGCATGCGCTGGGCCCGGCAGGGCGACAGCCGCTACACCGACGAATACGTCGCCCGCGTTGACCCCGTCAACCGCCCCTACTACTGGATGTTCGGCCGTCTCGAAGTCCTCGACGAAGCCGATGATGTCGACATCAACGTGCTCAAAAGCGGATACGCCTCCATAACCCCCATTCAATATGACCTGACTGCCTACAAAGTATTTGAAGCCATGTCAGGCATGGATGTCTGAATCCTGCCTCCCGCGCCATTGAGGCGTGTCCCTGCATGGTAGAGACGCAATGCATTGCGTCTCTACGCGGGTTTATCACGGGTTATGCCCTGTCCACACGGGCGCCGTCAGACGGTGCAGCGGTAACAAGCGAAGCCCGCATCAAAAATATCATTTAGGATACCGTTTGCGCTGCAATCGCTGAGAAGCCCGTCCAGCATCCGGAATACGATATTATAAACCTGCCGATAAAAATCCTAACACGACCATCCCGCGAACGTCGGCTTAGGTCTACCAAATTTCCCGGAGCGATTTGGCGATGTCCACCCAGAGGTCGCGCCATTGCGGGATTTTTTTGGAAGAGAGGTTGAGCCGGATTTGCTCTGCGTGGGAGAGATCGGTTTCGGCAATCAGCTTGCCCCACTTTGCGCCTTCGGTAGGGACATAGCCGTCGTTGAGCCCTTCCCGCTCATAAATGTAGGTGTTGAAAGGGATCAGGAGCTTGTTAATCGGGGCGTCGGTGCCTTTGCCGCAGGCCGCGGTCACGGACTGATACACGACGTCGGGGTGATCGGGCGTGCCGGGGTTGAATTTTTCCTGCACGTACTCCGGGCTGAGCTCTTTTAGGGCGCTGAGTACATCGCTTGGGATGTTGGGATACACATTGTTGCCAAACCAGTTCATCATACCGAGCACATTTTCACGAATGGGCTCGGGGGTGTTCAACGTAAGCTTGGCCAGGCTTGTCCCCTGGTGCGGGGTGCACACAGTGGTAAGGCTCAGGATGTCGTCATGCCGCGCGAGCCGGCTGATGGCATAGCGCATATCGAGGCCACCCATGGAGTGTGCAATAACGTGCAGTTTATCCGCCCTCGTTTTTGCTTTTATGGTATCAATGATTTCGCACCAGGCTTCAGCCCGGGTTTCGATTCGTCCGTAGGGCAGAATGTTGGGGGCAAAGGCGAGCACGCCGTGTGTACGCAGCATTATGCAGGTGGAATGCAGCAGGCCCTTGCTTACAAGGTTTCCCAGCGCGCCAAAGCCATGACACAGCAGCACCGGATGACGCAGCAGGATGGGTTCGGGCTGTGGAAAAACATCGAGTTTAAAGCGCTGTAGAGGATTCATGTAAAATTGAGCTAAGGGCTGGGGATGAGTGGTTCAGCTGAATCCGAAAACCGCATTTCAAGGGTGCGCAGCAGCGTGTTTCTGTAGCTGAGCGTCAGATGGAGGGCCGTCTCGTCCTGATTGTAGCGGCCTTTAACCTGCACGCCGTAGGGGTAGGCTCCCTGCGCTATTGCGATGTGAACCCGCGTTGCCGGAAAGCTGCGGGCAAGCTGAATGCTGTAGTCGCGGCGGGTGAGCAGGCTGTCCACTTCTGTTGCACGAACCTGAAGCCTGCCGGGGGGAATGCCATGGTCTGCAAAGCTCTGTGTAATCAGCCGGTCAAGGGTGCCGAGATCTTCGAGCAGGTATTTTTGCGGAGGCGGTATGAGCAGGAGTAGCAGCGCTGCAACCGTACAACCTGAGAGGAGCAGCGCGAGCAGCGATTTCCGTTTTTTGAGCAGGCTTGCGTTCATGGGGCGGATCAGGACAGCTGGAAAAAGAAAGGAAATTTCGGGCGTTCAGGCGAAGTGAGCAGGAGCTGGGCGCGACTGGTATGTTCGGAATTGCCGCTCAGGATTCAGGCGTATCGTTTGAGAAGATACGCAGCAGCAGGGCTTCGGCAACCTTTTGTTTGGTGCCGCTGAACGCATGCGACCACTCAGAGCCGCCGTTTTCACCAATGAGAACGACTTCATTGCGATCCGATTCAAAGCCAGTATCTGCGCTGCCTATGGTGTTGGCTACAATATAATCTGCCTTCTTCCGCCGGCGCTTGGCGGCAGCCCGTGCGATGAGGTCTTCGGTTTCCATGGCGAACCCGATCAGGGTTTGGTGCGGAAGTTTGTTTTCACCCAGCCATTGCAGGGTGTCGGGGGTTTTCTCCAGCTTCATTTCAAGCGCTGCGCCTTCTTTCTTGACTTTGTGAGGGGAGCGGTTCGCCGGCCGAAAATCAGATACGGCAGCGGCAAGTATAAAAATGTCGTGCCCGGCATGCCGCGCCTGAACCGCTTCACAGAGGTCGTGTGCTGAAATAACGGGGACCGCTTCGATATCTTCAGGTACCGGGAGGGCTACTTTGCCGTGAACGAGGGTGACCGCTGCACCGAGTTTCCGGGCCGCTTCTGCCACAGCAAAACCCATTTTGCCGGTGCTGGGGTTGGAAAGGAAACGCACGGCGTCTGCATACTCCCGCGTGGGACCTGCGGTGATGAGCACGTTCTTTCCGCTTAGTGGTTTGGGTAGGGAAGCTGCCGCACCGGCAGGTTGACTTTCCAAGTCCATAATTTCCGACAGCGCACGGAGGATATGGGCGTTTTCCGGTAGGCGGCCTTTGTCTTCGAGACCGCTTGCGAGGTAGCCGTATTCCGGCTCGATGAGGTGGTAGCCGTATTCACGGGCAAGGGCGCGGTTGCGCCGGGTGGCCGGAGCTTCATACATGCCGCCATCCATGGTGGGGCAAATTACGACCGGGCAGCGTGCGGCAAGCACGGTGGAGGTAAGCATGTTGTCGGAGTGCCCGTGCACAATTTTAGCCAGGGTGTTGGCGGTGCAGGGCGCAATCAGCAGGACGTCGGCCCATTCGGCCCACTGAATGTGGCGCGACCAGCTTTCGGATACGTCGCTGTCTTTGGGAAAGACTTCAACCGGCACCGGCTGACGCGAAAGCGCGCTCATGGTATCCTGACCTAAAAAACGACGCGCGGATGGCGTCATGATTACACGCACTTCCGCCTGTTCTTTCTGAAGATCGCGCAATAAAAAAGCCGCCTTATAGGCGGCTATACCGCCCGTGATACCCAGTATAATGCGCTTACGGGCCAGCGGACGGGATTCAGCAATCATCCTGAAATTTATTGATTATCCGGGTAGCGGTAGGCAACTTTATTGTCCAGAAACTCACCAACGCCGCGAACCACAGGGTGTGACTTGGCTTCATATTCTTTGGAGATACGCTCTTGCTCTTCATTAAAAGAGAACTCGTCTTCTTCTTCAAAACCTTCGAAGTAACGAAGCTTTTCGTCAAGCTCCATTTTTTCGCGGGCGGCAATCTGACGCGAGCGCTTTGCCATAATTACGATAGATTCGTACAGGTTACCGGTAGTATCCTGGATTTTTTCAACATCAAGTGCACGAGCTGACATAAGGGGGATTTCAGTGTTATTAAATAAAAAAAGTGTACATGCTACCGAAACTCAGTAGCTGCAGCCGGTAAATTGGGTTATCAGGTCTTTGACGGCTGCGTACGCAAGGTCAAAATCATCATTTACCACAATGGCGTCGAAGTGTCCGGCTTGCTGAAGCTCCATTTTGGCGCGGTCAAGTCTCAAACGAAGGGTTTCTTCAGATTCAGTTCCGCGGCTGCGCAACCGGCTTTCCAAAACTTCGGTTGAGGGCGGCTTAATGAAGACAGACAGGCATGCATCACCGTAAACATTCTTCAGGTTTAGCGCACCTTTTACTTCAACGTCGAACAGGACAAAATAGCCATTTTTGATGTGATGTTCAACGTCACTTCTGAGGGTGCCGTAGCGTGATCCGTTGTAGAATTCTTCCCATTCGAGAAAGTCGCCCTGTTCAATATGCTGATCGAAAGTTTCACGGTCGAGGAAGTGATAGTCGCGGCCGTGTACTTCATTGGCGCGGGGCGCACGTGTTGTTGCGGAAACCGAAAAAACAAGCTGGTCATACTCGGCCAGAAGTTTTTTTGCAAGGGTAGTCTTGCCTGCGCCGCTCGGGGCGGTAATGACTACTACGCTGCCTTTTCCGGCATTTAAGGGCTTTTTCTCGAGCATGGCTTACACCAGGTTTTGAATTTGTTCGCGGATGGTTTCCAGAATTTCTTTCACATCAACCACTTTATGCGCAATTTCGGCGCTGTAAGACTTGGAACCGATGGTGTTGACTTCGCGCAGCATTTCCTGCATGAGGAAGTTGAGTTTGCGCCCCGAAGATTGCTGACCTTCAAGCGCTTCTTTGAAAAAGGTAATATGAGAGCGAAGCCGGACAATTTCTTCTGTTATATCGAGCTTGTCGGCAAGCAGGGCGATTTCCAGCTCCAGCCGCTCTTTGTCGTATTTGTCATCACCCAAAAGCGTAGCAATGCGTTCATGCAGTTTGGTGCGGGCTTCGGAAGACCTTCCTTCAGAGATGTGCAGGATGTCATCGGTAACAAGCTGAATCTGCCGCAGCCTTTCAAGGAGATCTTTGGCCAGCGCTGCGCCCTCATCCCGGCGCATGGTGCAGGTTCGCCCGGCGGCTTCATCCACAGATTTTTCAATGATACCGGTGATGAGCTTTTCTTCCGCTTCGGTGAGGCCTTCACGGGTGAAGATATCACTGAAGCCCATCAAATCCGTGTAGGTCGGTTTATGCGCAATACCAAGCTTACTGCCCAGATTTGAGAGCGCTTCGAAGTAAGCCGCAGCCAGGCTCTCGTTGATCACTACTTTTGGTTTTTGCGCACTGGTCTGTTCCAGCTTTACGCTTACCGTAATTTTTCCCCGCTCGAAACGCTGTTGCAGGTTGCTCCTTAAAGCCGGTTCAAGGTGCTGAAAATCTCCCGGCAGCTTGATACTGACGTCGCAGTAGCGGTTGTTTACAGAGCGGATTTCCGTCTCCACGGAATATCCTTCGGCCTGTGCTTGTGCCCGGCCAAAACCGGTCATTGATTCTGCCATAAAAAAGTACTTCAGTTGAATAAAAAAGTAGAACAGCTACTGTTAATTACCGGCATTCCATCGCTTAAAAATCGGGATCTCAATCGTACGCTTTAGTTCCTAAAAGCGGATTTTTAAAGCTGAATACGGTGCAGCTGCAATGCCGAAAGGTAATGAACTCAGCGCTTATTCACATGGAGAAAAATGCGGTGTTCTAAGGCATTCTCCCGCATATTCTTTCTGGGTGAAGGCTGCATAGCTACAGACCAAAAAGGATAGCGCAAGGGCAACTATGGCGCGAAATTAGGGTACGTTATTTCAAGCTGATCGGATGAGATGAGAAAAATATCATAGCCCGATATGAAGTGTCGCGATATAAGAAAGCCCGCTTCCAAATGCTGAAAGCGGGCTAAGACGAACGATATCCATCAAGCACTGCCCTGCAGCGGGCTGCCTGATATGGAGGCCGGATTTTATCTGATAAAGAAATCGTGTTCAGTGTAATAGTCAAGACCGTCGAATGCCCAGTCAACTTTCACACGCCACAGGCCGGGCGTACGGTCAGCAAAGGATAAGTACTGAACGCCATTTTCATCGGTCACAATCGGCAGAAGCTCATCCATACTCGAACCGGAAGGCCGGTAGAGCTGGATCTTACCATTGAGGCCATCTGCCTGCATGAAGTCAGGGAATACGATCTTGGCTTGTTGGCCCTGAAGGCTGAATTGTACAGGTTCGGCCAGGCTGTTGGCCCGTTTTGCCTTGTCTATATGATCCTGATAGGTTAGGGTCGCTTCATAGTACTCTTCGATTACCAGATCTGTTTTTTGGGTAAAAGTATAGAATACGAAGGTGAGGGTACCAACCACGAAGGTCATGTAAAAAAGGAAGATACCGAGGGGCCATTTCCATTCTTTTTTGGTTGAAGTATTTTCCATCGTTCAGTGTTGTTTTATTTCGGATTGTTGGTTTGAACTGTTGTTGAAAAGCCTGAGCGTTGCTGTGGCGCTTTCCTTAGCGGCCGGGTGGCGGACCCACAAAGTTGGTGCGCAGGGTTTGAATGCGGCGTCCTTCAAAGTAAACCCCAAACTCGACTGGTGTTTGCGCACCGGCAAGCTGTTCACGATCCAGGAAGACCATGATACGGCTTTCGATCTGTTGCTGACCCGGAACAGGGCGCTGTTCGCCCAGCCACTGAATTTCACCAGCCGGACTGATGAGGCGGAGCTCAACTTCGCTTTCGTTGAATGTTTTGTTGAAGAATTTCGCATTGTAGAAGTTCGAGAAACGGTCGCCCGGTAGTTCATTGTAGAGCATGCCCGGTTCGCGCAGAATTACGGTGTACACTTCCGGACGTGTAATGAACAAATACAGGAAGACCGAAAAAATGACGGTGAAAACCGCAAGGTACGCTTTCACCCGTGTGGTGAAGAAGTTGGGTTTCTCACCGTTTGCAACTGCGTTATAGGAGGTATAGGTAACCAGCTCTTCCGGCTTGCCGATTTTGCGCATAACATCGTTACAGGCGTCGATACAGGCGGTACAATTGATACACTCCAGCTGAATCCCGTTCCGGATGTCAATACCGGTAGGGCACACTTTCACGCACTGCGCACAGTCGATACAATCGCCATACACTTCGGTTTCGGTGTCGCCGTTTTTGGCGTAATTGGTTACGACCCCGTCAATCTTCTGACGCTTACCTACTTTAGCCCGGCCTTTGAGACCTTCACCCCGCGCAAAATCGTAGGTTACCGCAATGCTGTCGTTATCAACGAGCACAGACTGAAAGCGGCCATAGGGACAGGCTACAAGGCAGACTTGCTCACGGAAGCGGGAGAATACGCCGTAAAACAGCGCGGTAAATACCATGGTAGCCATGAAGCCGCCAAAGTTTTCCGCAGGTCCGGCCATCACAATCTCAATGACCTGATCTTTACCTATGATATACGCCATAAAGGTATGGGCTATCAGCAGGGCGATCGCTACAAAAAGGGTGTGTTTGGCCGCTTTTTTGAAAAACTTTTCCTGACTCATCGGGGCTTCGTTCAGCCGGCGTTGCTGTGTGGCATCGCCTTCAATGGCATACTCAATCTTCCGGAAGAGCATCTCCATGAATATGGTTTGGGGACAGACCCATCCACAGAAAAGACGCCCCCAAATCGCCGTAAAGAGAACAATAAAGATGATGAGGCTGATCATGGCCAGGAAAAACAGGTAGAAATCCTGCGGCCAGAATACGACGCCGAAAATCACAAAGGTACGCTCAAAGATGTTGAGCAGCAGCAGCGGGTTTCCGCCAATGGTAATGAAGGGGCCGGCGAAAAGAAATCCGAGAAGCAGCCAGCTCAGGTACGACCGGAGTTTATACAGGCGCCCGTCGGGCTTTTTGGGATAAATCCAGTTTCGTTTGCCGTCTTCGGTAATGGTTGAGACAAAATCCCGGTAACTTTCTTCTCGGGTGATCGGGTTAATTTCCCGTTGGTTTGCTTTGCTCATGTTGTTGCCTTTTCTCTGTAATCCGGACTACTGTGCCGGATGTGTTTTGAACTTTTATTGTAAAATTAATCGGTTGGGCAGGCAAGGCTGTCTTTCCGGAAAGGTGCGGAAGTACGTATGCTGATTCCGCATCGGGGCTTTAGGGTGTAGTGTATATTGCAAAGGGGGAAGTTTTGCTGAAATCGGGGCATCAGACCGATTCGTTAGAATGAATCAGCTGACGCCCCATTATTTTCAGCGCAGCGTGCTGTTACTCATCAGCTGCGGGTACATCTTCACCGGCAGCAGTCGGGTCTTCGCAGCGCTCAGAACGGCTCATGTCCGGTGCTTTTGCGCCGGCAGGGTTGGTGCCGCGCAGTGAGATGATATAGCTGGCAAGCTTCGCCAGATCGTCATCGCCAATGCGAACAGTGCTGCCATAGGCCGGCATACCGCGGGTGGGGAAGCCTTCACTAATGCTTACCATCAGCGACTCCATATCGCAGCCGTATTTCCAGTACTCATTGGTGAGGTCAGGCCCTACCAGACCCTGTGCGTTCTGCCCGTGGCAGGTTGTACACAGGTTGGTGGAAGCGTTGAATACTTCGCGGCCCCGTTCCAGGCTTGCGGCATCGGTGAGCAGCACAGCCTGCGAAAAATCGCGGGCTTCTGTTTCCTGAATGCCATAGCGCTCGGCGGCCATAGCCATCTCGATTTCATACTCTTCTTCCTGGGAAGGCCCCCATCCAAGTACATCATAGTACAGCAGGTAGCCCACCGCGAAAATGATGGTCACATAGAAGCCGTACAGCCACCATGGCGGCATGTTGTTATCCAGCTCCTGAATGCCATCATACTCATGATCCATCAGCAGATCCCGTTCATCGTCGAGGATCAGGTTCTTATCGGGATCGTTTTTTGGTTTTTTGGATTGTTCAGCCATTGTCAGTTCCTTTTTTCCTTGGAATCGGCGGTGAAAATATCGTCTTCGTCAGAGTCGGGTCTAAGGGGCATGTTCTCGAGTTCTTCAACTTTGTTTTTGCTCATACTGAATACATAGGTGAGCATAAGGATGAAGAATCCGACAAAAATGACCAGGGAAATCAGGGGAAAAATTTCGATCCCCTGAATGGTTTCCAAAACGTCGCGTCTCATAGGGTAATCTCAGTTTTGGTTTCGGTTAGTCCTGACTCGCTGTGGTAGCAGCTTCGGGCGTATCATCCCGGAGCGGAATAGCATGCGCGCGTTCGCCCGGCTGTGCACTAATATCAGTACCCAGACGCTGCATATAGGCGATCATAGCCACCATATGACTGTTCCAGGCAGCTTCGAAACCGCTGGCATTAAGACCATTGGCGATTTCTTCAGCCTGACGCCGGTAATGATCGATGGCTTGCTGATCAAAGCCTTCTGCGTAAGGCACGCCGAGGCGCTGCAGGGTTCTGATCTTAGCCGGAATCCGGTCTACGTTTACTTCGCGCTCAACAAACCACGAATAGGCCGGCATAATCGAGCCCGGCGAAGTGGAGTACGGATCCATGAAGTGCATATAGTGCCAGGAATCAGGATACTTGCCGCCTACACGGTGCAGGTCTGGTCCGGTACGTTTCGAGCCCCAAAGGAAGGGTCGGTCGTACACAAACTCACCGGCTTTGGAATATTCGCCATAGCGCTCGGTTTCAGAACGGAACGGACGAATCATCTGAGAGTGACATCCCAAACAACCTTCTGCGATGTAAATATCGCGGCCTTCCAGCTCAAGCGGGGTGTAAGGCTGCACGCTGGCAATAGTCGGTACATTCGAGCTGATTAGCGCGGTAGGTACGTATTCAACAATACCCCCAATCAGGATGGCAACGGTTGTAAGCACGGTGAACAGCGTTGGCTTGGACTCCAGCCAGCGGTGGAAGGTGCTTTCTTTGCGCGCCGCAGATTCAGCTACAGCAACCTGCGCTTCAGCCTTCTCATCAGCAATCAGCGAGCCCTGTTTCATGGTCTTGAACAGGTTGTACGTTCCCACAAGTACACCAGTGAGATACAGGGTACCGCCCAGCGTACGGGCAATGTACATCGGGATCAGGTGGGTTACCGTCTCCATAAAGTTGGGGTACATCAGGGTACCTTCAGCGGTGAATTCTTTCCACATCAGCGACTGTGTGATTCCGCCCCAGTAAATCGGGATCACGTAAATCACCATACCCATCGTAGCGGCCCAGAAGTGGAAGTTGGCCAGCTTGATACTGTGCAGCTTGGTCCCGAAAATACGCGGAACAATGAAATACAGCATCGCGAAGGTCAGACCACCGTTCCAGGCAAGGGCTGCGGTGTGCACGTGGCTGATTACGTAGTCGGTATAGTGCGTGATGGCGTTCACACTCTTGAAGGACATCATCGGCCCTTCAAAGGTTGCCATACCATAAGCCGTTACACCAACGACCAGGAATTTAAGTACCGGATCCTGACGCACGCGGTCCCAGGCACCCCGCAGGGTAAACAGACCGTTGATCATACCACCCCAGGAAGGCGCAATAAGCATAACCGAGAACACCACGCCCAGCGACTGTGCCCAGCCCGGAAGGGCGGTGTACAGCAAGTGATGAGGTCCTGCCCAGATGTAAATGAAGATCAGTGCCCAAAAGTGGACAATAGAAAGACGGTAAGAGAAAATCGGACGGTTCGCCGCTTTCGGGATGAAGTAGTACATGAAGCCCAAAAACGGGGTCGTAAGGAAGAACGCAACCGCGTTGTGACCGTACCACCACTGCACCAGCGCATCCTGCACGCCTGCAAACATGGAGTAGCTCTTGAGCGCATCAACCGGTAGTACCAGGTTGTTCACGATGTGCAGCACGGCTACGGTAATGAAGGTCGCGATATAGAACCAGATCGCCACATACATGTGTTTAACCCGGCGCTTATAGATGGTCATCATCATATTGACGCCAAAAATCACCCAGACTACGGCGATGGCGATGGCGATGGGCCACTCAAGTTCAGCATATTCTTTGCTTTGGGTAAAGCCAAAGGGAAGGGTGAACACGGCCGATACGATAATGGCCTGCCAGCCCCAGAAGTTGAGTTTACTCAGGGTATCGCTCCACATACGGCTCTTACAAAGGCGCTGTAATGAGTAATAGACCCCCAGGAAAATGGCGTTACCCGCAAAGGCAAAAACAACGGCATTGGTGTGCAGCGGACGCAGGCGGCCGTACGAGAGCTCCGGTATGAAGCCCAGGAAGTTCGGCGCAAACAGCTTAATCGCAATGATTATGCCGACCAGCATCCCGATTACACCCCAAATTGCCGTCGCAATCGCAAAATTGCGGACAATCTTGTTGTCGTAATAGAAGGTTTCAGTTGCCATATTTACAATTGTTTATTGGTGTGATGGTATATCTCGTCTTTATTGGGAAGCTTTTAGTGCTTTTTTGTTTCGTTTCGTTGTTGCTGTTGCTGTTGCTGTATTGAAGGATGTTCTTTGGAATCTTCATCTTGTTCTATGGGCGCATCATCAAAAAGGATGCGTACACTGGGCGTGTATTTGTCTTCGTACTGCCCGTCGCGCATGGCCCAAATGAAGGCCAGTAAAAACATTGCTGCGAGAATAAGGCTGAAAGCGATCAGCATGTACATTACACTCATGTCGTTTTAAGCTGGTTTTTCCGGGCGACCCAGTGGGTGGCCAGGGTAGTGAAAAGGATGACAGAAATGGAGCTGATCGGCATAATGATGGCACAAATCAGCGGGGAGAGGGTGCCGGTTACGGCGTAGCTCAGTCCGATGATGTTGTACAGGATGGAAATACCGAAGCTGATGTAAATGATGGTGATGGCGCTGCGGGAGAAGGCAAGCACGCGGTCGAGCAGGCTTAGGGAGCCCGCTTCCATGATGACATCACTCGCGGGGGTGAAGCTACTTGTGTCTTCTGCCAGCGAAATGCCCACGGTGCTTGAGCGCAATGCACCGGCATCGTTGAGTCCGTCGCCGATCATGAGTACTTCCTGTTGACCCGCTTTGAGACCGTCCACAAATGCAAGCTTGTCGTGCGGGCTTTGACGGAATCGCAGCCGGTCTTCGCTGCCGAATACCGGAAGCAGGTTGCGCTTCTCCTGATCATTGTCGCCGGAGAGCAGAAACACGCTGTCGCTCAGACGGCTGCGCAGGTTCCCGATCAGCTCGTTCATGCCGCTGCGGTACTGATTCTGCAGCTCAAAGTAGCCGGGCACAATGCCGTCAAAACTGATATACACCCGCGAAGCCAGGGCATCGGCTTCCGTATCCTTAGGGACGCCCACCCATACAGCGGAACCGATTCGGATGGTCTTATCCCCAAAAACGACTTCTACACCCTTGCCGCTTTCTTCGCGGTAGTGATCGGGCTTAAGAAGCAGCTCGCGCATGGGCTCTCTGATTTCAGACTGAAGGTGCTGATAAACCGCGCGACCGAGCGGATGGGTATTTTCGTGCAGGGCAGAAAGGAGCAGCCGGTTTTCATCAGGGTCCAGGTTGCGTCCTGCAAAGCGGACGTGCGCCTGATCGCGGTGCGTGAGCGTACCCGTTTTATCGAAAACGACGCTCGTAACCGCCGCAAACTGTTCCGTTACTTCGGAGTTCTTGAGATAAATTTTGTTCTTGCCCAAAATCTTGGTCGCCCAGCCCAGAGTGAATGGGGCAGATAGCGCAATGGCGCAGGGGCAGGCGATGATGAGCACCGCGGTGAAAGCATTTAGGGCCAGACCGACTTCCCCGAAGAACAGCCAGTACGCGGCAGCAAGGCTTGCTACGCCCAGAATGGCGGGAGAAAAATAGCGGCTGAAGCGGCCGGAAGTCGAGTGCAGGCCTTTCGGCTTGGGCTTCCGGAAAGTCTCGCTGTTCCAAAGGCGGGTAAGGTAGCTACTCGAAACCGCTTTCACCGTTTTGAAGCGGGCAGCAGTTTTTACATTGCGCCCGCCGGCGTACACAAGGGCGCCTTTCTGCATGTGCACGGGCTCGGATTCCCCGGTCACGAAGCTGTAATCGAGCCAGGCGTCTTCATCGAGCAGGATGGCATCAGCCGGAACCAGCTCACCGTTACGGATCAGAATTTTGTCGTCGGCTTCTATGCGGGTTGCAGCAACGCTTTCTTCATCCCCCTTTTCCGTTATGCGGATAACGGAAAGCGGAAAGTAAGACTTAAAATCACGGTCGAAGGACAGGCTCTCGTAGGTTTTTTGCTGAAACAGCCGCCCGACAAGCAGGAAGAACACCAACATCGCAAACGAATCCATATAGCCGACACCCATGCCGGATAGAATCTCATACAGACTGCGGAAGAACATCGCCATGATACCCAGCGAAATGGCAATATCCATGCTCCACTGCCGCTGACGAATACTTGCCAGGGCGGGCTTGTAGAAATCCAAAGCGCTGTACAAAAATACCGGCAGAGCCAGAATGATGTTGAGTCCGCCGAAAAGCTTCAGAAACTGCGCATCAATACCGCCGGGACCCGCAAGGTACTCCGGCAGGCTGAACAGCATGATGTTGCCAAATGCAAAACCCGCAATACCGATTTTAAGCAGCTGCGGGCGGTTGGTGGCGCGCTGTTTCTTTTTGCTGAGATGATCCAGGCTCAGATCCGGCTCATAGCCGATACGGCTGAGCAGCGCGGCAAGCCCCGAAAGCGGGAGCGCCTCTATATTGAAAGTGATGGCGGCTTCGCGGCGGTCGAAAAAGACTTCGGCACTTTTAACCCCCGAATCCAGCTTGTGCAGATTCTCGAGCAGATAAATACAGGAGCTGCAGTGGATTTGCGGCAGACGCAGGGTTACCCGCGCCGTCTTACCGTCGTTGAAATCCAGCAGCGGCTGCATCACCTGCGGATCATCGAGATGGGAGAACTGCGACGCCTGTTTCACCTTCCGCATGGAAATGCCGGGATTTTCCTGATCTATTTTATAGAAGGATCCCAGCCCGCTTTCATTAAGCAGTTCATAAACCGTTTGGCAGCCATGACAGCAGAAATGCGCCTCTTCAGTCGAGATTATTTCTTCGTCACAGGGTTCGCCGCAATGGGTACACTGGGTTTTCTCTAACAGTTCAGTTGACATAACAGGTGTTACTCAGATAAATCAGACTTGGGCTTTGCGCTCAAACTGAAACAGGCCATTACTAAGATGATTTGACAGGTCATTGGCAAGGTCATCAAGCGAAGTCGCGCGCAGCCACTCCTCGATATCCCCTCTTTTCTTCCCCCACTCCTCATGGAAAGGGCAGGGCTCAACATCGCCGCAGCCGCTTATACCGAGAAAGCAGGTTTTAAAGAAATCGTCGCCTTCAACCGCCGTAACAATATCATATATCGAAATTTCAGCGGCTTCTTTAGCCAGATACACCCCTCCATGGATTCCCCGCCGTGTGCCGATGATACCCGGCTCTATAAGGCGGGTGAGCATTTGGCTCAGATAAGTGCTGGGGCTGTTTAAGGGCTCAGCCAGCTTGGACGCTGAAACCGCAGTACCTTGCTCCTGACGACTCAGGAAGATCAGGGCGGTAAGCGTGTATTGGGTGCCTAAGGAGAGAAATTGCATAATGGTAATATTCTATATCGGATATTGATATTAGAATATAGGGTAACTTTAGGTTATATAAAATCTAAATTCAGATTTTTTATTTCGATATCTGATTTTAGCCCTAAATATGATTTACCGTTGACTACCAAAGTTTTAGCCAAAGCGCTCGCTATTTTGCGCGCACCGCCGCCTGCCATCCCTCAGCCTTGGCAGGTCGTAAATGAACGAAACCGAAAGCAGGAGAAGAAAACCGTCAGGGTTTCTGCCAGCTCGTTTCCATCAGTGCCGTAACTTTCTGATCCGATTCCCGGCGCAGCATGTGCTGAAAGCGAATGTCAGCGGATCCCTCAACAGCGGATGTTCTCAGGTGCGAGCTGATACGGTCGTTAAAAAAAGATTCCGCCTTAAACACGATATCGATTTCCTTCAGCTGACCCTTGCTGAAAATTTCTTCAGGCACAGCTTCCAGGCCCCACTCGGCATAGGTCACGTTGGTGAGATGTCCGTTCAAATCCATATCATGCCGTCGGACCCGAAAAACGGGGGCCTTCTCATCCGCTTCCGGCTGCCAGTCAGTAAGCCGGGTGCCGGGCTTTGCTTTCAGCTTAGGACCAAAACGCGTGCTTATGGCACTAACGGTATCAGGGATAGGCGTAACGCGCCGTGCCCGCAAATCCAGAATAACCCAGGCCGAAGTAGCCAAAACCAGCACCTTGCCTGAAGCGTCCTCCACCTTATAATCACGGTACGCCAGCAGCTTATCCGAACCACTGGGATACGTTGTAAGGGTGATCGTGTCGCCATCCGCTGGCAGCTCATTCATTTCAACCGTAAAACGCTGAAGCACCCATGTTTTACCGCTGTTATGCAACGCCCGCACCGACCAGCCGAGCTCCCCGGCATGTTTACCGGCGCCGTACTGAAGGATGTTGAGCAGAGATGAAACCGTCATCAGGCCGCGCGCGTCCGTTTCGAATGTTCTTACCGTGTGGCTGAAAATAAAAGGCTGCATAAAAAATATGCTTGATGTATTCCGGAAACCATGAATGGGACGCATGATCTGATTTAATAAGACGAAACGCAATACCAGATTCCGCACGCGTCCGTCAAGCCTACCACAGCCGCGGCGTAGAGACGCAATGCATTGCTTCTCTACCATGTCGGGACACGACCCCAATTTTCCATTACCAAATCCCAAATCACGTCCGTCTGTTTTTGAACAGGATTTTTATGATTTACAGGATAGACAGGATGATAGTGCGATTGTAAAGGGGCTCCATCCCTTCATGCGGGCATGACCTTTTATGGTTCTCCGATTATATCCATTTTGCTTCGTGAACCGTGAAATGACCGAATCTGGAATGAAAAAATGCGCACAAATCTCGTCCATCTAAAGAAAATGTGCCGAAATTCTAACCCGGCCTGACTCAGGATCAACCCTGAAGGGGTTGCATGTTTATAGAAACCGCATCACGCCCCACCATTCCCCCCGCGAGCGCTGAAGGCGCGCACGCGGGGCCGGGCGTACAGCCCGAAACAAACCCGCAACAGCCGCGGCGTAGAGACGCAATGCATTGCTTCTCTACCATGTCGGGACACGACCCCAATTTTCCATTACCAAATCCCAAATCACGTCCGCCCCTTTTTTGAACAGGATTTTTATGATTACAGGATGATTTTGGAATGTCAAAATCATCCAGAACTTATCCCAAAGACCTGTCCCGGGTGGGAAATCTTCGTAGAATGCCCGACTTTTTACAATAAACGCTATACAAAACCCGTGCAATCAATCAGCTTGGGTTAGCGGTCTGTGAGGCAGCCTTTGGAGGCGGGGCCTACAAGCTTGCGGTATTTGTGCAACGCTCCGGACGTGATGCCGCTCCCGGGTTGCCGCCAGGCTTTGCGGCGGGTTTCCAAGAGTGCATCCGGGAGGTCCAGATGCATCATTTTGGCATCCGCATCGATGATGATGCGGTCGCCGTTTTCGATCAGGGCTATGGCGCCGCCGTCCCAGGCTTCGGGGCAGACATGTCCGACCACGAAGCCGTGCGTGCCGCCCGAGAAGCGGCCGTCGGTAATCAGCGCGACTTCCTTGCCCAAACCCGCGCCCATGATGGCTGCGGTGACCTTCAGCATTTCGCGCATGCCCGGGCCGCCACGGGGTCCTTCATAGCGGATGACAACGACGCTGCCGGCCGAGACCTCACCGGCCTCGATACCGGCAATACAGGCTTCCTCCGAATTGTACACAACGGCGCGGCCTTCAAAACGGGTGCCTTCTTTGCCGGTGATTTTGGCCACACTGCCTTCCTCTGCAAGATTGCCGTAAAGGACGGTGAGGTGACCGGTCGCTTTAAGCGGCTTGTCAACCGGCACCACAACCTGCTGTCCATCCGCAAGGCCGGGCAGCTCGCTGAGGTTTTCTTCGAGGGTTCTACCGGTTACCGTGAGACAGCTTCAGTCAATGAGGTCGTGCTGCAGCAGTAGCTTTTGTACGGCAGGTACGCCGCCTGCCTCGTGCAGGTCCTCCATCACGAAGCGCCCGCTGGGCTTGAGGTCGGCAAGGTAAGGGGTGCGGTCGGAAACGACCTGGAAATCGTCAATCGTGAACGCGATACCCGCCGTTTGCGCAATGGCGAGCAGATGCAAGACCGCGTTGGTCGAGCCGCCAAGGGCGATCACGACAGCTATCGCATTTTCGAGCGCAGCACGGGTGACGATATCGAGCGGCTTGAGGTCAAGCCGTAACAGCTGTTCCATAACGGCACCTATGCGCAGGCATTCATCGGTCTTTTCGTCGCTCGTTGCCGGGGTGCAGGAGCTGTAAGGCAGGCTGAGTCCCAGCGTTTCAATAGCAGAGGACATGGTGTTGGCGGTATACATCCCGCCGCAGGCACCGGGACCGAGACAGGCATGCATCAGCACTTCGGCGTACTGACCGGCATCGAGCTTTTCCTGAAGATGCTCGCCGTAGGCTTCGAAGGCAGATACAATGTCGAGCTTTTGCGCGCCAAGTTTTCCGGGGCGGATGGTTCCGCCGGAGCATGGCCATTACACTGCCGGGCATGTTTTTGTCGCAGCCGGGCAGTGCCACCAGACCGTCGTACCATTGCGCGCCCATCACGGTCTCGATGGAGTCAGCGATGACTTCCCTTGATTGCAGGGAGTATTTCATGCCTTCGGTACCCATCGAAATACCGTCACTCACGCCGATGGTGTGGAAAATGTAGCCGATGAGTCCGGCATTGGTTACGCCCTGTTTTACCGTTTTGGCCAGCTCGTTCAGGTGCATATTGCAGGGGTTGCCTTCCCAGCCCATGCTGGCGATGCCTACTTGCGCTTTGTCGAAATCAGTCCGGCTAAGGCCTGTTGCATGCAGCATAGCCTGCGAACCGGCCTGCGAGCGGTCCTGCGTGAGCCGGCGACTGTACCGGTTCATGATTGATTGTGGTGCACTCATACTTTATTGGTTTTGTTGGATTTCACATAGCAGTTCGGAAATAAGGCATAAAAATGAGGGTTTCCTAAATGATTTCCGAATGGAAAGTTGGGGGGATGTTCAAAGCAGCGGTTAGAACAGCTCGCTGATATCTACTTCAAGAAATTCCTGCCAGGGTAAACCACCGTCACCAACCAAAAGAATTTTGAACGGGTCGTATCTTTGCTGAAAAGCCGACATGCCAGCTGTTGGCCTCGCATAACCGCTTTTCACTTCAATCCCGATAATTTTGGCTCCTTTTTGGAGTACGAAATCAACCTCGTCGTTACGGTCCCGCCAATACCACAATTTGAAATGGTGCTGAATAGACTGGTCAAGCAGGTGGGCTCCAATCGCGGATTCAACCCAGCGGCCAAACAGTTTGGGGTTTTCGCGGATTGATGTGATGCGTTCTCCTGAAATGGCGGTCATCAGACCGGTATTCTGCACCTGAAATTTCGGACTGGATGCGCGCTGCCGCACTTTTTCGGGATAGTACTTGGAAATACCGCTCAGAAGTCCGGCGCTGCTTAGCAGATAGAGATAATGGGCCAGTGTTGTAGTATTTCCGGCCTCCTGGAGTTGCCCGATCATTTTGTTGTAAGACAGAATCTGTCCGGAATAAATAGTACCGAGTTCAAAAAGCTGCCTAAGCAAAGCGGGCTTGTTGATGTTGGCAAGCATAAGCACATCTTTAGATATGCTGGTCTCGATCAGTGAATTTCGAAGATAGTTTTCCCAGCGGGTCTCGTCGTGGATCAGCTCTGCGGCTCCGGGATATCCACCAAACAGCACATACTGCTCAGGGGTAAAATCAAATGCAGTTTTCATTTCAGCATAGCTCCAGTGCCCGCAGTAGTGGACTTCAAAGCGTCCTGTTAAAGATTCGGTGAGTCCCTGCTGCAGGAGCAGCCTAGAAGAGCCAAGTAAAATGACGTGCAGATTTGTCTCCGAAAAGGTGTCCGATTCCCATTCTTTCTTTACCTGCTCGCTCCAGTTGGTAACCTTTTGAATTTCATCGATGATGAGGAGTCCTCTCCCTTCCCCTGTCCGCATTCTTGCTGTTTCCCATTGCTGACGAATCCAGCCAAAATCTGCAACCGGTACGGCATCAGCAGTGCAGTACCATACCGGAATGCCGATATCCTTCTGTAATTGTACTACTAAGGTGGTCTTACCTACCTGTCTCGGGCCATAAACGACCTGTATAAACCGCCTTCTTTCTGTTAATACTCTTTTCCTAAGTTCATGTATTGCAACACGTTGAAAGCTCATAAACAAATTACTCAACAGATAGCTACAAATTACTCAATGATATGAGATAATTTACTCAATTCTACGTGATAAATTACACAGCTTTATTAAAACAATTGAAGAAGACTAAATTCAAGTACGTCGGCTCTGATCAGGCAAAGACTGCATTTGTGGCTATAGCTGGCTTTGCCTCTTAACCTATATTACTCAAGTTGATACGGAAATGATTGCTTAAACAATAGTTTATATTATGCTTGAAAAAAAATAGGGCAGCCTGAATTTGGGGATGATAGAATGGCTGTGAAATTTCGTGCGCTGACCAAGCTGAAGATGAAAACGCATGCTCAAATTACTTGGATGCTCTTCCGTTAAGTTTACTCCTTTATTTTCCAGCAAGAAAATTATTGGTTTATGAAGCTGATTTAAAGCACTATTATTTCAGGCTATTCAGAAAATAAAATCAAGTACTTACTTTAGCTGATACAAATTACTCAATACTTTGAGATAAATTACTCAGTTTATTGAGTAAAATACAAAGCCGAAATAGCTGCCCGAAACATTTCTTAGGTTTGATTCCTAAGACCCAATGCCTTTAATTGATTTCCGGTTGTGCTACTAACTTTATCCTTATCCTGATTTATGATGTTACTCGCTTATTTTTTGTCGGCAATGTTACTCCTTATACCTGCTCATGATTCGGACTTGATTTATGAAACAGATGCCCATCCCACTCAGGGGACTTTAGTTCAAAACAGCTGCGTACTGACAGCCTATACCGATGGGGATGTTTCTTCAGGTTCTATGCAGCGGCTTGTTACAGAATTTGATGCACAGGGCAGGCTTGTGCAGATGAGTGGTGAGGACGGCAGTTTTGCGCGCATCAGCTGGGAAGGGGAGTTGCCTGCCGCAAAAGTACTGGAATTTGAAGGGGAGGAGATCATGCGCGTCAATTTCCAGCGGGAAGGATCCGTGCTTGTTGCAGAAGTTCAGGAGGAAGGTATTGAAATGCTGCGCATGGAAATGTCGCTCGATGCGCAGGGTCGCCTCACCGAGGTGCGGGAGATGGAGTATGAGGATGGCGGATGGGTTACCATAGCCAGCGAAACCTATGTTTGGGAGGGCGCCAACGTGGTACGGTCGCAAACGGTGATGGATACCGGCGGCCGCGGACCTCAGGTGTGGATGAACCTCTATACGTATGACGAGAATCCCAATGCGTTTGGCGGGCAGGGCTATGGTATCATCATGCTGGCGAACGGCGCCATAGGGCAGGGGTTTGCCGGCTACGGATCAGCCAATAACCTTATCGCACACCGGCAGCGCGACCTTGAGGCTCCGGTTGATATCAGGAGCGAGTCCGCTGCGCTTGCGGCAGCCGGGAGCAGCTGGGAGGATACCGATTTCGAAATCACCTATGGTGACCACCATAACATACTCCGCCTGATCGACCCTCAGTCGGGCATGATGCGCGACTTCGAATGGCGTTGTGAGTAAATGCCGGTGCTCAATCTCCCTAACCTAACAACTTCTTCTTATGACCTTTATCCACCTCCCCCTTTTGTTTAAAAACCTTTTGGTCACTACCGCAATGACAGCGCTGTTTATTGTTGGAATTTGGGAAGAAAGCTTCGCACAGCTGTCGCCGGAATCGGGACATGAGGGCATAGTAGCTGCGCAGGAACTGACGGATGAAGAAGCGGTGCAGCGCCCGGCTTTTTTTCTGCGACCCGAAAGCCTGCAGCCGCACTTCGTATGGCGCACCAATTCCGCAGGGCAGCCGCAGCGGGTATTTGGGATTGGAGTTAATGTGCCCTTGCTGCACCCGCGGTATTTTAAGACCTACGATCAGCGGCACCGCCGCATTTTCGACGAAGCCCTGTTTGACACGCTCCGTCCCCGTTTTGATCAGATTTACGCAACCTTTACCTATGAGCGGGATGATGTCATTCGCCCGGCGCATTACGACAGCCTGCGCGGTTATCAGGCCATGATTATGGGTGCGAGTCACCTGCCCTGGTGGCTGCGTACCCGCTATGCTGCGGAAAACGAGCCGCTCAGCTATGAAGAGCAGCTCAACCTGCACAACCGAATCGACAGAGACCGGCTGGAAGAGCGGATTCTGGATGTGATCCGCTTCGGGGGCAGGCGCAATGTTATTGTGAATCTGTTTGATGAGCCCGAGCGCGGAACGGCTTCCAACCTGTGGCATTTTACCGGCGATACGGCCCGGCTGATGTATGAGCTGGCTTCCCCGCATGCGCTGGTCAGCCTGGGACTGGGGCCGGTTGGGAACGGCCACGGGCAGGGTACAAGCAACGCGCTGATGTGGCACCGCACGGAAGGATCTCCGGAGGCCGCTGCGGGCATTACCAGCAATGAGCCGCTGCGCGGGCTTACCGGCGAAAGCTGGAAAGAGACGCTCAACGTGATGATGGATGAATATCAGGGGGCTTACGATGTGCTGTTTTTGAACAGCTACGCGTTTCAGATTGCCGACCCGCGCCGGGCAGGTGCGGTGACCCGGGCCATGCTGGAGCACCCGACCATCAACCGGCAGAAGCCGGTCTGGATCTGGTTTTCTGCCGAGCATTTTCGTCATTCGGGAAATCCGGAGCGGGAAATGCCGAACATCCGGCAGCAGGTGTTTTCAGCCATCGCCAATGAGGCGAGCGGGGTGCTGTTTTATCCTGATGTGCGGGTTGATGGCCGTTCAGGCAGCTACGATGAGCGGCTCTGGCACCTTGTGCTGGGGTTCGCGGAAGAACTGCAGCGCTGGAAGCCGGTGCTGGAACAGGGGCGGCCCGTCACTAATTTTGTGAGCGAGGATCTCGAGTGGATTCTCTACCGCTACCGCGGAGCCGGCTATCTTTTCGCTGTGAATCACAGCAGCAGGGATATCCGGCTTTCCGCGCCTGTGCGGACGGTGATTCCGGCCGGGGTGAGCGGCGTTTTTGTGACGGAATAGTAAGGGGCTACAGGCGACAGAGCAGCGACCGCTGACCGCAGCTTTTTATCGCACCTAAATTTGAGTAACCGTAGCTTTTCACTAAGCTAAATTTAAACTTACAGTTAGCCAATAAATTCTTTTCAATTGTGAATAATGCGGGATAGGGCGGGAATTTATTTTTCCGGCTGTTACGCTTGTAATACCCGCAAAAAGCAACGCCTTTATCTTAGGTTTGGGATGCCCTAATCTTTCACGAAAGACCGTGATGCTCTCTGAGTTTCCCCCAAAAAAAAGAAAAACCCAGAGCAACTGATGCGGCAGGTTGCAGGGCAACATCAGGCGGGTTAAAAGCGGATTACGATGAGGGTGAGGTCGTCTTCCGGGGCGGGGGCGTGGTTGATTTCGGAGAGGTGCTGAAAGAGGGTTTCGCAGATGGTTTGGGCAGTTGCGTCGGGTGGGGTTTGGCGCAGCCGGTTTTCAACGAGCGTTTCGAAGCTGGCGAAGTCGCGGATTTTGCCGGTTTCGTCACGGGTTTCGGTGAGGCCGTCGGAGCAGATCAGCAGCAGGTCGCCGGGCTCGGCTTCAAAGAGGAAGGTGTCGTAGGTTGCTTTGGCGGTCATGCCCAGCGCGAGCCCGCGAATGTGGCGTTTTTTGAGCTTTTGCGCCGCTGCCCGGTAGTGGTAAACCGGAATGTGACCCGCGTTGGAGAGCTGAATCCGGCGGCTGTGCGGGTCGATGCGCAGCATGACCATGGTCGCAAACATGCTGCGGCCTGACTGTTTGACCAGCATTTGGTTGAGGCGGTTGAGAATTTCTGCGGGGTCCTGCCGGTACATCAGGTGTGTTTGCAGGGCGCTGCGGGTGACGGACATCAGCAGGCCTGCCCCGAAGCTGTGTCCCGAGATGTCGCCGACGGCTGCGATGAGGTGTCCGTCGCTGTTTTCCGAAAGTTCGAAGTAATCGCCGCCGAGTTCGCTTGCCGGAACCGAGCGCCCGAAAGCCGTAAGTCCGGTTTCAGCTTTGGTGAGAGATACATCCTGCAGGAACCGGTTCTGCACTTCGTGTGCAAAACGGACGTCTGATTCCAGCTCTGCCCGCTCGGTGTAGAGCACCCGCGCCGATTTTAGGAAGAGCGACATGCCGGTGTGCACCAAAAGAAAAGCTGCCATAATGCCGGCGTAGTGCAGCCCGGCCCGCCAAAGATCGTTGGCCATCACGTATTCAAAACTCCCGGGCACAGCGGTTTCTGTGTCGCCACTGTAGGCGCTTACGCCCAGGTGAAAGCCCAGCCAGCCGCCGCCAATGGCCAGCAGCGGAATCACCCAGGGGAAAATTTTCTTGAACCAGTCGCGGGACTGCGGATACATGTAGGCTGTTGTTTCGATGGCAACCATCATATACATCAGCCAGGCGAGACCGGTATAAACCCAGTACAATAGCCCGATCGCGCCAATAGTTGCAGCCAGTACGTACGCCAGCACCACAGGAAGCAGGTAGATCAGCAGGTGCGCATATATGAGCTTGCGGCGGGACGAGGCACTGGTTTCAAAGAAGGCTTCAAAATCGTTGTCGCGGTAAATGGTGATGTATTTGTTGTCAAAAACAGGCATTTGGGCAGTAAAGGTAAGCGGCAGACGCAGCGGGGTCGCTCAGGCGGCTAAGAGGTGATGATAAGGTTTTTCCTAAACTCGTGAAAAATAAGCGGGGATGACAGCCTAAACCGCAAGAAGATGAGGGAGTTGAAAGATTTGCGCCAAGCTACCGTATTTTTTGTGCCGGGTAAAATTTGGCGTTCTCAGGGTTGCACCGTGCAGCGTCTTAAATGCTTTTGAAAAGCGCTTTTTATTAGGTATCGTGCAAAATGAGCCCATTGCGATTCCGGCCCTGAAAGGCTGTTTCACATTTATAAGGTTATCCTACTTTGTGACCCGTTCAGAGGCCGGGGGGGCACATTTTCGAAATCAAAAGACATCCCAAACAACCTGCGAGGTAAACATTATGGCAAAGATTAAAGCGCCCTTTTATCCGATTATTTACATCCGTGGCTACGCCATGAGACAGTCTGATATTGACGACACCACGTCAACGCCCTATATGGGATTCAATCTCGGTACGACCAAAATCCGGCAGAACCACAAAGGCGAGGTCCGGCAGCAGTTTTTCGAATCGCCGCTCATCCGGCTGATGAAGGATTTTGGTTATACCGATAACTATGCCGGTGGTGAGGTGATTGATGGCGATATTCCGGCGAAGAGTGTTATCATCCATCGCTACTACGATCAGGCGGACGGCGATTTCGGAACCGGAGCGGGCAGGCCGTCAATAGAGCAGGCCGCTGAAGGGCTGAGTGACCTGATTCTGAAAACCCGCGATCAGGTGTGCGGGGATGATGCGCAGGCACGGCAGGATTTTCGCGTCTATCTCGTAGCGCATTCCATGGGCGGACTGATTGCGCGCTGTCTTCTGCAAAATGATGCCATCGGTGACGCAGCGGCCAAGGCAATGGTCGATAAAGTGTTCACCTATGGTACCCCGCACAATGGCATTGAAATTGGAAATATCAATGTGTCACGCTTTCTAAGCGGATGGGATATGAATAATTTCAACCGGCGGCAAATGGCAGCATATCTCGGACTCGATGCTCATGACCGTGTTGATACCCTGAACGGAAAATTTCCTGAAGACCGCTTTTTCTCACTTGTAGGGACCAATCCCGCCGATTACGGAGCCATGCGAAGAGTGGTAGGTTCGCTGAGCGACGGACTTGTCCTGATCAGAAATGCCAGCGTTCAGGGGGCGCCGCGGGCCTATACCCATCACAGTCACAGCGGTGCATTTGGTCTGGTGAATTCTGAGGAAGGCTACCAAAACCTGACCCGCTTTCTCTTTGGGGATGTAGCTGTGAAGGCTGTGCTGCACCTTGAAGACCTGCCGCTGCCGCCAAGCGTGCAAAAGGCCCTTAACCAGGGTCGCAGGGTCAGGGTATCCTACTATTTCGAAAACACGGTCATGGTGCGCGGGGAAATGTTCAAGCTCAGCGAACGCAAGGTCGATAATCAGTCCGCTGGTTTTAAGGTGTTCGACGAACTGTTCGCGAAAAATGCGGCCGGTAGGTGGGTGCCTAAACCGGAGCGCATGCCGGTGCTGTTTACGGCTTTTCTGGATTCGTCAAATATTGAGACCGGCCGTACGCTTGTGTTTACGGTAGATCTTGCTGTAAAAACGACCGAGTACGAAATCGACGGCCGTATTTTCAGGCGTAACCGTATCCCGGGTGAAAACCTGTACCGGGAGCAGATTACGCTGAAAGCGACGCGATCCGGGGCGGGCTTCAACTTGCGCTACGCGCTCACGGATGAAGGCTGGGGCGAAAACAGGGGGAGTCAGGCCGAACCCGTTTCTGACGGCGTATTCCGGATTCCGCTGAAATCCGGCAAAGGATTCAAAGGTGCGCTCGAGCTTACGGTAAGCCGCAGGTAACGGTCCGGGAAACTGTTCGCCAGTTGCGCTTCCGTCCTTCACAAAAAAAGGTACCCGTCTCATTATTTTGGAGACAGGTACCTTTTGTTTTTTTTCGGGTGTGTGTGTTTCCGGCTTAACCCGCATTATTCACAATTAAACTGGATTTATTAGCTAAACGTAAGTTTAGATTTGTCTTAACGAAAAACACTGATAGCCCAAATTGGGGTGTGGTGTTAAGACTGCGAAATTTCCCCGCTGGCTGCGTTGAAGCTGAAAACTCATGCTCAGGGTACTTAGGTACCCTTCCGCTGAGTTTTCAGCTTCGCCTTGCCAGCAAGAAAATTTCTTGGTGAATAATGCGGGTTATTCGAGCAGCGCGCCTTCGTGCAGGGCTTCGATATCGCTGAGGTTCTGATCGAGATGATCCAGTACGTTTATAATGGTGCGCACAGCCGTTACATAGAAATCCGGATTGATGTTTTCGAAGGTGTCGGTAGGCGTGTGATAGTGCTCATGATCTTCGACCCCGAAGTAGATAAACGGAATGCCCGCAGCATGAAAAGGACCGTGATCGGAAGAAAAGGTCCAATCCTGAGGGGCGTCGGGATTGTCGAAGCTGAAAATAATTTCCAGCGGACTTGCTGCGGTCGCTTCTTCAATAAAAGGCCGCAGGAAAGGATAGTGAAAGGTACCCGCAGCTACAAGACGGTCTTCAAAATTATGGCTGATCATATCCATGTTCAGATTCATTACAATCTGATCGAGGGGGACAGCCGGATTTTCAACAAAGTAGGCTGCTCCGCCGAGGCCCTGCTCTTCCACATCGAGGGCGAGTAGCAGCAGCGAGTGCGCCGGCGGGTTTTCGGTGAAATGCCGCGCAGCTGCAAGCAGTCCGCCGACGCCGGAAGCATTGTCATCCGCGCCGTTGAAGATTTCGCCATCATGCATGCCAAGATGGTCATAATGTGCGGTTACAGCGATAAAGCGCTCCGGGTTCTCCGTGCCGGGAATCAGCCCGATGACGTTCACCGCCTCCGGGAATTCAGTGTTGTTTCTTGGATTGATGTGCGAAAAGCTGTGGCGAAAGTCATCCCCAACCGTTTCAACACCAAGCGCGGTAAAACGGGCAATAATATGCTCCTGCGCCAGGCGGCTGCCCTCGGTGCCGGGGAAACGTCCCGCAAGGGCGTCAGAAGAAAGAAATTCGATATCGCCCAGCAGCTGCTCGCGGTCTATGGCGGGCAGTTCGGCCTGAGTGAGGGTTTCCGGGTTGCCGCCGGTATCGCTTTCACAGCTGAACAGTTGCGGAAGGGTTACCATGAGGATCACGGTAAAGATCGCCATACCAGCAAGGCGTTTCCTCAATAAAGTAGATGGCGTTTCGGGAGTCGTCATAGCAGGTGGGGGAAAAGGGTTGAAATGGGAGGTTGTGCGAGCAAAAAAAACTTGCGGGATTAAATTAGCCCAAACCGCGGAGAGTACAAAAAGGAAAGCAGGGATTCCGCGCCGGGCTTCAGGGGGGCTTATTTTAGGATGGAAATCAGCTTCATAATTGCTTATATTTGAAGTCTTGAAAAAAATGCGCCCGTAGCTCAGCTGGATAGAGCGTCAGATTCCGGTTCTGAAGGCCAGGGGTTCGAATCCCTTCGGGCGTACCAAAACATAAAACAAAGCCCTGCTGAATCGAAAGATTTGGCAGGGCTTTGTTTTATGTTGGGGGGTGGAAGAGTGTGCACAATCCGAACAGTAGAGAGGCGATTCATCGCGTCTCCAGCTCCAGCAGGTTGACAGACATTTACGGGGGCCTTCCAAGTTGGCTTTGTTTGTTGCTTGATTGCCGCAAAACCCCCAAAAGCAAGGCGCGCTCCGCAGGCTTGGGGACTTTCGTGCTGACTCGAAAGACCGTGATGTGCACGGCGTTTCCCCCAAAAAAATAAACGCATGTAATTACATGGAAGCCGGACTTAGGCTGAGGTGATATCCGCGCTTAAAGGGAGCCTGATTTCGGTGCCTCTAACTCCGCACCACAAACGAGCGGTTGATGTTGAAGCCGAAGCGGAGGCCGCCGTCGAGGATGTCGCCGTGTGTTGCGCCGAGCAGGTAGGCGTCGTTGAGGGCCTGCGTGTTGGTGAAGAAGAGCTGGAAGACGTGCCCGCCGGTTTTGATGTCGATCCCGAAGCCGAAGCCGTGACTGAATTGCTCCGTGCTGTCGCGCCATGCGGGCAGGTATTGCAGGGTGAGGGCGTGCCGGAGCGTGAGGCCATAACGTGCGCCCAAACCAAGGCCGGCGTACCAGCTGTCGCTGACATCATCAAGGCGCATGTTGCCGGCGGTGCGGCTGAACTGCGCGAACATGGGCACCGCGAGTATGCTCAGGCGGTCGCTGAATCCGCGGGAAACCGGCATTGCGGCCGAAAAGAGCAGGCGGTCGCTGAATTCGAACGACTCAAAGAGCAGGTCGGAGGGCACGGTCATGATGCCGCCGGTGAGGTTCAGGGCCAGGGAAACCGGCATGTTTTGTGCGCCGCCGGTTTGCTGCTGAAGGAGGAGGTAGCGCCCGCCCAGCTCAAAAACTTTATCCATCGATGACCGACCGACCGAAACCGAGAGCCGCTCCGTAAAGCCGTATTCGATGTTGAAGCGGATGTTCGCGCCGGAATCAATCCCCCATAAATTGCCCGCGCCGTTGTCGATTTGCCCGAAGGTGTGCATGATGCTGTAGTACAGCTCTCCGGCTGCGAGCGGCTCGGTCGTGGCGAGGTTGATGTGGCGCGGGGTCGGGAAAACCAGCTCGACGGGGCGCTGTACCTGCGCGCGCTCCCGTTGCAGCTGCCCATGGGCGGTTTCGGTGATTAAGAAACCCAGCTGGATAAGAACGAGGCTCAGGGTTGCAGAGGGATGGCGCATGATAAAGGGAACTAAGGTGAAAAAAATCAGGGTGTTTCAGCGACGGGTTGCAGCAGGATGTCGATCGAAACCCGCTGCACATCGCTGAGTTCGTAAAATACAATTCGGGGCCGGTCGATGTTATAATCTTCCAGCAGGATTTCCCAGCTCGCAGTTACGCGGATGCCGCCGTCTTCAGGGGTCAGGAAGCCATCAACCTGTATTTCGTGCGTAATTTCGCGCATGGTAAAGCTGCCTTGAACGGTTACGGGAGTGCGTTCTGAGAGAGAAGCCGGTACCGTTTCGGTAAAGGTGCCGGTGAACTCCGCGAAGGGGAAGCGGTGCGTTTCCAGATATTTACGCCGCATGTCGCGGTCCCGCCGCCGGTTGCCGGTATCGAGGGTTTCGAGATCGACAAAGAAATCCAGAATCTGCGTTTCGAGGTCAATCAGGCCGCTGAGCTGCTGCGAGGTGCCCGCAAACTCGTGCAGGGGCGCACGGGATACGAATTCGACGTATCCGCTGTCCGACATAAAACGGACCGGTTCGTTTTCATAGGCCGGCGGGGCGGGGCGTTCCTGCGGGGCCGAAAAAGCCATCAGCAGCACAGCTATGACCGCGCTGCTTGCCATTCTGAATGTAAAACTCATGATCTTGTAATAACTACGATGTTCTCATCCTGCGGGTCACGCGCAACTTCAAACTCCGTGAGGTTCCGGTTGGCCGGGCCGCTTACCCGCTGACCTGAATTCTCAAAGATGGAATTGTGACAGGTGCACACAAAGCGGTTGTTGTTGTACTGCCAGGAATCGGCACAGCCCGCATGCGGACAAACCGCCGAGAAGGCGCGAATCAGGCTGCCATCCACATTCACGACGAGGGTGCGGGCCTGTGAGATATTTCGCCATCCCCCGGCGAGGCGCAGGTTCTCGAGCTCACTGAAAGAAAGGTTTAGGGTGATGGTATTGCCCTCGATCACAATGGCACCCGGAGGCGGAGTACCGTTTCCATTCCCGCTGCCATTTCCGTTTTGATTGTCGTCGTTTCCGGCACCCGAATCGGTAACGCCGCAGCTGCTGAGGCTGATGCCGAGAAAGGCAAACAGCGCCGCAGATCCGGCTGTGCGCAGAAACGTGCGGCGGTCGAACCCGGCCGCATAAGTATCGGCTTCATGCGCTGATGCGCTGCCGGTGAGGGGTTGGGGGGATGTGTTTTGGTTGTCTTTTTCCGAAACGGAAGCGGGAGCCGAAGCGGGAGCAGCTGGATGCGAATGCCTGTTCATAGTGGAAGCGAAGTTTGTTGGAAGATAAAAGAAGAATAGGAAGTGCGAAAACAAGCCAAATCAGGCTGTTAGCGGTAAAGATGTAGGGCAGTTAACAGGAAGTCGGGGCGGAGTGTTCCGGATGGGATCAAAAAGCGCAGGCCGTTCGGTGCTACAATCTCTCCCCAACCCCATCCCAAACCACCCCCAAAATCCCGTCCTCCATCCCGTGCTCCTTTGCATAAAGCAGGATGCGGCTGCGGAGTTCTTCCTCGGGCAAAGGCTCTTGCGCGCTGATTTTGCCCTGCCCGGTGAGCCAGGCTTCGAGTTCGTCGGTTTTGCCGGACCGGAAGCCGGACACTTCGCCGCTGCGCAGGGCGGCGATGAGGCGTTCGGGGTCGTTTTGGCAGTGTTCGCTTTCGAGGAGCTCCAGCACCCGGGGCAGGAAGGTGTCACTGACCGCGCCTGAGGCTTCGAGATCGTCGGCGAAGACCGGCTGATTCCGGCCGGTTCGCCATTGCGCAATGGCGTAGGAAAGCAGCTGCATCCGCTGACGCAGCCTTTTTCGCGTTTCCCCGCTGAGCAGCGCGCGAACCGCCGGATGCTCGAGCTGCGCCGACAACTGACCCCAAACCCGGATGCCGAGCCGTAAAAGCTGTTCGGTTTGCTCAGGTTTGGTCATCAGCCAGGCGATGTGAAGCTGCGCGACCTCCTGCGTGAGCGGGTTGAGGCGGGGCGCCTGTACAGCTTCGGCGTAGCTTTCCCGGCTGTGACCTTCGGCGGAGGGCACCTCCGGCAGGGTGAGCGGGGTGAATGGCTGACCCGCAGGCACGGTCGTTTCCCCAACACCCGCTTTCATCCGGAAATGCCGGATTTCGGGCCGGTCGCTTTCCGGGAGTTCGCCCAGGATTTGTTCCCACTTGGCGACCTCATCGCCCTGCGCGGTGAAGTAGAACACCTGCCACCCCTGCGCGCTGATCGCCGCCAGTGCCCGGATGATGGCCTGTGCCCGCAGGTCGTCGCTGTTGGCCAGCAGCTCGTCGCAAAACAGCGGGAAGCGCCGTTCGCCCTCCTGCGTTTCAATCCACGCCAGACGCACCGCCAGCAGCAGCTGAATCCGCGTACCACTCGAAAGCTCGTCAAGGCTTCGGAGCGCGTTATCCTGCACGTCAAAGGCCGAAAACGCCTCCCCGCTCACCAGCTCGTACCGGCCCTGCGTGATGTCCGCGAAGTACTTCCGCGCCCGCTGCAGCACCTCCGGCACGTTGTCGCGGCTGATGCGCGCTTTTAGCTGCTCCACCAGCGCCTGACCCACCGCGGCTTTCAGGCTCGCCCGGTACCGCTCCCGCAGGGCTTCTGCTGCCTCGGCCTGTGCCGCGAGGGCGTCTTCGAGGCTATGCGCGCGCCGTGCCTGCTGAATCAGGGTTTCGGTTTGGGTGATTTCCCGGCTCAGCTGCCGGTAACGTTCGGGGGCGTCCGACAGCGCCGCCTGCTCCCGCTCAATCTCCGCTTCCGAAAGCGTAAAGACCGCTTCACCGGATGCGGGGAAAAGCGCGTGCTGCATCACCCGCTCTTTCTCACGTCGTGCATCTTGCTCCCGATCGCGGACCTCCCCCTGCGCCTCCCGAAAGGCCGGAAGCACTTCATCCCACACAAAAACAAGCTGCTCGTCCTCTGCTACCTGACCAAGGCCAAGCTCAGTCAGCAGCGCATCTTTTCGGTGCTGAAGCTCTGTCAGGCTGCGGCTGATGCTTTGAAGCTGCTGTGTGGTGTTGTCAATCTGCTGCTGTTTGTCCCGCCAGTCTTCCGCTTTGCGGCGCAGTGCCTTAAAACGCGCCTGCGCTTCGGGGAGGTCAGCCGGCGGTTCCGGGAAATCCGGCAGGAAGGGCTTCATGAGCCGGTGCATGTCGCGGCGTACCTGCGCCTGCTGATCCTGGTTTAGGGTGATACGCGCCCGGGCCTGTTCGAGCGATACATCCGCCTGCTGCCAGGCTTGCAGCTGACTCACGAGAACAAAAACGGCATCCGGCTCCTCCCGAAGCTGTGCGATATCCGGCAGGGTACCGAGCTGCGCGCGCAGTTCGTCCATTTCCGGTTCCTGACGCTGTAGCTGATTTTCGAGGGTTGAAAGCTGACCCGCGAGGGTTTGCTTTTGCTGGATGACGGCATCCAGCCTCACCTGTGTTTCGAGTTGTTTCAGCAGCCGGTTCAGGTTTGGAAGCACATCCCCCGAAACCCACTCCCCCGAAAAAGAAAGTCCGGTTTTTTGGAAGTCGGCCTGTCGCAGGCTGAGGGCTTCGTCCTTTTGCGAACGGGCGGCGCGGAGTCCGAGCAGGAGGAGAATCGGAATCAGGAGGGCGGACAGCCAGCCCCAATCTGCAAGGACGCTCAGGAGAACGGACACAGCGCCCGCGCCGGTCAGAAGCCAGAGCCAAAGCGCGGGGATGCCCGGCTCTGTGCGCTGTTCGGCGAGCCAGTCGCTCAGGGCGCGGACACCGCTTTGCAGGACTTCTTTTTCCTGCGGACCGCCGTCTTCAGAACCGGAAATCTTTTCGATCTGCGCTTCCAGCTCGTTTACCTGCGCGCGGAGCTGCGCGTTGCGCATTAGCAGGCTGCTTCGGCGGCGACAGCATTCCCCGAGCCGGGCCGCATCACCGGCCTTGAAAGCCCGGAGCTGCGCCTCGCTGATGCCGGGATCAAGCTGCTGGCGCAGGCGCGCACAGGCCGCTTGCGCCTCCTTTTCAGTATTTTGCGCTGAGGTCTGTTCATGACCCAGATCGCTTAACTGCTGAAGCCGACTGTCCAGCCCGTCCGTAAGCACCCGGCTGATGCCCGCTTCCGGCAGACCCAATTCTTTCAGTGCAATCCGGTAGCGGTCGAGCTGTCGCTGTGCATCCTCACGTTCGCGCGCGGCCTCACGGATGCCTTCCTTCAGCTGCCGAAGCGTATCCGCATGATCGCCGCGCATGGCCGCCGGGATGGGAGGGAAGTCCGTGAGCTGCCGTCGTGCCGCTTCCGCCGCCGTCTCAGCCATGCGCCATCCCGCGAGCAGCGCCAGAAAAGCGAGCTGTGCCTGTGCCCGCTCTGCCTCCGCAAGCTGCCGGTGCAGGGCCTCGAGCTGCGCAGCCTTCCCGCGCAGTTCCTGATCCTGCCGGCGTTTGGCCCCTAAATTTTGAGTCGCCGCTTGAAACGCACTGTGCTCAGCTATACTTCGGGGCGGCCTCACGGACTCATACTTCAGCGCGGCGAGCGCGGCGTCCGGATCGTAGCCGCCGATCATCTGCTTGCGGATTTCGGCGGAAAGATCGCGGTCATCGGCGCGGATCAGCTCGTGCAGCGACAGCAGATAGCGTCCGGCGGCGGAGGCCGGCAGCCCGTGCGCAAACGCGGCTTTTTCCCCGTTCCGGATAAAGTGCACCTCCCGGCTGCTCAGGCTCACACGCCAGGCCGTCTGCTCCGCCCAGAAAGTGCCGCTCAGCTGCCAGCGCGGGACAGGTCCGCTGAAGAGCATCCGCTGCAGCGCCTCGGCGAGGGTACTCTTTCCGGCGGCATTCGGCCCGGAAATCAGGTTGATGCCGCCGCAGAAATCTTCCTCAAAGCCCGGCAGACCCGACCGAAAACCGGGACTTTCCCGTACCTCCAGGTTCCGGATGAAAAGCGGCTCAGCCATGAGTCGCCTCCTTTTGCCGGATCAAAGCCGTAAGCAGGCGCAGGGCTTCTTCCTGCACAAGGCGCAGGGTTTCGGGAGATGTGCTCCCGGGCAGTTCCCCGGCTACGGGGCTGAACGTCTGATGATGTGCAATTTCCGGAAACCCGGCCGTGAGCGCACGGAGCAAGTCACGGGCTTCATTGTTTTCGGGGTCATCACGCAGCAGCAGGAGCTGTGAGGCGAGGAGTCCGGCAGGCCCCGCCTCCCTTGCGAGCACATCGAGGGGTGGCAGTGGCGGCTGAACTTCCGAAAGGAACCTACGCGGCTTCACCTCAAGGGCACCGCGTGGGAAGGGGTCATCCCCCAGATTCCTCAGCAGCATTTCGAAGGTTTCGGGCTGATCGTGCGTGCCGGTAAAGCGGAAGTCGGCTACGAGCAGCCGCAGGGCAGAAAGCTCCGGCATGAGCGGCTGCAGGAAGGCATCAAGGGCCTGACCGACCGCCGCACGGAGCCCGGTTTCCGTTGCAATCCCCGAAGCCGGTACCCGGATGGTTTCGTAGCGGACCGGCGATAGCGGCAGAAAGCGGTGTTCGATGCTGCCGCCCTCCAGCCGGAGTAAAACCGCCCCGTGCGCTCCACTTTCCTTAGGGGTGAGCGCCAGCGGCGAACCCGGGTACGCCAGAAACGGATGCTGCGGCTGCAGCACTTCCGGCTTGTGAATGTGGCCCAGCCCCCAGGCCAGCACCCCAGCCTGCTGCAACCGCGCCGGCGAAAGCGGCGCGTACACACTGTTGGGCACCGCATAATCGCCGTGTACGAGGCCAATCACCGGAATATCGTCGCGAACCAATCCGTCCGGCAGGCTCAAAAGGGGATCATCCCGATGGTACCGGTCCGGAAACGACCAGCCGATCACCTGAATATCGGTGTCGGGGGTTCGGAGCAGCGCTGATTCCCAGCTTCCGCCTTTCCCCAAAAACCGCACATTCGGGTCGCCGAGCTGCGCAAGCAGGGCCGGCAACACCTCATAATCGTGATTGCCCGCCGTGAGAAACACCGGAATACCGTGGTCACGAAGCTGCGCAAAACCCGCGGCAAGCGCCTCATACGCCTCAAAGAAACCGGAGGCCTCATCCACCACATCGCCGGCCATCAGTACGGCATCGGCCTTGTGCTGCACCGCATAGCGCACCAGCCGCAGCCAGCTCTCCGAAGCGCGCAGCAGCTCGGGTTCGGTTTCAGAAACGGCCGTACCCCGCGCAGCAGCCGCGCGCCGCCCGAGATGGAGATCAGCCGTAAGAAGGAAAGTGGGCATCGGGAAGTTTTTTTCTGCTAAAATAGCCAAACCCTAAAAAGAATCCACTTTTGGCAGGAAGCGTTACGAAAATCACGGGGTACCCTGAATCCCGCCGCTGTGACAGGCTACCCATTTATTATTTTGGGGGGAACCCCGTGCACATCACGGTCAGCAGTGCCACACCGATAAATCCCAAGCCTGCGGCCAGCCCCTTGCTTTTGGGTTCCGGGAAGTCCGCAAACCCGGGGGGGGGTAGCCATCGCGGAGCATCACGAAAAATCCATGCCAAACAAAAACTTTTGGCTGAATGCAGCAATCTGCCACGCTGTTACCAAAGCCTGAATCCTACCCCGCATTATTCACCAAGAAATTTTCTTGCTGGCAAGGCGAAGCTGAAAACTCAGCGGAAGGGTACCTAAGTACCCTGAGCATGAGTTTTCAGCTTCAACGCCGCCAGCGGGGAAATTTCGCAGTCTTTACACCACACTCAAATTTGGGCTACCGGTGTTTTTTTTACTAAGCCAAATTTAAACTTTTCATTTAGCAAATAATTTCTGTTTAATTGTGAATAATGCGGGCTACACAAGCACCCAACCACTCCCCCATGCCTCTCGCGCCCAACGACATCGCTCCTGATTTCATCCTGCCCGACCAAAATGGCACCCTCGTTTCCCTGAATGAACTGCTTGCGGAGGGTCCGGCGGTGGTGTTTTTTTATCCGAAGGATGATACGCCCGGCTGTACGCGGCAGGCTTGCTCGTTCCGGGATAACTATGCCCGGATTACGGCAAAGGGCGTTCGGGTTGCGGGCATTAGCCGGGATGATGCCCGCTCGCACACGGCTTTCCGCCAAAAACACGAGCTGCCGTTTACCCTGCTCTCCGATACCGATGGCGCCGTGCACCGGGTCTGGGGCTGCACCCTCTTCGGGCTGCTGACCCGCCGCGTGACCTTCCTGATCGGCCCCGACCACCGCATCCGCCTCGCCCACGAAAGCAAGCTCCGCATGGACAGCCATGTGGAGGCGGTGCTGAGGGCGCTGTAGGCGGGGCGGGTGCGCAGCGGGGATAGCCGTTTATTTCACAAGCATCATGGTACGGGTGTACACCTGATTGTTGAGCTGCATTCTTGCAATGTACAAACCGCTTGCCAGCCGGCTGCCATCGAAGGTGGCGGTGTGTACCCCGGCCCTAAGCCTGTCATTAACCAGTGTAGCTACCCGCTGCCCCATTACGTTGAATACATCGATGCGTACCTGTGCCTCAGCAGGCAGGGTGTATTCAATCAGGGAGGTGGGGTTGAAGGGGTTGGGGTAGTTGGTAAAGGCTATAGCTTTTTCAATTGCTTGCTTGTCGCGCAGATCGGTGGATTCAATAATGACATCATCTTCAGGAAGCAAGCCCCGGAAGTGAACAAGTAAAGGATCCTGAAGAAGTTCCAGCTTCTTATACGCAAGTTCTGCCGCTCTATACTCTTCAAGGAAAAAGTAAGCCGAAAACAATCCGCGATACAGGTACTTCATTTCTTTAGTGGAAGGCTGCTGCTCAAGCCATGCCTGTGCGGTTTCCACAGCCTGTACATACAAACCCATACGGATATATTCACCAAGTTCTATGTAACCGGCCAACCGGGCAAGGGCCTCGTTTGGGTGGGCCGCAAGAGCTTTGGCCGCAGCAAGCCGGCTACCCCGTCTTTCAACTTCGGCCATAAATTGTCCCAGCAAGTTGCCTCCGGGTTGAGGTGGTACCGGTGTACTTTGGCGGGCACCTGTCATTGATCCTGCTACGAGAACATTCGGAAATTGCAGCCAGTTGGAATAGTCAATGATACTCCAGACACTTTCGTCAAACATCGAGGAATCAGGCGGGTCGCTGCCCCACCAGTACTGCTGAGCGGTAACCTGTGAGACGCCCTGCGCTACCACATGTTTGTCGGTATTGTTATAAATACTTCCGCCGCCGCCCGTCTGGGTGTCGCTCAATATTACCCATGAATCAATCGCCTTAACACCGTAGCGATTATTTTTAATCACAGACGCTCCGTCGAAAGTTAAAAAACTAATACCGTCGGCCACCAGACCGTCGCCGTCGTTATTCTCAAATCGATTGGGCGAGCTTGCCGAATTTACTATAATGGTTGACTGAATTAGTAACCATTCCGTCATTTTCTGACCCTGAAACGATGATTTCATATAGGTTGATATTATCTGAACCTGAAATGAACAGCCCGGCGGTCTGATGATTTGTGATTTGGGTGCCTGAGAGGTTGATATCCTGAACTCCAATCAGGCGTACGCCATGCGTGGAACCGGATATCTGCGCGTTTGAAACTGACGACCCATTGGCTCCGTTTCCTATCAGCGATAAGCCATGCCACCCACCCGACTGGTTGTTATAGGGCTGCATGGTACAGTTTCCCAATATTGAAAATGCACCACGAACTACGAATCCCGGATCCTGTATGGCAAGTATACCCGACGGCGTTTCAGCAAATTCAAGCTGTGCATTATTTCCAATGTATAACGAGGAACTGCTTGAAGTAGAGATATGGCCATTAGTAAATGTAAAGGAATCGCCAATAACAGCATCACCATTGATTTGCAGTGACGCCGAATCCATCCCAATAGATACATTATCCAGCACTTGCAGCTCTGCCCCCGGGTCGATAACAATATTACCGCCATTGGTGTTGATATCGGCCCCATCGCGGATGATGGCCCGGCCACCGGGGCGGATGTCGAGGCGGGTGTTGGTGAGGATGCGGTCATTGTTAATAACAAGCTTGCCTTCCACACGAATTGTGGAACGAGTTCCGGAAGTACTCAAATTTCCATTAACGAACATTAAAGTATTGGAGGGAACAGTAACTGTTGCTCCGGATGAAATAGTACTGCTACCTGTTACATACGTCCAATCGCTTAATGTGCCGCCGGCAATGTTCTGGTTATGCACCTTAACTGGGAATAGTGCTTTTATCGCGCTGTAGGCATTCAGTCGGCCTCCAGTTGTAGTAATTCCATTTAAGCTTGAATTGAGATCAACAGAATTCAATATCAAATCTTTTATTTCCAGAGCAAGTGGACCCGGATTTGAAATACTATTACTAATCTGACTATCTAACAATACCGAATATATCAATCCGATTGTACCTGTTACATGTGGTGTTGCCATAGATGTACCCGTCCTACTACCATACGAACCAGATGATGTGGTCACCGTAGAGTTAATGTTAGTTCCCGGAGCACCTAAGTTTATGGTTTGAGCTCCATAACCCGCATTTGTATTTCTGTTATCATTGTGATTAGTATTAGTTACAGTGATGAGGTAGTCCGAATCACATGCCGTAGGGACATCGCCAACTTGATCAACATCTACATTGGCATTTATAGTTGCAGCAACACTTATAATACCTGCTGCTCCCATGGCATCGTACATGGCGCACCAATAAGGGTAATCTTCAGGTTCTCCAAAATTTACTCCAAAAGACGAATTGGTTGCCACAATAAACTTCCCGCTTGAACCTCCGGAGTTGTTATACTGTTGGCGCAGGCCGAGTATGTGGTTATACGCACGCACCACCACCGTTTCGCTTGTGTCTGCTCCCGCAACGGGAAATACTTCCGTTCCCCACATTACTCCGGCTATACCGGTACCATTATTGGTCGTCGCTCCAAGAATGCCTGTGACAAAAGTACCATGATCGGCTACAGGTACATCAAAGTTATCATCATAGGCATTATAACCGCCTGACAGGAACGCGAGATCGGGATGGTTTTGCTGAAAGCCATTATCAACTACAGCAACTACAGGTACATGGGTACCCCAACTTTCCCCACGTGTGATCTGCCATGCTTTTGTTGCGGAAATATCCGCGCCCGGAGTACCACCGGTCTGCCCTGTATTTTTCATGCCCCACTGATCGGAGAACAAGGGATCATTCGGGATACTTCCCCGCAACGTTACCTGATTTCTGATCGGTTCTGCATATCGGATTCCCGGCTCAGACTTTAACCGCTGGAGCGCCGCCTCACGGGTAGTTTTTTGAGGACGATGCTGCACCCACCAGATGTTAACATATTCAAAATGCTCAACAATAATGAGTTCACCATCTTGTAAAAACAAATTTTTAGAAAATACATCTTCGGCTTTTATATCCGGTTCGAACATGATCAGGAAGCCTTCGTCCTGATTTGCCGGTTGGGCAGGCAATATTAGATTGCCTGATAGCAGGATAATCGCCAGTAAAATGAGTAAATGTTTCATACTTAGTCACCATTAGTTGGGTTGAAGGTTGACAAAATTACTTGGCCACTAATTGTTCCTTGTTGTCTTGGGTGTTCAAATGATAAAAGAAGATTTCCTCTTCTAAACTCATATGAATAGGATGTTGTAACTGCACTACAAAACTCGGTAGCAATACCACATACAGCACGGGAACAGATCAGCGTCACATCCAGCTCGCGTCCGGGTTTTTCAGTAAACCAGCCACCTGCCCAGTTACAGTAAGCTCCGCCAGAAAGTTGTTTGCGATTATCGCCTTCTGCCTCTACATCGATATCGCGAAAACCCAGCCAGTAGAATTCAACAATATCAGGAACCTCTATTTCACCATCGCCGGGGCGCAGCACTTCACCGGTTTCATAGACAATGCGGTCTAATTTCCAATAGCCGAAAACTTCATCCGGGTTATTTGATTCTGAACTCGTAGTGTTACACCCTATAGAAATAAATAAGATTGTGATAAATGTAATTAATTGGATATGGATTATGTGTTTCATGGGGTAGGGTAATTAAACTTTTTTTCGTGGGTTTATATAGTTAATGTGCGGTTAACTGAGCGCCCCCGTTTTGGCACAAAACCTTGTGCAATGGGGGGCGTTTCATTTAATCAGGTATAGGCTTGCAGTACATTCCTGTTTAAAACTATACCGCATTTAGGACACTAAAACGACAGTATAATCGCTTCCGCCCTTATCAAAAAAAGATGAATAACTCCGGGTAAGCTGGTTAGGGGGGGTATATTGGGGTCTGATCAATACAGGGTAAGGAGCCGATTTAAGACAAACCCATCGTTCAATTGCGCTCAACTCCCATTTTCAGAAGTTTCGGCAAAGGATTCCGGCCGGAAATCCTGTGACCGGCCTCTTCATACGAATTAACATTTTTAATAAAAGGGCGTCAGTTGTAAAAGTCAATCGGGTTACCCCCCCCCCCATTTAATTTTAATATAATTTAACATGGCTATCCTGGTGTTGTGATGCAGGGGGCAGGCAGCCCTTAACAATGTCTTTCAAGTGATCCCTACGCCTGAGCATGAGTTGTAGCCCTGTAAAAAAATGGGTTTTGGCCGGGCGCGGAGTGGGTCCTTGTCAGACGGTCGTCGGTGGTCGGTCGTCGGTTGACCTTTATCTCCGATACCGATGGCGCCGTGCACCGGGCCTGGGGCTGCACCCTCTTCGGCCTGCTGACCCGCCGCGTGACCTTCCTGATCGGCCCCGACCGCCGCATCCGCCTCGCCCACGAAAGCAACCTCCGCATGGTCAGCCATGTGGAGGCGGTGCTGAGGGCGCTGTAGGCGGGGCGGGTGCGCAGCGGGGAGAGCCGTTTATTTCACGAGCATCATGGTACGGGTGTACACCTGATTGTTGAGCTGCATTCTTGCAATGTACAAACCGCTTGCCAGCCGGCTGCCATCGAAGGTGGCGGTGTGTACCCCGGCCCTAAGCCTGTCATTAACCAGTGTAGCTACCCGCTGCCCCATTACGTTGAATACATCGATGCGTACCTGTGCCTCAGCAGGCAGGGTGTATTGAATTTGGGAAATCGGGTTAAAAGGATTCGGGTAGTTCTGTAAATCCACCTGAAGTGCGCTGTCAATCTGCTCAGAACCCGAACCATGCTGTGACAGCGAGGACTCACTTCCCAGAAAATTTTGCATGAGAACAGCAAAACTACCGTCGGATGCACCCTCGTCACCGGCTTGTCTGAGCTGCTCATACATGGCCTGTGCACCCTGTGCATTCGAAGTTCCGGTAAGGTACATGAAAAACAAACGTCGCATCACAGCGGTTTTAAACACATCGTCAGTGGTTTGCAGCAGTGACAGCCCAAACGCCTCTGCTTGGTGAAAACGCTGTTTTCTGATAAGAGCCCCAAGCAGGCTGAGCTGCTCCCAGCTTCCTTCATTGCCTGCAGAGTTAAGCCTTTGCTGATCAACCACCTCATAGAGTAGCTGAATAGCCGCATCAGGGTTTTCATTGAAGTAGGCCAGCCAGCGCTGACGATCCGTACGAACCCCAGAGGGCGCCAGTAACCGGTCCCCGGGTGTACTACCGGGCAAAAGCATCAGGTTATCGGGATAAATACCCCCGCCGCCGCCAGATCCACATTGCCACTCATGATTACTTTCTGATTCAACCGGCTGCCAGCTAACAAACCCGGGATCTCCATAAACAGCAATTTCATTAAGTGAGGTAACAGGGTAGAAGCCCCACCAGCTGTCAGAAACATCTACAAAAGTCGAGTCGCCATTAACACTTATCTGATAGGAATCGCTGCTTGAAAAGCCCTCATTCATACCGTATGCGCCGTGGGAGAGGGCAGCATAAGTACCGGAATTTGCAACAATACCAAAGCGCTGATTGGCACAGCTTCGGTTCAGAAAGCTGTTTATGATATCAGTGTTTTCCAGCTTGATACCATGGTTTGCATTTTCAAAGAAACGGTTATTGAAAAAATACTCAATGTAGGCCTGATTCCCCTGTATTCCGTGACGGGTGTTCTCCGCCAGCAGTACGCTACTGATTTCATCAATCTGGCTGTTTTCAATCAGAACACCATCGAAAGTAGCAGCTTCAACAACAATGTTTTGCAAGGCAATGTGGGTATCCGACACAAAAAGGCCGAATTGAGCCTGTTCTACGGTTAAACCGTGAATTAAGCTGCCGTTTGCATCCTCACCTGAAACGACAATACCCTGCCAGCGGTTGGGAGCACCCCCTTCTACGGTAGCCAAGCCGCCATTAAGGGTTACCTTACCCTGAAAATGTATGATACCGGAAGGGGTTGCAGACAAGCCAAAATCCTGTGCTTTTGCGACTTCAAGATAAGGGCTTACCATGGTAACAAGGGCACCGGGTTGTACTAATAAGCTGCCCCGCTGCATGGTAAAGCCATCAGAGAAGTCAGCCACGCCCTCCACAATGATGCTGCCCCTGCGCATATCCATGGTAACGCCGGCTCGGGTGTGCAGCTCTCCACCAGGTGCAATGGTAAGTCGGATACCGTCCAGCTCTGTCCCTTGGTCGACAATCAACTTACCCTCGACAATTAAATGGGCATTAGTGCTGCCTGTACGGGACAGGCTGCCGTCAATGACCATAATATTGTTCTCAGGGATGGTTACTGTTACACCGGAGGCAATCGTTGTACTTCCTAAATAAACTCCGGTTTCAACATTGGTGGTATGAGGAAAATGATAATCCAAAAATGATTGAATACTCGGTCCAATTGCCGTGTACTCAATGGTTACATTAGATGGCGAAACCGGATGATATGCATTTATTGATTGGCCGGCAGAATTGCTACCTATATGATAAACATAAGTTCGATAATTAAAACCTGTTTCGGTTATGTTTGTAATCTCAAACCAGGGAGTTTGCATATTCGGGCTGTCATTACTCCAGCCATTTGAGTCATTGTCACGAATCCATACAGCTGGGGGTTCTGTGAAGTATTCATTGAATGAGACGTAGCCGGTTACTTCGTACTGTTTATTGTTATAATATTCTCCCGTCGCTAATAGTCCCATACCCCTGTAAAATGTACGTGTATGGTTGTTCATAGACATGGTTGAACTTCCTCCGGTTACGGAGCCACGCTCAACTACATTAGGTTCACTGATAAACTTGAGCGCTTCGTAGGCGTTGACACGGCCGTAACCGTATTCGTCAGTAAAATTCTGGCCACCCATACCATCAACTGTATCCGCAGTAAACCGAATCACATTACGAATATCATCGTTTGACAGATTTAGTTCCAGGTCTTTGCTTTGAGAAAGAATTAAGCCCGCGACACCGGAAACAACCGGTGCTGCCGCTGATGTTCCCCCAAATGATCTTACAGCATTATTTCTACTTGTGGTATAATAATTAATACCGGGAGCCACCACGTCTTAATGGCTACCGAAATTAGATACGTCTGTTTTTATGTCATCTTCATCTGTAGCACCAATCGCCATCACCCAGGGAAATCCTGCAGGGTATCTAACGGTAGAAGAATTATTATTTCCCGCAGAGCCAATGAAAAGTATATCACTTCTATAAGCGTTCAATGATGCTTCCGTTAATGGATTTGTAAACTGCCACCACGAACTTGCACCAGAGCTCATGCTCATATTAATTATATCTACCCCTTGTGCTGTCGCGAAATATACCCCATTTGCCAAGTGACTTTGCTGTATCGAATGATTTCCGGATGAATGGATCACTTTCACCGGTAATATTTTAACATCCCACATTACCCCGGCCACCTGAAGACCATTATCGGTTATCGCGCCGATTATTCCTGCAACGGCTGTACCATGGTCAGCCCCCACTGAGCCAGCAGGAATATCATCCATAGTATTGGTACTTGGTATTGGAAAAGTGGTAACATCTAATCCCATAATAATTCGATTGCGATCTCCCGGATCAAGATCAGCATGATTATGGTCTATTCCACCATCTATTACCGCTATCGTGACGTCACTTCTGCCGGTATTAAACTCCCAGGCCTGTGGGGCATGTATATCATTTCCGGGATTGGTAAAATTGTATAACCCCCATTGATCATTGGATAAAAAATTAGGATCATCCGGGAACACCTCATCTAATTCAAAAATATATTCCGGGGATGCCGCTTCAATTCCGGGCATTCCCATAAGATTCCCAGCCAATCTGTTAATATTTACCGTATCAGCCACCTGGATAGTGTACCATCCTGACAGATCCAGCAAAACAACTTGTTCTCCTGTGCGTTTGGAAACGGACAAGGTATCACTGGATTCGAAATAAGGGAATATCCTTTCCCCACGCTCAAATCCACGTGTTTCCAAAACATTACGGATTTCAGGATTAAGAATACTGGCAGACTGAAGTGTTGATTTTGATTCTACTAACGTTTCGGAGGTGAATTTTACGTTAATCAAACCTGGTATTGCCTGATCTGCCTGAACGGATTGAGCCAAAGTATAGCTGGTAATCCAATATGGCATAAATAACAGTATCCAACAGCATACTGATATTCTGAATCGTCGATTTTTTAGTTTATTTTTCATGGATGTATATCCTGTTTCGGTTATGTGTTCTGTATTATCGATAAAGCATTCCCGGCGGGAATACAGCGATTAGGGGAGGAGTCCGTCGCAGGGTCTCCTCCCTGTTTTTTAAAATGTTAGTTGTTCCAGACCGCTCCTATCTCTGTTAATGGTCCATAACACAATTTTGCTTTCATCGGCATTGGGTTTGCTAAATACTATTCGCTCTGAATCCGGTGACCAGGATGGCCTTATCCTCAAGTTTATCGTATTGTCAAGCTCAATTGCGAGAAGTTCTTTTTGCCCGCTTCCATCTGCTCGCATTACATTTAAGCCAGATGAACGACCACCTTTATCTGTAGGCCAGGTAATCCAATTCCCATCCGGACTCCACGAAGCATGCCGGTTACGGTATTTGTTGGTTGTTAACTGGGTACTTACCGTATTGGCCGTATCCGCAACCCAAATCTGCCCTCGTGCACTAACCGGGTCTTCAAACTGATCAAGGGCGCTGTAAACAATATGCGTACCATCGGGAGACCAGTCAGCAGGCGAAGCACCAAAACCAAATCGTTGGTATGTTGAATCAGGCAGATGAAAAAACCAAAGCCCGGAACCGGTTCCGGACTTCCCATACGAAATAGTGTTCCCGTCCGGTGACCATCTGGGAAAAAATGACATTCCTTGGCCAGTTAGTCGTGTTAATTCGGTTCCATTCGGCCGGATTTTAAAAATATCACCGCTGTTAAATATTATCCATTCTCCATCGGGGCTCCAGTCGGGGTTGCGGGCCGAGCCTTCGATTATCAGTCTGCGTTCTCCATTTTCAAGGTTCAGTAAATAAAGACCTCTTGAACTGGTATTTTCATCAGCAGCGGGATTGATGTGATTGAATGCAATATACCTGCCATCAGGCGACCATGCTGGGTGCTCGTCTGCCGGGACCGATACTACTTCAGGATCAAGTTCATAGGTATCTGTTAAATTGCAACCTATAAAGCTTGTAACCATAAATAAAGAAAATAAAGAACGTATGTAATTCTTACGTAATTTTAAATAAAACATTTGTTTGGGTTTTAAAAGGTTAGTTGTTCAAGGCCGCTCCCATCGCTATTAATGATCCATAACACGATTTTGCTTTCGTCTGAGTTGGGTTTGCTGAACACGATACGCTCTGAATCCGGTGACCATGATGACCCATTTTCATAACTCAATTGATTATTTAACTCAATTGCAAAAATTTCTTCCTGATTACTTCCATCAGCTTGCATAATATTCAAACCGAACGAACGGCCACCTTTATGCGATGGCCAAGCAATCCAATTCCCATCAGGGCTCCACGAAGCATTCCGGTTTCGATATTTGTTGGTTGTTAACTGGGTATTTACCGCATTGGCCGTATCCGCAACCCAAATCTGCCCTCGTGCACTAACCGGGTCTTCAAACTGATCAAGAGCACTATAAACAATATGCGTACCATCGGGAGACCAGACGGCAGGCGAAGCACCATATCCAAATCTCTGGTATGTTGAGTCAGGCAGATGGAAAAACCAGATCCCTACAACATCTTGACTCCCAGACCTACCATAAGAAATCGTATTCCCGTCCGGTGACCATCTCGGCAAAAATGACATTCCCTGCCCGGTGAGCCGTGTTAATTCACTTCCATCCGAACGGATTTTAAAGATATCACCGCTATTAAACGCAATCCATTCACCATCCGGACTCCAATCGGGGCTAAGCGCAATCCCTTCAATTATTAAGGTTCGTTCACCCGTTTCCAGGTTTAATAAATAAAGACCGAAGGGGTGGGTGTTTTCATCGGCATGGGGATTAAAGTGGTTAAAGGCAATATATTTCCCATCAGGCGACCACGCCGGGAGTTCGTCTGTAGGAACTTCAATAATTCCCGGTTCAGGTATGGGAGGATCGGTAACATTGCAACTGTTTATAGCTACCATCATGAGTAAAATGAGGAGGATAAAAATGCAGAATTTATATGATTTAATGTTGAACATATTTAATAGAATTAGTAAACAACAGAGAAAAACAATACTGAGTTTTCATGCTATTAGACAAGTGCATTTTTTTAACAATGTTCCGGACTTATTTCTTCATGGATTAAAGACTAACTTATAATCTGGATTATTCCGTTTTACTTTCTATCAGGCCTTGGAAACATGCTTAAAATAGCCGTTGTCAAAATAACTAGAGGTAAACCGATTTGGTTTTAGGCAATTTTTATTCTACTTTTTGAATAAATCGGATAAATTCAGCAATGTATTCAATACCACATTTAGGACATCAAAAGACAGTATAATCGCTTCCGCCCTAATCTAAATAAGTTGAATAACTCCGGGTAAGCTGGTTAGGGGGGGTATATTGGGGTCTGATAAATACAGGGTATGGAGCCGGTTTAAGGCTGACCCATCGTTCATTTGCGCTCAACTCCCATTTTCAGAAGTTTTGGCAAAGTATTCCGGCCGGAAATACTGTGACCGGCCTCTTCATACGAATTAACATTTTTAATAAAAGGGCAGCAGTTGTAAAAGTCAATCGGGTTACCCCCCCCCATTTAGTTTTAATATAATTTAACATGGCTATCCTGGTGTTGTGATGCAGGGGACAGGCTGCCCTTAACGATGTCTTTCAAGTGATCCCTACGGCTGAGCATGAGTTGTAGCCCTGTAAAAAAATGGGTTTTTGGCAGGGCGCGGAGTTGGGGTTCTGTCAGGCGTTGGTTGGTGGTCGGTTGCCGGTTGATCTTTGTCTCCGATACCGATGGCGCCGTGCACCGGGCCTGGGGCTGCACCCTCTTCGGGCTGCTGACCCGCCGCGTGACCTTCCTGATCGGCCCCGACCGCCGCATCCGCCTCGCCCACGAAAGCAACCACAAGCGGCTCAGCAAACTCCACAAGTTGATTCTCCTTGAGTCTCTCTATCGCCAATTTTATATCCGCATTTTCCTGGAGCTTAATAACACCCCAATTTTATATGTTAAATGAACGTGAAATGCTCGCACTCAGAGGTTCCAGGTAGCGCTCAAATTCAGGCAGGTAGTCTAAACTGCCAAGTTTAACGTGTAATTTCTGTTCACGGTGTACATAATCAATCCCATCTATATTCGTAACGTTAATTCCTGGAAGTGCTCTGTATGTATCAAGATAGTTTTGAGCTACTACGTTCTTGCTTATAATAAAGACAAGGATCAGGCTAATAGTCGTAGTGATTTTTTTCATATATCTACTCCAGTTTATTTATGGTTGATTTAGCCTTCTAATGTAAATTCCTGATTCAGAGGATATAAAGCTTGATTGCGGTCTAACTGCAGCGTATAAATTATTCCCGTTAAGTTTTAATTTAGATGTAATGGTATAGGGCAAGTTATCCACCATACTGAAATACTCATTGTTTTTCCTTAATAATACTCCTCTACCGGTTCCAAGCAGGATACCATCAACCAGATCTGTATCAACTATACTGCTTATGTGTGTACCCACCATCGAGTCAGGGTAGGGAGTAAATGCCCAGGGGCCATCCGGCATATTGAATTCATAAAACCCCCGCCAGGTGTTCATGGCAAAAATTTTTGAATGATCGGCGCTGAAGGCCATCGTTTGTATTACGTTGGGGTCAGTTTCACGCAGCATTTCCCAGGATTCTCCGCGGTCGGTGCTGCGCATGATGGGGCCATTACCTACATATACATGGCCAGGATTTACCGGGTCGGTATGAATAAACAATACAGCGCTTTTTGAAAGATCTACGCCAGGGCCCTCCTGCTGGTGAGCGGGAATTAACTGCCAATTACCTCCAGCATTATCCGTGTAAAAAACCAACCCCCCTCCAAGATCTTGTGTGCCCGCATAAAGTCTGTTTGGTTGTTCATGATCAATGGCGAAGGTGGTCACAGCGGAGGTAAACGACAAAAATTCGGTGAGGCCGTTACTGCGATCCGACCAGCTTCGGCCCCAGTCGGTGCTGTGAATCATACCGTGGGGGTTCGCGAAGACCTCATTGGGGGATTTTGGATTAAAATGTATTTCCAGAATATTACCGCCTTCCCAAACTTGCTCCCAGTTTTCCCCGCAATCGGTACTCATAAATATTTTACCCTGCGAGCCGTCGCTAAAGCTGCCGGAGGTTCCAACCAGAATATGGCCGGCATTATGCGGATTAATGGCTATCGATAAAATCATTTCTCCCGGTATGCCCAGGTAACTCCAGGTTCCGGGTTCAGAGTTTGTGCAGACAAAATCCGGATCTGAAGGAATTGCCCGGCTATTGTCTGAACCAAATATCCCGCACCCTGCAAGAAAAAGTGGCAAAACGCATAAAGATGCTAATTGAAATTTTCGCATTTAGTTGATTTTAAATGATTTTATGAATTTGGAATCCAAAAATAGATGTTAGTCTGTGTTTCTTCATTTTGTTGCAGGAAAATGAAAATTTACACGTAGTTATGATAAAGCGGCGTGCTGTTTAGGGCTTTGAAAGCCATGATGTAAGATATACATGCATTAACAGTTCCGGGAGTGTAGATTTATTATAGCCGGAAAAGACCTGTGATGTTGTTTCAAAAAAAACGGTAACCCTAAAAACTGTCTGTCCGGCAGATTCTCTCAATTAAGCGGTAAGGCAGGAGTGGGGATAAAATTAAGTGTGAGTAAGCAGATGACAATTCCGAATTACCTGAATCAGGCAATTTAAGCTTCAGGGGGCTGTTTGCAGATTAAAAAGCCGCGTTTGCCCGGCAAAGCCTTTACAGCCGGAAAACCTGAACCGGCCTCTTCATACAAATTAACATATTTAATAAAGGGGTGTTAATTGTAAAATTCAACCGTTATGCCCCTCCCCAAATGTAAATCTTTGTGTTGGTTAACACCGGTTGCCGGATTTCTGTGGGGGTACATTCTATCGGGAATTCTCAACCCGCAATACATAGCCAATTCGTCTTTGTTTTAGTTCGGCGGCTGTGCACGAATTTACACTCAACTTTTCATGACGCTGTGTATCTCATCCTTAATTTTTGCATTCTTCATTCTAAATTATCCTGCAAGTGATCCACCCTGTCCGTTGATAGCGGTATTATCGCGCATTAGTAAAAAACCCTGCTCCCCTATTTCTATCGTAAAACCATCCAAAACCGCGTCTTCATCCATAATTAGGGTGCCTTCTATTACCATAGTGGCATGGTTGCTGCCGGTGCGGCTAAGGCTGCCGTCGAGTACGGCCACCTTACCGGTAGGTATGGTTATTGTTAGCCCGGATTCAGCTGTACTGCTACCAAATATATGGGCCGACCCGGTCAGGGTAACTGCCGGCGGATAAGAAAATGAGGTGAAGGTGTGATCTTCTAACTGCAGCGGTAAAGCATGCTTGACCGCGGAATAGGCGTTGAGGCGGCCGTGACCGTATTCGTTGGAATTCATGTGCGGTTTCCAATCGGCTGTGTTTTGCAGGATGGTGCGAACTTGAGCCGGTGTGAGAGATGGGTTGACCGAGAGCATTAAAGCAGCAACAGCAGAAACATGGGGAGCCGCCATAGAAGTACCTGAAGCATAGTCATAATTCTGTGATAAATACTAAGGAAATCCATTCATTGCAACTTGATAATTCGGCATGGTGGAATAGATATTCCGGACATCTCCTGCGATTCTGTTATAACCAGCTGGTGCAACTAAATTTAATTCGCTTCCTATACTTGCGAAACTTGAACTCCCATCGTTTTGATCTGTACCACCAACGGCAATAACATTATTATAAGTGGCTGAGTATGCAGCAGGGTAAAAAACATAATTATATTGATTACCATGTTGGGGATGGTCTTTCATATTACCTGAAGGCGAAACAATAAGCACATTCCTAGCTGCCGCGTAGTTTATTGCATCAATATAACCTTGAGACGGCTCCACCACCAGAGCTGAAATTAATCACCACCCGTTTACCCGTTGAAACAGCATAATCAGAAGCATATATTACGCTGTTTTGAAATGCAGAAAGGGTATAAAAACCATTATCCTGGTTAGTTTGAATGACTAGTATTTTTCATTCCCAAGTTGTACCCGCAATTCCGGTACTGTTGTTGGTTTCTGCACCAACGATGCCCGCAACATGGGTTCCATGTCCGTTTTCATCACGCACATTTCCTGGTGAATCACTGAAGTTTGGACCCAAAATAATGCGATTTGTATTTTGCAAATCAGGATGTGATAGGGTTGTGGTATGTTGAACCAAAGGAATCCCCGTGTCAAGTACGGCAACAACCACATCTTCGCTACCGGTGGTGATATTCCATGCAAGTTGAGCGGAAATATCAGCTCCGGGTGTACCGTTGGTTGGTGCCTGACCGGTATTTCGCAGTGCCCATTGTCGGTACAAATCCGGGTCATTCGGAAGATTGCCGGTTTCTCCGACGAGCAAGGGTTCGGCTTCCAGTACATCCGGATAAGTTCTTAACAGCTGTATCGCGTCCATCAGGTCAGCTGAGCTATCCAAGCGCAGAACGCTCCACCCCAGAACATTAGGTGGACTTTTTTCGTCTGCCGATAGCAGCGACTGCCCAAGCACGGATTCCAGGCCGACACCTTCCCTCAACTTAATATGAATTTTTTGTTCTTTATGGGCAACCTCTTTTCCATTCCAGATAGATACCCGAACATTTTCCACATCTTTAAAGCGTTCACTAAGATAGCTTTGTGCCGAAAGATCAGCATTCATCAACATTAAGAGTCCTGATAACAGGATCAGTGATTTGATATATATGTATTGTTTCATTTTTCGTACCTTTTTTTTTGTGTTATAGACACAAAACGCCCCCGAAGCGCAATCGCCGTTTTATATCTCTTGCAGGAGAATGGTTCGGTTTATGTGCCCGGTGGGCGTTTCTTTTTTTTATTTATGAAATCTTACATAAATGCCTCCATTACTTCGGAATTCGTTATTTGGCATTATTCCCGAATAGATTAAATTATGATGTGATTTTAAGGCATTTGGATAACCGGTAATATATTCGCCGGTGTAAACATGCCACTCACCGTTTTCTCTGTAATAAATGCCATTTTCTGTTGCTACGATTAATTCATTAATAGCTTTAAATACCTCTAATGCTTGTGGCTTTTCATCTATGTCATGAGTAACCGGATGAAGTTGAGTCTCACCGTCTTGGAGATTATATTCAAACAATCCACCTTCTGCCAATCCACTATGACTTCTAACAAGTGCATAAATAGAAGTATAATCAGGGCTAAATACTATCGGATAAATTTCGGCATTATCTTCCTTCAATAGCAGATTCCAACTCATTCCCCGGTCTTCACTCTTCAACAGCAATCGAATATCCAATGGGCTGATATACAATACATCAGGGTTAGCAGGGTCGATCAAAATCGGACCGGGCAGATCACTTAATAAATATCTGTTATCTGCAATTTCATTTCCGGAGCCATCTACATGTGGTACAGGAGTCCACGCATGACCCCGGTTATCTGAATAAAATAACCAACCTGTGCCAAAGCCACCAATCGCAGCATAGACACGTCGCGTATCCTCAGGATCAATTGCAATAGAAAATACCCGCTGAGTAAAACTCAAATGAGGATCCAATCCGTTATCAATAATACTCCAGGTTTTTCCTCCATCCATACTTCGGATCATTCCATGGGGGCTGGCATATACATAGTTTGGATTTTTCGGGTCAAAGACCAGATCACTGACCGAACCACCTTCCCAAACCTGCTCCCAGTTCTCTCCGCAATCTGTACTTAGGAATATTTTACCCTGAATGCCAGAGCTAAAACTCTGAGCCGTACCAGCCAGGATATGTGCACTATTGCAGGGATTAATGGCGATGGTTTGAACAGCTTCGTCTCCTAGGCCCAGATAAGTCCAGTCGGCGGAAATGGCATTGGTGCATACAAAATCAGAATTGCACACTACTCGGTCATCATCCGTTCCAAAAACTCCACAACCATTCAACAACGTGAATACTATTATTACTATTAGATAGGGTTTAATTCTAAATGTTTTCATAACACATTTCTTGGATTCTATTTAGGTACTATCGTGCTAAATCACGGTTAACTGAGCGCTCCCACTATTTCACCGGGCATAGTGCAACGGGGGGCGTTTCTTTTAATCGGCTAATAGGCTTGCAGTACATTCCTGTTTAAAACTATACCACATTTAAGGACATAAAAAGACAGTATAATCGCTTCCGCCCTAATCTAAATAAGTTGAATAAGTCCGGTAAGCTGGTTGGGGGGGATATTGGGGGCTGATCAATACAGGGTAAGGAGCCGATTTAAGACAAACCCATCGTTCAATTGCGCTCAACTCCCATTTTCAGAAGCTTCGGCAAAGCATTCCGGCCGGTAATCCTGTGACCGGCCTCTTCATACGGATTAACATTTTTAATAAAAGGGCAGCAGTTGTAAAAGTCAATCGGGTTACCCCCCCCCCCCCATTTAATTTTAATATAATTTAACATGGCTATCCTGGTGTTGTGATGCAGGAACAGGCAGCCCTTAACGATGTCTTTCAAGTGATCCCTACGCCTGAGCATGAGTTGTAGCCCTGTAAAAAAATGGGTTTTTGGCCGGGCGCGGAGTTGGGGTTCTGTCAGGCGTTGGTTGGTGGTCGGTTGCCGGTTGATCTTTGTCTCCGATACCGATGGCGCCGTGCACCGGGCCTGGGGCTGCACCCTCTTAGGGCTGCTGACCCGCCGCGTGACCTTCCTGATCGGCCCCGACCGCCGCATCCGCCTCGCTCACGAAAGCAACCTCCGCATGGACAGCCATGTGGAGGCGGTGCTGAGGGCGCTGTAGGCGGGGCGGGTGCGCAGCGGGGATAGCCGTTTATTTCACAAGCATCATGGTGCGGGTGTACACCTGATTGTTGAGCTGCATTCTTGCAATGTACAAACCGCTTGCCAGCCGGCTGCCATCGAAGGTGGCGGTGTGTACCCCGGCCGAAAGCCTGCCATTAACCAGTGTAGCTACCCGCTGCCCCATTACGTTGAATACATCGATGCGTACCTGTGCCTCAGCAGGCAGGGTGTATTCAATCAGGGAGGTGGGGTTGAAGGGGTTGGGGTAGTTGGTAAAGGCTATAGCTTTTTCAATTGCTTGCTTGTCGCGCAGATCGGCGGATTCAATAATGACATCATCTTCAGGAAGCAAGCCCCGGAAGTGAACAAGTAAAGGATCCTGAAGAAGTTCCAGCTTCTTATACGCAAGTTCTGCCGCTCTATACTCTTCAAGGAAAAAGTAAGCCGAAAACAATCCGCGATACAGGTACTTCATTTCTTTAGTGGAAGGCTGCTGTTCAAGCCACGTCTGCGCGGTTTGCACAGCCTGCACATACATACCCAGGCGGATATATTCACCAACTTCTATGTAACCGGCCAACCGGGCAAGGGCCTCGTTTGGGTGGGCCGCAAGAGCTTTGGCCGCAGCAAGCCGGCTACCCCGTCTTTCAACTTCGGCCATAAATTGTCCCAGCAAGTTGCCTCCGGGTTGAGGTGGTACCGGTGTACTTTGGCGGGCACCTGTCATTGATCCTGCTACGAGAACATTCGGAAATTGCAGCCAGTTGGAATAGTCAATGATACTCCAGACACTTTCGTCAAACATCGAGGAATCAGGCGGGTCGCTGCCCCACCAGTACTCCTGAGCGGTAACCTGTGAGACGCCCTGCGCTACCACATGTTTGTCGGTATTGTGATAAATACTTCCGCCGCCGCCCGTCTGGGTGTCGCTCAATATTACCCATGAATCAATCGCCTTAACACCGTAGCGATTATTTTTAATCACAGACGCTCCGTCGAAAGTTAAAAAACTAATACCGTCGGCCACCAGACCGTCGCCGTCGTTATTCTCAAATCGATTGGCCGAGCTTGCCGAATTTACTATAATGGTTGACTGAATTAGTAACCATTCCGTCATTTTCTGACCCTGAAACGATGATTTCATATAGGTTGATATCATCTGAACCTGAAATGAACAGCCCGGCGGTCTGATGATTTGTGATTTGGGTGCCTGAGAGGTTGATGTCCTGAACTCCAATCAGGCGTACGCCATGTGTGGAACCGGATATTTGCGCGTTTGAAACTGACGACCCATTGGCTCCGTTTCCTATCAGCGATAAGCCATGCCACCCACCCGACTGGTTGTTATAGGGCTGCATGGTACCATTACCAAGTATAGAAAATTCACCAAGTATTTCGAAGCCCTGACCACGAGTGAACATACCCGCCGGCGTTTCAGCAAAGTCAAGCTGTGCACCATTGCCAATGGATAACGAGGAACTGCTTGAAGTGGAGATATGGCCATTAGTAAACGTAAAGGAATCGCCAATAACAGCATCACCTCTAATCCGTAGCGTTGCAGAATCCAGCCCAAAGGTTACATTATCCCGCACTTGCAACTCCGCCCCCGGGTCGATTACAATATTGCCGCCATTGGTGTTGATATCGGCGTCATCACCAATGATGGCTTTTCCGCCGGAATGAATTGTTAAACTCGTCGATTGAAGCATTGCCTCTTCCTCAATATCTATTTCTCCTTCTGAGTGTGCCACCAACCTACCTCCATTCACATGAATTCCCTCTGATAACCTCAATTCTCCACTGGAAGCAAAAATAGAAATGGATGAACCTGATCCGTTCATCTGTAAGGTATCTGCAATAATAATCAGGTTGTTTTCAGCGACCGTAACCGTAACGCCGGGATCCAGGGTTGTAACACCGGTGAGCATGAGCGTATCTGCAAGTACGGTGTTTTGGGTGAATGTAGTGTCGGAGACGGTGGGGTAAGCGGGTGGTGGCGGATCACTCCCATCACCTATAGTCCCGGTAAAGTTGTTGATTCCATGTTCATCGATAATTTCAGCCACTCCAATCAGGTTAATGGTACCACTACCTTCCAAAGTGCCTAAGACATACAAAAAAGCATTGTTTAAATTCAATGTGCCATTGACGTTCAGTGTTGCGCCAGGGAGCACGTAAATGTATTCGTCATTATAGTATGTTTCCGTCCCGCTGATATTCTGGCTCTGTTCAATCAGGGTTACACTAGGGTTCTGCTCAAGTGCATCCAATACCGAGGCATATGCATTCAGCCGACCGCGGCCATATTCGTCGGTACGCGGCTGGCCTTGCATGCCCGATACCTTTTCCAAATTATCATATAGTTTTTCCTGAACCTGGGCAGGGGTTAGCATCGGATAGGCCTGAGATATAAGGGCGAGGGTGCCGGATACATGCGGCGCTGCCATGGATGTACCCGTTTTTTCCGTCGTGCCCCCACCCGGCATAGCTGATGTAATATCCACTCCGGGGGCAACCAAGTCCAGATACGATGCTGCATTTGATTGCTGCCAGTGTTCATCATTGTTATCCGTAGCCCCTACACTAATCACACTGGAAATACAGGCTGGAAACGCCGCTTCGTTGCTAAAGCCCTCATTGCCGGAGGCCGCGACCACATAAGCACCTTGAGACCCTTGAAAAATATCGGCAATCAAGTCTGTCACTGTGGTATTTTCATCATCGCACGCCTGCGTAAACGGAGTATCTTCGTCTATAAAACCAAAGCTCATATTGATAGCGGTTACATCACTTAACCAAGGCCGGGTATTTAGATGATCAAGGGCTTGCTCTAGAGTTTCATCAGACCAAGTCAAACAGGGTGCGTTTTCATCTTCTTCATCTTCGCATGCATCGGGCACCGTTTTGGAAAATACCTGAAATGAAACAATCTCAGCCCCAGGAGCCACCCCATTTTCTCCGGCGGCAATGCCGGCCACATGGGTGCCGTGGTCACATTCAACATCAAAATCATCGCAGGGTTCACCCGCATCAAATCCAAATGCTGTTTCTGCGCCGCCCGGACAGAGGGATGACAAGCCGGCCGAAGAATCATTTTCTGAAAAGCAGGCACCGTTATTTACATTAACCCTTCCACTAAAAGCGCCGTGCGAGCTGTCCACCCCGTCATCCATGATGACTATAGTTTCCCCGGTTCCATCTATATCAAGCATATTAGCATTTTGAGAGCCGACCAAGGTAGTGCTTTCTGATAAAAATCTTTGTCCACGTCGAACGACGTCAATACTTTTAACCAGTTCGGATTTGTACAAATATAAAAGTGCTTCTTCGTCTACCGATAGAAAAATACGCGGATACGTTTCAAGTTTCCCTCCAATATTCACATTTAACCTTTTGTTTTGCAATTCGTGGACAAATGCATCATGCATCTGTGCAATTTGCTGCCTCTGGGCGTTGCGCTGTCCGCCGCCTAAATATCTTTCCGGGGAATGTTCCATATTGTAGGTAACTCCGATACGCACCATCCCCCGCTCCCTAGCCAATTGAACAAGGCGGTGCTTTCCGGTGGTATCGGGTTGAACTGCGGATTGTGCAGTAACTTCTGCTGTGGTTTCAGGAATACTGGAAAAAACTTCACTGTGCCATAGCGATATACTAAAACACAGGGTCAATAGTCCGGCTGCGATGAGTTTGTACGTTTTCATGATGATCTCTGGTTTGATGGGTATTTGAAGCGTGAAAACAGCTTTTGAAACACGCTGTAAGTGATTAAATTTTATGGGAAATAAACAGCAATTCTTAATTGCACAACATCTGCAGAAAAGTTAAAGAATCGGGTGTTATTTCGAATCCTTCTTGACGGGCTTGTGGAACTGTCATATTCAGCCCCGTACATAGCCGAAACAGAATATTCGCCCGCAAGGCTTAATGATGATGTAACAAACCATTCCACACCCGCGCTTAACCCTATACCGGCTTCAACTAATCTTGATTTCCAGTCTACTTTTCCGTAAACGGGATTATCTAATCTTTCTTCAAGCCCGCTCGCAAAGCCAAGTTGAGGCCCATATCCCAAATAGAAAACGGTTTTGGACTTCGGATTTATGTAGTGGACCCTGTCGGCTTTCACTCTGAGATGGATATCGTAGTTTCGCAGCTCCGTATCCCCGTGTCTGTCAGATTCAATATCCGTGAAATTCAGGCCTGATTCCACAGATACCCCAATCCGGTTTGTTGATGATTGGTCACCGCCCCATTTCCAGGAAATTGCGCTTCCATTCAGGTTCCCAATCATAAACATCGGACCCAGGCTAAACTCCAAAGCCCGGGAAACCTCTGCGACATTGTGATGAGGTTGAGCGGATAAAAAAACAGGCATCAATAACAGAAGCACGGTTTTCACGATCAAAACTGTTCCGCGAATGTTGAATTTTATATTAGACTTCGTATAAAAAATCATGTATCAATGGCATCAAAAATAAACAGACAACCGAATGCGCGCACCGCTGCCCTGAAGCGAAAATTCAAGGATCTCATTTGAAAAAGTTTCCCACGACATTGCTGGAAACCCTGAGTTCTTTTCTTCAATCATCAGGTAAGAAGCAAGTAATGAAAGTGCGTACTCACCGGATAAACTGAGATAGGGGTTTACAAACCACTCCAGCCCAATCCCGGCAGTGGCCCCGCCGCCGATTCGTGTTTCATTTCTTTTCCTTTCGCGATCCATTAAAAGCTCTGAATCGCCATTTGTATTATTATAAGCAAGGTCATTGATAACCCAATCATAATACCTGAAATCAATGGTCGGGCCGATCAGGGTATACATGAACAAGCGGTTGTGTACTTCATGATAGCGCAGAAACTCAAACGTTGCCCCCACATTTATAACTAACGTTGTTCGATATTGTTCCTCCAAAGTCCAGTTAAATTCCTGAAGGTTTGTACGATCCTGACTCCTGTCTTGATAATCTGCCGCAAGTCTCAGGTTGAGCCGGTAACCCCTTGTTTGGCCGGTCATCCATTTGTACGAAATAACGGCATTTTCTACAGATGTCAGCGTCAAATTTGAACCTATTCCGAACTGCAGGGCCTTTCTTCCGTCAAGAGTTATCGGTTCGGAGGCGGTAGCCGGGTTGTCTTGTGCATGAAGGGGGGCGGCAATCAACACTGTTATAATTATCAAATTGATTATAACATAGGTTTTATCTTTAGAAGTAACTTTTCTATTCATAGGATACTATCAAATCAAAATTAGTAATGTGCATTTTTGAGAGTATGGGCTAAGAGAAAACGTGGGTTAGTCTCAAAGTCTCTTAAATGCAGGATGCGAGTAGAATTTTTTCTATGATTATTATTTCTAACAGGTTACAGCAGTACCGTTACATTCGCCCTAATCAAAATAAGATGAATAACTCCGGGTAAGCTGGTTAGGGGGGGGTATATTGGGGTCTGATAAATACAGGGTATGGAGCCGGTTTAAGGCTGACCCATCGTTCATTTGCGCTCAACTCCCATTTTCAGAAGCTTCGGCAAAGCATTCCGGCCGGAAATCCTGTGACCGGCCTCTTCATACGAATTAATATTTTCAATAAAAGGGCAGCAGTTGTAAAAGTCAATCCGATCCCCCCCCCATTTAATTTTAATATAATTTAACATATCTATCCCGGTGTTGTGATTCAGGGGCAGGCTGCCCTTAACGATGTCTTTCAAGTGATCTCCATAGCTGAGCATGAGTTGTAGCCCTGTAAAAAATTGGGTTTTGGCCGGGTGCGGAGTTGGGGTCCTGTCAGGCGGTCGTCGGTGGTCGGTCGTCGGTTGACCTCTGCTCTCCGATACCGATGGCGCCATGCACCGGGCCTGGGGCTGCACCCTCTTCGGGCTGCTGACCCGCCGCTTGACCTTCCTGATCGGCCCCGACCGCTGCATCCGCCTCGCCCACGAAAGCAACCTCCGCATGGACAGCCATGTGGAGGCGGTGCTGAGTTGTATTTAAGGAGGGCGAAACCCCTAAAAGCGGCTGTTAGGTTTAGGTCGTGATATTCCGCGCAGCAAAGGAAAATAACCCCGAACCTTCCGTTAGGTTTGGGATTTCCAAACTACGCCGCAGCCAGTGAGGTGCACGGGGTTCCCCCCCCAAAAAACAAAGCTTCCATTAGCGCGGTCGGCCGAGGCCAGCCCCGGCAGCCGTTTCCACTTCCTGCGTCTTCACCTTTGCTTCATGCTGGCAATTTGCTTTTTTCTTATATTGAGGTTCGATTATACGGTATTCCTTCCAACCCCAATATAATTTAGCAGATATGTATTTCAGCACAACCGATGACAGCATCGAACTCGATAAGATTAAGGGTGATTTACGCTTCCTGCATGACTGTTACACCGGCATGCTGCGCGATGCCGGGGAACATGATATTGCCGATATGCTCGACGGTAAGCGCGCCCTGCAACCCGGCGCTGAGCGGCTGAGCAAGGCTTTTTCGATTTATTTTCAGCTCATCACCATTGTGGAGGAAAACGCCTCCGTACAGCTGCGTCGTAAGCTCGAAGACGAGCACGGCGTTGCCCGCATTTCCGGGCTGTGGGGCAAAACCCTGCATCAGCTCAGGGAAGCCGGCGTAGCGCCCGCTGACATCGCCGCCGCCCTGCCTGAAACCCGGATTGAGCCGGTCCTGACCGCGCACCCCACAGAGAGCAAGCGTTCAACCATGATTGATCAGCTCCGCGCCATTTACCTGCTCATGGTGAAGCGCGAAAACAAGGTCTGGACGGCGCAGGAAAAACAGCAGATCGGTCAGGAAATCCGGGCGGCCATGCAGCGGCTTTGGTTTACGGGTCAGGTGTTCCTTCAGAAACCAAGCATTCAGGATGAGCTGCGCAATGTGTTGCACTACCTCACCAAAGTATTCCCGAACGTGATGCCGCTGCTCGATCAGCGGCTGCGCGATGCCTGGCAGGAAACCGGCTTCGACCCCGTGCTGCTCGAAGGCACCGATACGCTGCCGCGTATCGGCTTTGGCAACTGGGTCGGCGGCGACCGCGACGGGCATCCGTTTGTGACCTCCGACGTTACCCGCGACACCCTCGAAACCCTGCGCCGCAGCGCGCTGGAAATGATTGATGCCGACCTCGATACCCTGGCCCGAAGGCTCAGCCTCTCGCAGTTTGAGGTTCAGACCCCCGAAATGCTGCAGGGACGCATTGATGCGTTGTCCGAAGCCATCGGAAGCAAAGGGCGTGCAGCGGTGCAGCGCAACGCCAAAGAACCCTGGCGACAGCTTCTAAACCTGATGCGGCTCATGCTGCCCGAAGCTTCCGGCATCAACCCCGAAGGCAGCGTGCGATATGGCAGCTATCATGAACTGCTCGAAGACCTGCGCCTGCTCGCAGATTCCCTCCGTGCCATTAATGCCAAAGATATCGCCCGGCTGGATGTGGAGCCCGTCATCCGGAAAATATCCGCCTTTGGGTTCCACCTTGCCGCGCTCGATATCCGGCAGAACAGCCGCTTCCACGACCTCGCCCTCTCGCAGCTGCTCAAAGCCGCAGGCGTGGAGGATGCCGAAAACTTCCCGGAATGGTCCGAAGAGCGCCGCCTTGCGTACCTCAGCGAAGAGCTGAAATCAACCCGCCCGTACGTGCGCCGCTACGAGGGGCTGGGCACCGAAGCGGATGCGGTCATCGCCTGCTACCGCGTGCTCTATCATTATATTGAGCGCAACGGCTACGACGGCCTCGGCTCTCTGATTGTGAGCATGACCCGCAGCCTCTCCGATCTGCTCGTTGTGTATGTGCTGTGCCGCGAGGCCGGACTCATGGCGCGTACCCCGGACGGCATGGCCTGCGTGCTGCCGGTCGTACCCCTGCTGGAGACCATCGGAGATCTCGAAAAAGGACCGGAAATCCTGGATACGTTCCTCAGCCACCCCATCACCCAAAACAGCCTGAAATGGCGGTCCGAAAACCTGAATGCGCCCCGCGCACAGCAGGTGATGGTCGGCTACAGCGACAGCAACAAAGACGGCGGCATCCTCGCAAGCCTGTGGAGCCTGCATACCGCGCAGCTCGCCCTCACCCAAACGGGGCAAAAGCATGATGTCCGCATCCGATTCTTCCATGGCCGGGGCGGAACCATCAGCCGGGGCGCGGGCCCGACGCACCGCTTCATCGCCGGTCTGCCGCACGGCACCATTCAGGGCGATATGCGCCTGACCGAACAGGGCGAGGTCATTTCCCAGAAATACGCCAACCCGCTCACCGCGCTCTACAACCTCGAGCTGCTGCAGGCCGGCACAACCGGCAACAGCCTGATGCCCGAAAAGGGCCGCCGCCTCACGCCCGAACTGCGCGATCAGCTCGAAGGCATTGTAAATAAGCTGTATCAGTACAGCCTCGAAAGCTATCAGAAACTCGTGCATAACGACGATTTCGTGCGCTTCTTTGCACAGGCTACGCCCATTGATATCATCGAATCGAGCAGCATCGGCTCCCGACCCGCACGCCGGACCGGCAAGCGCACCTTTGGTGACCTCCGCGCCATACCGTGGGTATTCAGCTGGAGTCAGGCCCGGTTCTTCATCACCGGCTGGTTCGGGGTCGGCAGCGCCCTCGCCCGCCTGCAAAAAGAGGACGCCGAAGCCTTCGCACTGCTCAGCCGGCACGCCGTGGATTTCATGCCGTTCCGCTACGTGATCACCAACGCCTCCTCGGCCATCGCCCTCACCGACACCGAAATCATGAAGGCCTACGCCGCCCTCGTTGATGACCGAGACCTCGCCAAGACCTGCCTCACGCAGATTCTGGACGAGTTTGAGCAAACCCGCAGCATGCTGGAAGTGCTCTACGGTCACCCGCTTCAGGAGCGCCGTCCGCGCATGTACACCATGATGGGCTTCCGCGCCGAGCGTCTCAAACCGCTGCACGACCTTCAAATCAGTCAGCTCAAAACCTGGCGCGCCCTCAAAGCAGAAGGCAAAACCAAAGAAGCCGACGACATGCTCCCCGAGCTCCTGCTCGTCCTCAACGCCATCGCAAGCGGCCTCGGCACCACCGGATAAACGGACCCGGCCTTCGAAGGTCTTGGTACACCCCTCATCAATCAAAAACAGCAACCTGACCATGTCGGGTTGCTGTTTTTTTTGGGTAAACTCCTCGAGCATCAGGCGTTTGGGTGACAGGCCGCACCTCCCAAACCTGCGGCAAATGCGTTGCTTTTGGGATCGCGCCATTCCCCCGCGCCCGCGGGAAACAGGCGCAGCCCGTAACAAAACCCCGCGTAGAGACGCAATGCATTGTGTCTCTACATGTGCCTGCGTACGGCCAAATGGCCAATTCCCAAAGCCCGGATCCCGGGTTATTTCTCCTTGGCTAATCGTTTACCGGGGCAACAACGGCTCCGTTCATGTGGTGCGGTTTACATTGAGTGTCAGAAATTTTTTATGCCACGAATCCCAAAATGCAAGGGGCCCTGTCTTAGGTTTGGGGGCCCGGAGCCTGTCCCGGAACACCTGATGCTCACGGAGTTTTCCCCAAAAAAAATCCCGCTGCAGGAAGATGGCTTGCAGCGGGATTCAGGCTTATAGCTGGTTTCACGAATTATCATTGCTGCCATTACTCGCTTGCTTGCGTTCAGGCTGCAAAATCAGCATTACCGTAAACGCAGAGCGCTGTCTATGCCAGCTTCTCACATCGCTTCATGAGACTCAGGCATTTTTCAGAATCATGAATCATGCGGGGGAATTTGGTTTGGGCTTTGACTTTGGTGTGTTCGTTTTGCCAGCTTGTGATGGCTTCCTGCGTGAGTGCATAGAATTCGGGCATGCCGATGGCGTCGCCGTTGCGGCGGATGTTGTAGCTGCGGTTGGTGCGGGCAAGGTCTTCATCAACGGCTTTGGCAAAGGCCTGAAGGTCTTGCGGGCGTTCGGCGAACCGGATGAACCAGACGTGATGCGGGCTTTTTTTGGCGTCTTCATGCACTACGCCTACCGTACAGCTTGAGAAGATACCGCCGGTTTTGGCGGTGACGCGCTCCAGGCATTCCTGCACGTGAATGGCTTCGATGGTCTCGCCGTAGTTGTCGAGCACGTCGCTTGCGCGTCCCGCAACGCGGATTCGCGGCTGTGAAAGGTCGGTGAAAATCACCAGATCGTTGAGGAGGTAGCGCCACAGGCCGGAGTTGGTTGTAACGACCATCGCGTAGGGTTTTCCGGCTTCAACTTCCCAGATCGGGATGGTTTCCTGCAGGTAGAGTTCGTCCCGGTTTTGTGATGGGTTTGGGATAAATTCATAAAAAACATTGTTGTCCACGACCAGCTTCATGTCGGTACGGTCCTGATGGGTGTTGAAGGCGAAGTAGCCTTCAGAAGCGCCGTAGTTTTCAATGAAGTGCAGCGGCATGCCTTCACACAGCTTTTGCAGGTGATTTTTGTAGGAGGGGAGCGGCTCTCCGCCGGAGACGAGGAGCCGGAAGTTAGGCCAAACATCCCCGATGTGGTCTTTTCCGGTGTAGTCCAGCACCATCTGAAAGTAACGGAGCATGACCGAGGGCAGGGAGGTGAGTACGCGCAAATCGTGCTTCACACCGCGCTCTACCGCAATTTCAAGCTTGTCTTTGAAGGTCATCCAGACGGATTGCTGCGGCTCTAAAATCTGAATTCGGGAAAGTACAGGCGGGGCCATGAGTGCAAGGTGTCCGCTGATTTCTCCGAATAATACCCCGGGATAATCCGGGTCGCGCTCGATGGTTCCCGGCAGGCTCATTTGCTTGCCCCAGATTTTGAAGATGTTCGGGTTCTTCCGCAGGTAGGAGAGGGCTACGCGGCGGAGAAAGATTTTGTCGCTGCGCTCACGCTCCGGAAAAATGGGGATATCTTTAGGGGCGCCGGTTGTGCCGGCCGAAATGGCAAATTTTCCGGAGGTGCCGGGCCAGGTGAGGTCGGGTTCGCCTCGTTTGATAGCTTCCCGGTACGTGTCGTAGTCTTTGAAGCTGGTGATATGTACGGTCTTTCTGAATTCGTGATAGCTCTTTAGATTTTTGAAGCCGTACTTTTTGCCGAAAGCGGTATCCGCTGCAAATTGCAGGTATTTTTCAAGGATGTTGTTTTGAGCCTGTATGATTGATTTCATGCCAGCTGAGGAGGACTACAAATCGTTGGGGGAAAATTGAGGTGACAGCAAAAGTATGAAATAGTGGCCAATTTGCTAAATAAAGTTTGTGTGTCTTTGGAAGCGCTCTTCACCCGCTTTGTGCCCGGAAGGCGGATTAACGCACACGCTGTTGCACTGCGTTGTGGCGCATAAACCGGGTGGAATGGGTAAGAGGCTGAACCGGGGGTGATCCAAACAAAAAAGCCGCCCTGCACGAGGCAAGGCGGCTTTTGGTGTTTTCCGTTACCCGGGTAAACGTCAGAAGTCTGATCAGGAGCGGCTTTCAACCGGGAAGTATTCCAGATCGGTCTCGCCGAGGTACAACAGGCGCGGACGAATCAGGCGGTTGTTGCCAAGTTGCTCGAGGTAGTGGGCGGTCCAGCCGCTCATGCGTGCCATAGCAAAGATGGCGGTGTAGAGGTCGGGCTCAATCCCCATGGAGTAGTACACGGTGGCAGAGAAGAAGTCGACGTTGGGGTCGATGTTTTTCTCTTCCTTCATTACCTTCACAATGGCTTCTGACCATTCGTAGAGGTACTCCATATCTACTTCTTTGGAGAGATCCTGTGCGAGGAGGCGCAGGAATTTGGCGCGCGGGTCGTAGGTCTTGTACACGCGGTGACCAAACCCCATGATTTTTTCTTTGCGCTCGAGTTTGCCTTTAATGAATGCTACGATATCGGTATCGGGGTCAAGGCTTTTGAGCATATTCATTACAGCCGTGTTGGCACCGCCGTGAAGGGGGCCTTTCAGTGAGCCGATTGCACCGGTAACCGCTGCGTGCACGTCTGCGAGGGTCGCGCAGATGGAGCGGCAGGTAAAGGTAGATGCGTTCATGCCGTGCTCAGCGTGCGTGATGAGCAATACATCCATGGTGCGGGTTGCGTTTTCACCGGGCTCTTCCCCGTTGAGCATGTACAGGAAGTCGAAGGCAATGCTGTTTTTCTTGGAAGGCGCTACGATTTCCTTGCCATTACGCACCCGGTCGAAGGCTGCAATAATGGTTGGGGTTTTGGCGGTGAGGCGGATGGATTTGCGCAGTGAAGCTTCATGACTCATTTCGAGTACTTCTTCGTCATCATCCGCAAGCATGGAAACGGCAGTACGCAGTACCGCCATGGGCTCGGATTTCGGATTGGCGCTGCGCAGGTAGTTCAGCACGGTTTCAGGCAGATCGCGCTCGGCAGTGAGCGTTGCGTTGAGTTCGTCGAGTTCCTGTTTGTTGGGCAGACGCTCATGCCAGAGAAGGAAGCAAACTTCTTCGAAAGTTGAGTTGCGTGCAAGGGTATCGATGTCGTAGCCCGCATAAGAAAGCTCGCCCTTGGCACCGTCGATTTTACTCTTTCTTGATGAAAAAGCTACAATGCCTTCGAGTCCTTTGTCGAGGTACGGATATTGTGACAAGTCAATGTCGTTGATGTTAATCGCCATAAAGTACTCCGTAAATTATGATTTTGGTAAGTTGGTGTTAATAGTATTCAAAGGTGTTGCCTGACTCAATATCCGGATCTGACAGCTGTGCGCATTCAATAATAATAGCGGTGTTGGCTCACAATAAGTCTGTCATCAGCCGTACTTACAGGCGAAGGATTTAAGCACAGCCTGAAAAGCGCTTTTCGTAAATCAGGATATCAAGAAAACAGCATTAAACTGAAAATATGAACCCCCGTTCAGGCTATGTGTATTCTGTGAATATAAAAAATTTAGCGTAAATTCGCTAAATATTAGCCAAGCTTTTGTTTGGCTTCATCCCAGAGGGCGTCCATCTCTTCAAGTGTGCTCTCAGCGGTTGTGCGGCCCTGTTTAGACAGGCTTTCTTCTATATACGTGAACCGGCTGTGAAACTTGTTGTTGGTTGTCCGAAGCGCATTTTCAGCGTCAAGACCTGCCAGACGACCGACATTGACGAGCGAAAACAACAGGTCGCCGAATTCGCGTTCCTGTTCGGCGCGGTCTTGCTTTTCCAGCGCTTCCCTGAACTCGGTCAGTTCTTCATCCAGCTTTTTCCAGGCTTCAGGCCAGGTTTGCCAGTCAAACCCGACAGCGCCCGCTTTTTCCTGCATGCGCTGTGCGCGTAACAAGCCCGGAAGGTGTGCCGGTACGCCCTGCAGTACCGATTTGCGCCCTTTTTCGCGCTGTTTGATCTTTTCCCAGTTTTGCTTCACGATTTCCGGATTGCCGGCTTCCGTATCCCCGAACACGTGCGGGTGACGGCTGATGAGCTTGTCCTGTATGGCAAAGATCACATCCCCCATATCGAAGGTTTTGGCTTCCTGCGCCATCTCCGCATGAAACACCACGTGCAGTAAAATATCACCCAGCTCTTTTTTCAGCTCTTCCATATCGCCATCATCAATGGCTTCAATCGCTTCATACACTTCTTCAATCATCAGGTCCCGAATGGATTCGTGCGTCTGTTTGCGGTCCCAGGGGCAGTGATTCCGGAGGATGTGCATCACCCGAAGCAAGTCATCAAACGAACGGGTTGGTGCTGCGGTGAAGCGGGGGGAGGATTCCATCAGAGAAAAGCTTTGTGTTGTGTTTTTAAAATTGATGTTTGTGAGATGGGTTGAAAGAGGGAAGAAGAAGTCCGGGCTCAGCGGCCGTGCTGTATGCGCACAAACTCCATGGCGTCGGCGAAAGCAAGCTGCGCATTTTGGGAGGCAGGATATGGCCGCTCGGTTTTGAGTTCCTGCCGCTCAGCTGCAGGGAAAAGGATGTTGTTGAGAATCAGCCGGTAACCGGGGCTGTTGGGAAACAGGTCGAGGTCAGTAGGCGGATCACCGACGCGGTGCGTGTAGTCTTCGGGATCGTGCCCGCCGTAGAACGTCCAGAAGCCTTCACCGAAATTCCCGTGAATGTATTTGGCTTCATCACGTCCGGAATTCCGTCCCAAAATAACCACATTGCTTTTGATGGTTTCCATCCGGAAAGCTGTGGTCTGTCCGTAAAATCCTTTAATGCTACTCACGTGATTTTGTGTGAGCATGGTAGGCACGGGGTCCCATTTGGCTGAAAACTCAAACAGGGTGAAATAATCCAGGGCTTCGTCGAGCTGACCCAGCCGGACGGGCACGTCAATATTGCCATGCCGGTACTCTGCGGGATTGAATGTAAGCTCAAAGTTTTCAAAGGCAAAGGTTTGGGAGAAATCGAGCAGCTGATTGGCATTGGCATCAACCGGATCGCCGTCGAATTCCTGCGGTACAATGTCTACTTCTTTAGCAGCGAGAGCGATATCGAAGGTGTCGGTTGCCGAGCACATCGCAAACATGAAGCCGCCGTTGCCTACAAAATCACGGATGGTCAGCACTACGGCGGTTTTCATGTCGCTGACTTTCGTGAAACCGTGCCGGGCTGCCATTTCTTCAAGCTCCCGCACCTGACGCTGATACCAGGGCGTGTGGCGGTAGGCCGCCCAAAACTTGCCATATTGCCCGGTGAAATCTTCATGGTGCAGGTGAAGCCAGTCGTATTCTTCCAGGGCGCCTTCCAGAATTTCGTCGTTATAGATCACATCGTAAGGTACTTCGGCATAGGTAAGGGCTAAGGTTACGGCGTCGTCCCAGGGCAGCGCTTGTGCGGGAGAATAAACCGCGATACTCGGTGCTTCCTGAAGCGGCACCAGTGCCGTGTTCGAGTTGTTGCTCTCTACTTCGCGAATGATACGCTGTGCCTGAGCGTCAGTGATTTGCTCAATCCGGACATTCCGCAGCCGGGCGTTGCGCACGATTTCACCCTGATTCCGGGCAAGGAAGCTTCCGCCCCGGTAGTTCAGCAGCCAGTTGGCGCTGTAGCCTTCGGCAATCTGATTATAAACAATGCCGTAGGCTTTCAGGTGATTGGTCTGTGACTGATCCATGGGGATCAGCACATATTGGGCGTGCACGGCAAGACTGCCCGTGAGTACAAAAATAAAGGCAAGGAGCAGGGTGCGGAAATAGGAAATAGTGTTCATAGCACGAAAGGGAAGATGTTGCTGAGATGATGTGAAAAATGGGTTAGCTTGCACGCTGAAGCAGCCGTATGCGTTCGCGGGCTTCCTGCGCGTAAAACCCCGCAGGATACTCGATGATGAGCTCTTCATAGTAAAAAATGGCGCGGGAGAGATCGAGCGCGTCGCTGATGGTGTAACGGCTGTCGGTGAATGATCCCGTTTTGCTGTCCGCTTGCTGTGCGGCCTGTTCAAGGAACTGACGCACAACCGTTTGCAGCGCCCCGCTGATGTCGCGCTGGGGTGTGCCGGCCTGTGCAATCGACTCCGCGAGTCGGGCTCTCTCCCAAAACAGTTGCTCCCGCTGTGCCGATGGCTGTCCGCCTTCGATGAACGTGTGGATCAGGCTGAACGCAATATCAGGGGCAAGGTGACGGAGCTGATGGGCGGTGAGCAGCAGGGCTTCGGTCTGAAGCGGCTGACCGGCCGAAAACTGCATGAAGGGCAGCAGCAATTCGAGAGAAGCCGCTTTGTTTCCGGAGTTGTATTCGAACAGGGCCCGGGTGTAGTCCCGAAGCTGTGAACTTACGCTATCCTGAACAATGCCTTCCTGCAGCAGACTCCGCAGCCGCAGGGCGTCGTTGGCATACAGTGAAGTCGTCTGACGCTGCAGCGAGCGCATTTGCAGGCGCGCAAACTCGTACTCGCCCGAATAAAACTCCGCCAGACTCAGAAAATACCGCGTCTTCTCAGCCATTTCACCTGTTCCGGCAGCCCTGTTGGCACGACTGAGAGCGAGCCGCGCCCGCATAAAATCCTGTTCAAAAAGGCTAATGCGTCCTGTCAGGTAATCCGCCGTGATACGGTCGCGCTCACTTCGGGCTACGCCATCGAAGCGTTCATTCCAGGAAACAGCCCGATCCAGATCGCGAAGATAATCCAGTGAAAGCTCCACAAGAGCCGCATAGACTTCCCCCATTCCCCTGAACTGCGGAGCTTCCTGCGGGATTTCACTCAGCAGCGTATAGGCTTTTTCGTGCAGGGAAGCCGCTTCATCGTCAAAATCGAGGTTATAGCTGAGCAGGTAGCGTGCACGCCGGATGTAGAGCTGCGACAGTTGCTGACGCGCCTGCACAAAAAGTTCGTGCGAAGGCGTGTTGGTGTAGCGCTCAAACGCCTGTTCCGCGAGTTCAAACTCGTTCAGGTTCACAAGCCTGCGACCCAGTTCAAAAACCGGAAAATCTGCACCATCGAGCCGGTCTTCCAGATTCTGAGCCGTCGTAAATGAGCGGCGGTACAGCCCGCGCTCGTTGTAAAGCCAGATCAGCATCCGCCGGTGCCCGACCCACTCTTCGCTGCCCTGACGCAGGTTGCGCGAAGCTTCTTCAAATTCCATAATCCCGGTGTCCAGGAAAAAATCATCCTCATACCGGGCAATCTGTCGCTGAATGGCGTGAATAAAACCCGGATTGACCCGCAGCAGATGGCTGTACTCACGCATGGTTTCTTCATACAAACCCGCGGCGGTAAAATTCTGCGCGATATCGAAACCAAACACCTGTTCATTGCCAAGCATCCCGCGCGCATCGCGGTACAGCCGCGCGGCCTGTTCATGCTCCCGCCGGTTCACCATCGATTCTGCAACCAGCCGGTACACCTGCACATTGCGCTCATTTTGCTCCACGATTTTACGCCACCACGCCAGCGCCTCATCCCGCTGTCCGTTGGTATGGTAAATCTCGCCAACCCGGACGGATAAATTCGGAAAACCCGGATTTTGCCGGGTGAAATCAGCCAGCAGTTCAATGGCTTCCTCATACTGCCGCATCTGCACAAGCGTCGTCGCAAGCCGGTCAATCACCGGAATATTTTCCGGATTTTGCTGTAGCAGCTCCCGGTACATATCCGCCGCCAGCTCATACTCCCCCTGTGAGTAAAACTGATTGGCCCGCTGAAAGCTTACCCGTTGCTGTGCGATAACGGCATCAAATACAAAAAAAACAAGGAGCACAACCAGGCCCAAACTGCGAGTTAGCATAAATTATGAGAAATATCGGTAAGAAATACAGGGACTACAGCCATAGCACAGGTCAACGCCTTGCGCATGGCTTTATGATGAAGAGATTTCAGGGCCTGAGCGTTTCAGGAATATGCGCCGGTGCAAAACGCGCTATTTCCGTGTAAAAACGCCGCATAGGAAAGCCGACTACAGTATAATAATCCCCGCTTATGTGCGCAACAAAAAGGGCACCCAGGTCATCCTGTATGCCATAAGCGCCCGCCTTATCCATCGGAGAGCCGCCCGCAACATAGCGCTGAATTTCCGCATCGCTAAGCGCTCCGAAGGTCACCTCGGTTGCTTCCGAAAAAAGCCTCATACCCTGAAACCGGCCCTCCGCCAGTTCGCTGCCCGTACGAATCAGGCAGACGGCACTGATCACCGTATGCGTGTTTCCGCTCAGGCTGCGCAGCATCTCACACGCATGACCCGCATTTTGGGGCTTACCCAAAATCTGATTGTCGAGCACCACAATCGTATCAGCGCCGATGACCAGCGCGTTGGGGTGCTTTCGCGCAACATCGGCGGCTTTAAGCTGCGCCAGCCCTTCGGCATAAGCCGCGGGGGTTCCCTCCTCATAATCCGGCTCCTCAACCGATGAAGGCATGACCATGAGATCAGGGTAAAGCATCGACAAAAGCTGCCGGCGCCGCGGACTGCCGGAAGCCAGAATAAGGCGTGAGTTTGTTTCCAAAAGCTTACTGTATCGTTGAAATGGGCGGTAAATCAGACAAAGCGCATAAGGTACACAAACTACGGCAAAGGCGGGCAGCCCAAAACGCCGGGCCTGAGCCGTGCTGTGCAGCTGACACCGGTTTTCTTTTTGTTTTGGTAAAACTTCGTGAACATCAGGAGCTTGGGCGACAGACTCCGGGTTCCCAAACCAAAGATGGGGCCCTTGCTTTTTTTTGCTCCGTGCCCGCTATGAAATCCCCGGCTCAACACCCGCCCCTGCAATGCGGCAACATGCGCTGAAAGGGATTAAACGAAGTGGCAGGCCTTCCGCAAGTCTCCTGCACCGTCCTGCCCCAAAAGACAGCTGTGGTGCAGGGGCGAGATGTATCAATCGTTTTCAGTATTGAAACGACAGGAGTGCTATCATAAAAGAGCAGGGCACGATCACCCCGGATTCCGGATTTGTTGTAATTCCAAATCTCAGAATCGGTTGCATTTCTTATTTTAACTCAAAATAATATTCGACTGCCCGGACGGTTGCCGGATGGCGCCTCAAAGTTAATCCCCCAAAAACACTTTTTATTTATGAAGAAGTACGTTTACAGCCTCCTCTTTTTATTTATGTTCAGCGGCTTGCTGGTGCAGACACAGGCACAGCAAACGCCCATTCCCATAGCTGAAGCCCGGCAGCTGCCCCTCGGCACAACCGTAACGGTAGCCGGTTGGGTCACGGTTACGGATGAGTTTCGCGGCCCCGTCTTTTTCCAGGATGAGACCGGGGGCATGGCCTGGTTTAACGGCCCGCTCATGCGCACCGGAACCTTCGATATCGATATTGCGCAGGGCGATTCGCTGGTCGTAACCGGGCAGCTGCGTGAATTCGGCAACATCCCCGGCATTCCCGGCAGCGGCCTCCTGCAGATCGAAAATCCCACGCCACAGTTTGAAGTCTTCCCCGAAGGAAACCGGATCGTGGAGCCGGTGTCCATTACCCTGGCCGATCTCGCCACCAACGACTTTCAGGGGCAGCTCGTCAGCATTGACAACGTGACCGTCGATCGGGTCGGAGCCCTGCGCCCCAACGCAAGTTATGCCATGATTGATGATTTCGGAGACGGCACCATGCGCATTCAGAGCCGGGCGCCGGTTGTGAATACGCCCGCACCAGAGCCGGGTGTGACCGTAATCGGTATTGCGGCCGCAGCTTCCGGCAACGCGCAGCTATGGCCGCGCCGTGCAGCCGATACCGGCCACATATTCCCCGGCGACGACCTCACCTCCGAAGAGACCTTCGACATCGTAACCTGGAACATCGAGTGGTTCGGTCATCCCGAAAACGGCCCTGACGATGTTGAGCTGCAGTTTGAAAATGTGATCGAAGTCATTGAAACCGTAGGGGCAGACCTCTACACCTTCCAGGAAATTGCGAACACGGCCACCTGGAATCAGCTGGTGAACGCCCTCGAAGACTATGGCGGCTACCTGGCGCAGTACACACAAACACAGCGCACCGCTTTCCTGTACCGGCTCGATACCATCACGCCCCGCGGCTTTGGCTTGCTTTCAACCGGTCAGAATCCCGGCGACTGGGCGGGCCGCCTTCCCCTGTGGATGCGTATGGATGTCACCATTGGCAACGAAACCCGTGAAGTTTGGGCGTACGGCGTGCATGCCAAAGCATTTGCGGACCCCACCTCCTATCAGCAGCGCGTGAATGCGAGTCAGCAGCTCAAAACCTTTCTCGACGCCAACCGGCAGGACGACAACGTGATTTTCTTCGGAGATTACAACGACCGCCTCCTGGTTTCAACCTGGAACAATCAGCCTTCGCCCTATCAAAACTTCGTGGAAGACCCCAACTACCTGCCGGTTTCGCTCAGCCTTGAAGAAGGACAGTTTTCCTCCTTCAGAACCGGCAGTATGATCGATCACATCATTGTGACCAATCAGCTCGCGGATGAGCTCATTGAAGGCTCGCAGCGCGTCGTAAATATTACCGATTTCATCACGGATTACTTCGACACCACCTCTGATCACTCGCCGGTAGCAGCCCGCTTCCAGTTTCAGAACACCACCTCAAGCGGCGATATAGGCGGCTATACCGATGAACGGCCCGCTTCAGTAAGCTTGCTGCAAAACTACCCCAACCCGTTCAACCCGACCACCAACATCAGCTTTGAGCTTCCGGAAACACATCAGGTAAGTTTGGTGGTGTACACCCTAACCGGGCAGCGCGTCGCAAGCCTCCTTTCGAATGAGACCCTGAGTGCCGGGCGGCACACGGTAGCATTCGACGCCACAGGACTCGCAAGCGGCATGTATCTGTACAGCCTAACCGTCGGCGACGGAATAATGCTGAGCGGAACCATGAGTCTCGTGCGCTAAACATGTTCAGCAAAAGGAAGACGCCGCTTCAAAAAAATATCCGTATGCGGCGCTGATTTTTTATATTTCCATCTCTCTCAATCAAAATACAAAAGGCACTGCCGGGGAACCGACAGTGCCTTTTTCAGTAAACGTGGCGCATGTTTCGCCGCTTAAAAAGGGCGGAAGAAAAAGCTGAAAGCTGTTGATGTTTCAGCCTTCGGTCAGCAGAGCAAGCTGTTTACTCGCGCTTTGCGTAAGCTGTTTGAGTTTTTCATGATCGAGCGCTACGACTTTTTGAAAATAGGCGGCTGCCTGTTCATGTTCGCCGAGTTGCTGCAGGCTTTGCGCATGGTGATAGAGAAAAATGACGTTCTCCGAATGAAGTTCCACAAGGCGTGCCGAAGTCCGTTTGGCTTCCGCATACTCGCCATCGCGCAGGTACAAGAAAGTCAAAATCATCAGCGCATCAATGCTTACGTAGCTGTCAGCCTGTGCGGCTTCTTCGAGCTGTGCGAACCCGGCTTCACGATCTCCGCTTAGCCCTGCAAAGCTCGTTACCCAGCGGACTTCGGAAGGGATGGTGCCCATCATATAATTAAACACGCCCCTTCCCATCTGTGCATTGGGGTCGTTGGAGTTCAGCGCAAGCAGCTGCCGGGTGTAGCCAAAACCGGTCATGGCGCTGCGGATGGCGGTGCGGAACTCGCGCTCGGAAGCGGCAACAAGGCTGCGGTAGCCGTGCAGGCCGCTCAAAAGCAATACTGTAGAAGTGTCGTTGCGGGCAGTCCGCAGGTGTCGCTCGGAAATATCGATGGCACGTTCTGAGCGCTGCAGAAAGTTCCGGGCGTCTTCAGGCTGAGAGCCCGCAAAAAAATAGGCCCAGAACGGAATCATGGAATCATAAAAATACACCGTCGGCTGACCGGGATGATCGTCTTTGAGCTCGTTAATCAGGTCCTGAGCGGTATGCCAGTCGCTGGCGTAGAATGCAAGAATAGCGCTGTGCAGGCGTTCGTCGGTGAAGAGTGCTTCGTTGCTGTTTCGGTCTGAAGCCATAGATTCAGCGCACAGGCTTAGCATGAATAAGATGAGAAATAGGGACAGAGCCGGAAAACGGGCGTTTGCCATGAGAAATCAGAATACGGTTTAAACAGAGAATAGGGTTGCCGGGGCTCACAGAACGATGAAGGGCGCAGTTTATTCGAAGGGTTTTAAAGTTAGGTTTCGCGCAGGACTTAGTCGTCAAAGCGGCCGTCAGCGAGCTTGCCTTCGGTACTTGCCACAGCAACAGCAACGGCAGCGTCACCGGTAATGTTCACGGCCGTCCGGCACATATCCAGGATTCGGTCAACACCAAGAATCAGGGCAATGCCTTCAACCGGCACCTGAACAGCGTTGAGCACAATCACCAGCATGATGATACCGGCCCCGGGCACCCCGGCAGCACCGATGGAAGCAAGTGTCGCGGTCAGCACGATGGTGAGCTGTTGCGCAATACTGAGATCCATGCCAACGGCCTGCGCGATAAATACCGCCGCAACCGCCTGATAAAGGCTCGTACCGTCCATATTAATGGTTGCGCCAACCGGCAGCACAAAGCTCGATACTTCTTCTTCAACGCCCAGGTTTTTTTCAACCCGCTCCATGGTTACCGGCAGGGTTGCGGCACTTGAACTCGTGCTGAATCCCAACAGGATGGCCGGGCGGATACCGCGCAGAAAATTACGCAGCTTCATGGTGCTGAAAATTTTAAACAGCATGAAGTACACCAGGTGCATGTGTACCAGCAGCCCCAGCAGTACGGCAATGGAATACCAGCCCAGTGCCCTTAGCAGCTCAAAGGCGCGCCCAAGATCATCCCCGGCAAGATCAATAATCACCGCAGCGAGCAGCGCGAAGACACCAATGGGTGCCATCAGCATGATGTAATCCACAATTTTAATGATCACATCATTGAAAGCGTCAAAAAAGCTGACGAGCTGTGCACTTTTTCCGGGATCAATCTGTACCAGTGCAATGCCCAGTAGTATCGCAATAAATACAACCTGCAGCATATTGGCATTGCTACTCATGGAGCTGATCACGTTTTGCGGCACGATATTGACAATGGGTTCCAGCGGTCCGCGCTGCATGGTTTGCTCGGCTGCCGCCTGACGATCCGTCACATTGTCCTGATAGCTTTCCAGCAGCTCCATACGCGTTTCTTCCGGGAGTGCATTGCCGGGTTTGATCAGGTTAACCGAAATCAGCCCGATGGTGATCGCGATCATGGTGGTCACCAGATATATCCCGATGGTCTTTCCGCCCATGCGTGAAAGCTTGGTGATATCATTAAGCTTGGTAACCCCAACAACCAGTGAAGCCAGAACCAGCGGTATGGCGATAAGCTGCAGCAGATTTACAAAAATGGTCCCGAACGGGCGGATAAAATCTGATGTGAACCGGTTCAGTCCGGCCTGCGTGGATACCAATCCCCAAATCAGGCCTAAAACCAATCCGATAATGATCTGCCAGTGCAGCTTTTTATACCAGGGCATATATCAAAATATTATAAAGAGTGAATGCAAGAAGTGCGCTGCAGCCGGTTGCCATAAAGTTGACCAGGTTATTCCCCGGTTGAATGGCTACCCCCGAAATCCGAGGGGAACGCGCTCCGTGCTGAAAGTAGGCTCCAAAATAGGAATCAAACAGGCAACCTAAAAAGCCGGAAATAAATATGATAGCCGCTATCTGCAGCGCAAGGGCGCCCTGAAACTGATAGCTGAGCACTGCAAATAAAATGGCTGCAAACAAACCGCCCAGGGTGCCTTTTAAGCTTATGCCCCCATCTGTGCCTTTGGGGACGGATTCAAAGGTGGTGATCAGTTTGGCCTTGTCTGATTTGGCGGCACTGCCGGCTACGGTTGCCCAGGTATCGGCAGTGGCTGTGGCTGAAGCGGCGATACCGGCTATCGCGAGAGACCAGTAGCCGGTGATATAGAACAGCAGCAGGCCGGTAATGAACCAAAAGCTGTTTGCCCAGACCTGTTCTGCGGAACGCCGCTCAACAAGCGGATGGCGGCTTTCCAGGTTTGGTTTACTGAAGATGAAGCCTGCGATATTGCTACTCACAAAGAAAAACAGCAGGTAGGCCGTGTATTCAATCCCGCCTAAGCCCAGGGTAATGGTGCCAACAAGTACGGCCGAGCGCATGCCGTCAAGGGAAAGCAGGCGCAGCAGGAAGCTGAAGTAGCTTACGATCCAGGCCGCACCAAGGGCCAGCAGAATCAGCAGCTTATCAACAGGGCTTGCAACGAGGACGAAGATCAGAATCAGGAGAACGTAGAAACAGTAGTTCAGCAAGTTGAGATTAAACCATGCAAACATGCGCTGACCCGCTGCATACGTAAGCTGATTTTCTGACATGGTTGCGCGCTCGCCTCGGAATTAGGTTGTTTGCTGTCCGGCTGGTTTTTTGATGATTCCCCATCCAAAAACAATAAACCCGGCTATTACGAGAATGGGGGAAATGTATAGCGAAAAGAAGCCGCTGATCTCATTTTCAATCGCCATGATGGCAAATCCCACGAAAATCAGCGTTACGGCAATTGCCATGAGTTTGTAGTTTTCCGGCCCGAAAACGGGACTTTCGGCCTGTGGTTTTGACTGCGTGCGCTTGCTTTTGCGGGGGGTGTTGCGGGGCATTGTGAATGATGTTTAATGGAAAACGAGTGATCTTGGTAGGGCAAAGAAATCTAAAGGCCTAAATTATGAACCAAAGGTAATGATTTTCCGGGATTCTGTGAGATGAAAAACGGAGCTGTGATTTGACTTTGGTAGCGTGATGTGTATCCGAAGCCAAAAAAGCAAGGGGTTGATCTTAGGGCTGCGGGGACAGTATTACCACGAAAGACCGTGATGTTCACGGAGTTTCCCCCAAAAAAAACACAGCCGGAAATACCTGTGGCATAAGCTTCAGCCGACCAAAGTGAAAACTTAATGGGCGACGTACAGGCTGTTTTATAAAAGAATGCAGGGTCTGAAAGCGCTTCCCATTTTAGCGCGCAAGTTATTATATTGTAAAATGCACGAGGATGCATTCCATATTGAAAAGAATAGCGATACCTTTGGACTGTCATCGGATGTAGTGCAAGTGCTACAGATGTTCTCTAAAACATCAATCAGGTCGGAATTTTAAGCTATCCATCTATTTATTATTGGTTGAATGAACGTTATCAGGCTACTATTTGCCCTTTTTATCTTTTTGTTTTTTTATGAGATGGCTTCGGCACAACAGGTCTTTGAGCGCCGTGCTGTAACCGTGAGTAATCTTGGCATTTCCTATTCGAATGTGGGTACGGTTGGGCGACCTAATGTGCGGAATCAGCCGGTGGGCCTGCCCAGCATGGAGTTTCCGAGAGGTTCCGGTACCGAGCACCTTTTCGAAGCGGGAATCTGGCTTGGTGCACGTGTGGACGGTCAGACCCGGGTTTCAACTTCATCGGTTACCAATGCGGCGGGTTATAACGAGAATGTAGCCGGTTTTGAGTTTACCAATGACGGAACCCTGTTTACAGAGCGCTCTTCGCTGAGCGACAGTCCGAATTTCAGCCCGTCTGCCGTCAGCCATCAGGATCTTGTGGCTGAATTTTCTGACCGGCGTACGGTTCGCAACAACCGTCCGGTACCGGGACACGAAAATCCGCTCTATGCCGACATCCGGTTCGAGACCTACAACTGGAATTTTGGTTTCACGGAAGGAATCTCCATTGTCAGATACGACATTACTAATAATTCGAACATTTGGTCGGGCAATCCAAATGGTGAAGTCTGGGATGAGTTTTATTTCAGCATTTATTCTGACATGGTTGTCCGCAACGTAAATACAACCGTTGAAACCGGCTCAGACTTTTTTAACAAGGGCGGATTGGGATGGCTGGATGATCAGTATGCCCTTTACGTTTTCGACCGGGGTTCTTTTGATCAGCCCCGAATCAATACCTATGCCGCTTCGGTAATTTTGGGGTCCGAGTATCGCGGGGTTGAGTTTCATCCGCGCAGGGCTGATGAAATTGAAGCTGCCGGACTTCCGGTGCCGCACGTGAGCCCTGATTTCTGGCTGTTTGGCGCCGGAACGGGTGATTTCTCCCGCCCTTCGAATGATCTGGAGCGTTTTGAGCGCATGCAGACCGTTTGGCCTATTGATCAAAACCGCGAAGCCCTGCGTAATGACGGCTTCTTTGCCAACGGTAACTATATACAGCTCAACACTATAGGCCCATTCCCGGAAGTTGAGCCCGGTGAAACGATCAGTGTGTACATCGCTTTTGTGACCGCGCTTATGCCGCCTGAATTTCAGGGGCTGGTGCCGGGTCAGGTGAATGATGTGAATCAGCTGGATAATGAAGAAAGCCGCTCGCTTCTTGCCGAAAACATTGACTGGGCTTTCCGTCTGTTTGATGGTCAGGAAAACCCCGATGGCACCCGAACCCGCTTTCTCGTTCCCGAGCCGCCGGATGTGCCGCGTATCCGCGTGGAACTCGACGCAGGCGTTGCAAGCATTTACTGGGATAACCGCGCTGAATTTTCAATTGACCCGGTTTCAGGCGAAGAAGACTTTGCAGGCTACCGCCTGTACCGCTCTCAGCTTGGCGATGATCTTCGGGGTACAATTTCCACCTCGGCACAGATGATACGCGAGTGGGACCTGCCCGAGAGCGGTGCGGGTTTCGGAACCGGTTTTGATGAAATCCGCCTGCCTGAACCGGTGACATTCCCAGATGACCCGGTTGAGTATCACTATCGTTTTGATGTAACGGGCATGCTGAGCGGCTGGCAGTATCTGTTTGCCGTAACCGCCTTCGATGCCGGTGATGGCGAATCGCCGCCGCTTGAATCATCCATTAACGCCAACGCTGTGCGGGTATTCCCGGGTACAGCGCCAAATCCGGATTTCAGAAATAGTGATCCTGAATTTAAGGTTGGGGTATATCCCAATCCCTACCGCGTAAATGCGGCCTGGGACGGCGGGACGCCCTTCACGCGGAAAATCATGTTCTACAACCTACCCGCACGTGCCGAAGTGCGCGTGTACACCCTTGCAGGTGAAATTGTCGCAACCCTTCAGCACGACGCAGCCACCTATCAGGGCGACACCCGCTGGTTCCGAGATTTTGCTTCGGGCGAGCGTCTGATGCCCGGTGGCGAACATGCCTGGGATTTGCTCTCGGCAGCCAATCAGAACCTTTCAACCGGACTTTATCTATATACTGTGCGGGATCGCGAGTCGGGCCATGTGCAGCGCGGCCGGTTTGCTATTATCCGCTGACAGCATTTTATATGAAAGTGGGAGGGGAGATTTATCACAGGGATCTTCCCAAACCCGGGCTTTGGCGTTTTTTGCCAGGTGAGCCAAACATCATACTGTGAACACACCAACCAAAACCTCAACAGTATTATGACTAAACATTTACAACTGGCACTGTTTGTATTGCTAACAGCTGCTCTCCTCTTTACGGATGTTATGGCGCAGAATGGTCCTCAGGAAGTGATCATTCGCGAGCTTAACGAATATCCGACTCCCCTTACAAGCTTTGAAGACCTCGACAGCCATCCGCTTACCGGCGTGCCGGTTGTATTCGAGGCCGTTGTAGTTTCCTACCCGAAATCCTCCGGATTTGCCAGCGCAACAGAGGCCAACCTGCCCGGTCGTATTCACGTTTTTGTGGAAGACATCAATGGTCTGGATATGGGGCGTGATGGTATGGCCATGCACATTGTAGAAGGCGGCGATCAGCGTGAAACCCTCGAGAACCTGGTTCGCGGTGATGTGGTTCGCGTTGAAGGTACCCTGACATTCTTCCAGGGTATCGTAGTTCAGTTCGATCCTTCGCTCGTCACCCCGCTTGGCAATGTGTTCATTGATCCTGAATACGAAGGTCTTGATGCATTGCTTCAGCCCCGCACCATTCCGCTTTCTGATTTGAACAGCCCTGCCGGCAACGGACAGTTCACCTGGAATGTGAATAATTACAGCCGTTTTATTAGTCAGTATGTGCGTATTGAAGGCGCGGAGATCATCAGCCGTTTTGAAGCTGAAACGGGCCGTCCCCGGTTTATTGGTTCAGCTGACGGCGTTGTGGCGCAAACCACCGATATCTCCTTACGCTTTCGTAACGACAGAGACAACTATGCTTTTGATCCAGAGACTGGTGAAGGACGCGGCTACAACTACCGCAGACCTGCCGTAGACGGACCTTATGTTCCCCCGCCTGCAGGTGCCGTAGTTGACTGGTCAGGTTTTGTTGTGGTAAACACATTTGACCCTGATAACATTGACGTGTCTCCCACAGCGCGAACGCTTCGTATTAATCCTTTTGAAGACGGTTTTGTGTGGATTAACGATGGTGACAATCCTGACGACCGTGTTGCGCCTCCGGGATGGCCGAATGATCTGGTCGTACTCGGCTTTGCACCCATCGTTGAAAACCTGACTTTCCCACAGCCAGCACTTGCAGGTCAGGCGGTTGATATTTCTGTTGATGTCATCCTCCCTGAAGATGACTACACCCTCAACAGCGTAACCCTGACCTATACGGCCCGCCCGTACACAGCTGATACCGCTGATGAAATTACTGTGGAAATGACCCCGGCCGGGAACACCTTTAGTGCCGGAATCGGCTCTTTCGACGCCTTTGATGTTGTTGATTTCAGCATTCGCGTCGTAACAACGACTCCTGAGGGCATTGAAACCGCTTCAACGGTTAGCGACACCATCTTTATCGAGTCAGCAACACAGGCATTTCCGCCGGTATTCAGTCCTGCCGCTGGTGAGTACATCAACTTTGTAGAAGTCAGCCTTTCTTCTCCTGATGAAGAGGCCGCCATTTACTTCACTATGGATGGTTCTGATCCTACCACGGATTCTCCGCTTTACACCGCACCTATACTGGTTGAGCAAACAACAACCATCAAAGCTATTGCAGCGGTATCAGGTGTTGAAAACAGCCCTGTAAACGAGCGTACCTACGAAGTAGAGGTGGCAATCGAGGAGTTTGCTACGCTCGCAGGCCTTCGCGGTGGTGATCGTGACGGAACACTTTACGAGTACACTGGTGAGGCTGTTGTAACCTACTGGCGTACAGCAAGAAATCAGAAATACATTCAGGATGAAACCGGAGCGATTCTCATCGATGACGCGCCTGGTCGGATTACCGAATTCTACGCTATTGGTGACCTGATGTCTAACGTACGTGGTGACCTGAGTGTTTTCCAGGGAACCGTTCAGTTCCGCCCGGCTACAGATCCCGGCGGACCTGTTGGAAATATTGATTTCGTGCCGCCAACATTCAGCCTTGCAGACATTACAGTTACTGAAAATGAATCCATGCTGGTTCGTATCCCTAACGTAAGCTTTGTTGGGGCAGAAGGAGCGTTTGAAGGCGGTACCAATTATCAGATTACAGATCCTTCACTGGGTGAAGACCAAACTGTTATTCTGCGTACCAATTTCCCTGAATCCGATTACATTGGTCTTGATATCCCGGAAGGTGAATTCACCCTGACGGCTATCGTGGGTAATTTCAACGGTACCCTTCAGATGGTTCCGCGCTTCATCACTGACTTTGATCTTGGTGCGACAAGCACGGAGCCGGGTGAGCGTCCGAACGAGTTCTCGCTTGACCAGAACTATCCGAATCCGTTCAACCCCACAACCAACATTCGCTACAATCTGGCCGAAGCTACAAATGTGACGCTGTCTGTATATGACATACTTGGCCGTCGCGTAGCTATGCTCGTGAACGAACATCAGGCTGCCGGTCAGTACATCATCAACTTTGACGCTTCACGACTGGCAAGCGGTACCTACATTTACCGCATTGACGCCGGTAACTTCGTATCTACACGGAAAATGATGCTCGTTAAATAAACGCAGCAACAGCTTTACACTTCAACGGGAAGGGCGTGCAGATGCCCTTCCCATTTGTTTAATTTTTCAGAATCCATGCGCACGATATCCGCAGTTGTCCTCCTGCTTGCAGGCGCCTTTCTTCTGGCTTCCTGTGACGCCGGTTTTGACGGAAATTTCAATGAAAACCAGCCGCCCAACACGTTTCTGACGGTTAATGAGATTAACCTGCCTGATGACGTCAGGCTTGTGAGTCAGATCAATATTTCCTGGTGGGGCGATGACCCCGACGGATACATCGTGGGTTATGAATTCCAGATCGGTGATGATACGGATGCGCCATGGACCTTCACTACGAGAACAGACAGCCTGTTTGTGCTTCCGATTGAAGAAGGCAACACCGACGCTGATGTCCGTTTTAGCGTTCGGGCAGTCGACAATGAAGGCGCTGTGGATCCCGATCCGCCAAGCCTTGTTTTTCCCATCCGGAATTCCCCGCCCAACATTCGCTTCAGAGGGCTTGAAACACCGCCCGATTCTACCTACCGCGTGTTCAGCTTTGGCTGGGAAGCTTCCGACCCCGACGGCGACGCCAACCTCAACCGTATTGAAATGGCGCTCAACGATACAACGAGCTGGCAGTCCGTGCCACCGGATGTATCCTTTCTCACCGTACGGATTGATGATACGGTCACGCCGGCTACAAGCCAGGTTTTTCTGGGACGTGCGCTCAACACCTCAGAACTGTCTTTTGAAAATATCAACCTGAACGGCGACAATACTTTTTTTATCCGTGCTGTAGACAATGCCGGTGCCCTCAGCCCGACCGTCTCGCACGAATGGTACATTAAACAGCAAACATCGCGTGTGCTGGTCCTAAACGACATTCAGGGTGACAGCGAGTTCGCGGTTCTGCAGCAACACCTTGATCTGCTCCGCAACAATGGTATTCAGCAATTTGATATCATGGACATTTCCGACGGGGTTACAACCGGCGGAAGGCGTGTAGTGCTTTCGAGTGCTTTCCCGGACCGTTCTTTGGGAAGTCCTACTATCAATAAAATGCTCGCAGAGTGGGACCATATTTACTGGGTTTCCAACAATCTTGACCGCAATATCGGGTACGCGCTCGAGCTCACGGTTCAGTTTTTTGAAGAAGGCGGTACCATGTTCATTAACATCCCGACACGTGACCTGCCCGCTGATAATCCGCTGTTCCAGTTCCTGCCTTTCCAGCGTATGGAAATTCTGCCGTCCGGACAGCAAAGTTTCTTCCTTGCCAACAATTCCCTGATCGAACCGACGGAATTTGTGGACAACCCGCCTATGCTGCAATTCAGAAGAAACCTCCTCTCTTATTATCCCCTTATCCCGTTTGGCGAGACCGTGCCGCTCTTTGAAGCTGATTTTAAAACCCGTGCAGCCGTAACGGGATTTATCAACGACTTTGACGGCTCAAAACTAATATCTGCGACCAACCCTGACGAAAGCATTTTGTTCTTCGGGGTTGATCTGAGAGAGTTTACCCCCGACAGTGAACTCGACCGACTGATTGAAATAACATGCATTGAAATACTTGGGTTTCAGCAATGAGAAGAACGCTACTTTGGCTATTAATCCTGACAGCGGCAGGATGGATACTACCCGCTGCGGTACACGCACAGGCTACCGGAAATATCACAGGTGTAGTAACCGACCGTGACGACGGCGAAACCCTGATCGGGGTGAACGTGATCGTGCGCGGCACAAGCTTCGGCGACGCAACCAACCTCGACGGGGAATTTAACATCCGGAATATACGTCCCGGTGAATACGCTCTGGAATTCAGCTATATCGGCTATGAGCGGATTCTGATTACCGGCGTGCGTGTTGTTGCGGGCGAAACCACTACGCTCGATGTGGAAATGGGCTTGCAGCCGCTTACGGCCGGCGATGAAGTGCTCGTAATCGGGGAAAGGCCTATTTTTGATATTGAGAAGTCTTCCACCTCAACCAGCCTCTCGCGCGAACAAATTGCTGCGGCACCCGTGCGACGCGTAGATGAAGTGGTTGGGATGACCGCAGGCGTTGTACGCGATCCTTCAGGATTGTATATCCGTGGCGGCCGGGCGAATGAAACAGGTTTTGTAATCGACGGTGTATCTGCGCAAAACCCGCTTGCAGGTACCGGATTCGGGCTTGATCTCGGCGCCAATGCCTTCCAGAATGTGGAAGTTACCACCGGTGGCGTAGATGTTGAATTCGGAAACGCGACTTCAGGCGTGGTAAGCGTCGAAACGCAGTCAGGCGGCGAAAGCTTTTCCGGTAACTTTGCGCACAAACGTGACAATCCGGGCCGTATGACCGGGGCTTCGTCCAACTTTTTTACGGATATCTACGATTTCTCCCTGGGCGGACCGGTTCCGTTTTTAGACGGGGTGCTGCCGGGTTCGATCTCCTTTTTTATGGCTGGTCAGATGAATATCACCAATGAATTCATGCGGCAAACCGCAGATCAGGTGGAGAGTTCACTCATCAGCAACACCATGTGGTCACCGCGTCAGGATAACCGCTACAGCGGTCTGTTCAAACTGACCTACCGCATTAAGCCGGGCATGCGGCTTGAAGCGGCCTACAACCGCTCGCTGGTTGTAAACCAAAATACCCGCATGCTGCAGATTATCGGGGATGATGTACAGATTCGTCCGGGCTATCAGTTCTTTTTCGAGCAAAGCCTCGATAACGCGAACACCTATGCCAACGACAGTAACATGGCATACGTCAAGTGGACCCATGCGGTATCGAATGCTACATTTTATGATGTTCAGCTCAGCCGCTTTTTCACGCGCCTCCGCGCTGACGCCAACGGACGGAACTGGCGTCCGGAGTTTGTGGACGGCGAGTTTGACGCGGCGAGTATCATCACTTTTCCCATCACACCGTTTCCTGCCGGTGATCAGTTTACCTATGCCCTGCCCGGTGACGGTTTTGCCAACAACGGAGGTATTGCTTCCCTCTGGCATGATCACTTTGCTGAAGAAATCACCCTGAGAAGCACCGTGACTTCCTTCCTGGCGGATAACAATCACCGTCTCCGTGTAGGTCTGGAGATGAAGTTCAAAAACTATCAGTGGATTGATATCAGCCGGCCGTGGGTAGGTGCACCGATTCAGATTGATGACGAAACCGAGACCCAAACCGGACGTCTTGGCGCTACCTCAGATATCTGGAATGTAAGACCGGCACGCGGAGCGCTGTTTGTGAGCGACCAGATCAGATACCGCGGACTCATCGCCAATATCGGCGCCCGCCTCGAATACTGGTTCCCCGGCAGCTATGTAGATAATTTCGTAGATGATCCGCTTTCGCCCATTCCCAACGTTGTGCGTGAAGCTTACATGAACGAGACCTATAGTTTCTTTGGTCGCCGCTTCAAAATGCGTTTGCTTCCGCGTATTAACGTCTCCTTCCCGGTGCGTGAAAATATGGTGATGTATTTCAACTACAGCCATAAGTCCAAGCTGCCTCACCCTACACACGTGTACGCGGGTCTCGATCCCTTTTATCAGGACCGTTCATTCCTCAGCAATCTCGGGAATCCCAACCTGAATCCCGAGATGGACATCTCGTATGAGATTGGCTTCCGCTATCAGCTCACCGCCAATGACGCGCTGAATGTCACCGCTTTCTGGAGTGATAAATATGACTTCATTACTGCAGAGCGGGTTAATATCGTAGATGCTGCCGGTCGGGAGTCAGAGCGTACATTCCGTGTGAACGGCGACTTTGCCCGGGTCCGCGGTCTGGAGCTTTCCTACCTGAAGCGCTACTCGCACTTCCTGCAGGGCTCGCTCAGCGTAACCTACTCCCGCGCGGAAGGTCTGAGCTCGACTTCCAATGACGCGCTCAGCAACATCATCTCCGGTGGTCAGGATTTCGGAAACAACATCGAGACCCCGCTGGCCTGGGATCGTCCGTGGGATATCAAGGGTAACATCATCTTCACCTGGGATCGCCCCAACGACCCGCTGTTTGGTCTTGCGCCCCTCAATCAGTTCCGCCTCTTCCTGTCCGGTATGTATCGTAGCGGTATTCGCTACACGCCTATGGTCTTCCGCGGCAACGAGCGTAACCCGGTAACCGGCGTTGAAGACTGGCGCCCGATTTACGAGCGTGATCCTGATCCGAACCGCCGCTTTTCCGAAACCGGCGAGTCATGGGTGATGTTCGATCTCACCTTTGAGCGCTGGATCAATATTGGCAGCACGCGCATTCGCGGTACGCTTGAAATCACCAACCTTTTCAATGCGAAAAACGCTGCTATCATCAATCCGGTAACCGGTCGTGCTTATCGCACCGACTACCCGACCGATCCGCAGGCGCTAATCGCCCTCCGTGATGACCGCCGATTTGATGTGCCGGCCAATGTTCGCGATCCCCGCTATGTGGATCCCCGCGACAACAACAGCCCGGCATACCTCAATCCGGCAAACTTCCTCGAACAGCGCCACATTATGTTTGGCCTCGCCATTAATTTCTGATAGCGGATGACTTTCACAATGTTATATACCCATAGAAAATATCACATCCTGTCTGCCGCCGTAATCATGCTGCTGCTGATGGTTGGTTTTGCAGATACAGCGGTGGCACAGCGCAGCATTATTCCCAGCCTGGGTGACTCCCGCTCCGGAACTTCCGGTTTTCAGTTTCTCAAAATCAATCCGGACGCCCGCTCTTCAGGTCTTGGCGCCTCCAATGTGGCCGACGCGACGGACGCCTCATCGCTTTACCTGAACCCGGCCCTTGCTGCGCAAATGCAGGGCAATCAGATTCAGATCAGCCACACGCAGTACTTTACTGATATCTCCCTGAACTACGCGGCCTATCTGCACCGCCGCGGCAGCATGGCTTTCGGAGCTTCGGTACTGTATCTCGATTCCGGCGATATGAATGAGACAACGGAGTTCAACCCCTTTGGCACAGGTCGTACCTTTCGGGCGATCAACATGGCTGCGGGCCTCACTTTTGCGCAGGAGCTTACCAACCTGTTCAGCTACGGCGTTAGCCTCAAGTATGTGGAAGAGCGCATAGCCGAATTCGAAGCCCAGACCGTCGTCTTTGATGTGGGATTTTTCTACCGTGTTGGCGACACCGGACTCCGCTTTGCGGTAGGTCTGAATAATTTCGGCATAGACGCGAGTCCTTCCGGAGAAATCCGCCGGCTCGACCTGGAAGGTGAAATTATTGAAACCGAATTTGAAGACGTCTCGCCGCCTACTACCTTTAAAATGGGAGCCGCCTATGACATCTTTAACAGCGATAATCTTTCGCTTACCGGTCTCGCGCAAATTACCAACCCTGCCGACAATGCCGAACAGTTCAGCCTTGGGGCGGAACTCGGATACCTGAATCAGTTTTATCTGCGCGCCGGCTATGAGTTTGGTGTGGATGAAGCTTCCCTGCCCAGCTTTGGCGTTGGCTTCAATCTACCCGTGCTCAACTACAGCCTTGGCCTCGACTACGGCTTCAGCACCCGCGACCGACTTGGTAGTCTGCACCGGTTCGCTCTCAAATTCACGCTTTAAGCAAGACAACCGACCGATATGATGAAGCAAGTTTTTACCGTACTGTTATTGTTTGTGATCTCCGCCGGTTTCCTCATTTCCTGTGAGGATATGTTTGGTTCCAAGCAAGACAGCATTACCGACGAGATTTTTGAGGACGGGCGCCTCGATCCGAATCTGATTGTGGAAGATGTGGGCTATGTCGCCCTGCTGCCCTTCTGGGACACCTTCAACAAACCCACCGATATATTTGTAGGCTACGACGAACTCGTGTATGTAACCGATGAAGACGGATTGCATGTACTCGACCGCGCCGGCAGAAAATATCTCACGCTAAGCGAAGCGGCAGATTTTGACATCTCCGGTTCGCAGGCTGCAAGTCTGCGCAACGCGGTATCCGTAACACAGGATCGCCTGCTCAATGTATATGTGGCAGCCCGCATCGATACAGTAATTGCAGCGGTTGATCCTGACATCACCTGGAACCTGCCTGCGGTGTACAAAATTCGAAATGCAAACGGCGCCGGGCCTGTTGAGCTCCTTCAGGTAATGGTGCATCCGTTTATGGACGCAAGTCGTGCAACGGCCGCATCACAGCGGAACCGTCTGAACCGCGACATCCCGGATAACGACGAATTTGTTGAAATCACCGGGCTGTCAACCCTTGCCAACAACGAGCTCTACGTCACCCGCCGCGGGCCCCGTAACCGCACAGGCGAAGCCATCACGCAGGATAACACCGTGCTCATCATGTCACCCCGTTCTGACAATCCCGCACTCATGCGCAACACGAGTCAGATCAGAGCCCTGAATCCGAACTCCCCTTCGCTTACCAGTGCCATTGACCTGACCGACATTGCATCTTTTGCAACCCCGCCGCAGCGAGACAATGTCCCTTCAGACCGCAGCTTCCTGATCACGCAGGGATCACCTGATCCTGATAATCCCCGCGAAATTCCGTTTCGGGTACTTTGGGTAAATGCTGTTGACACGCCGGACGGCATCGAGTACCGGTCGAATCCCAACCTGCTTAACCGGGACACGACCCGCGCGAGAAGTTTCCTGTATGATCAAAACCGTTTCACAGATCCAAGCGGGGTAGCCTTCTCCGGTGACGAGCGCGCACATCTGTTTGTTGTTGACGCCGCCCGCGACAGCCTTTACCTTTTTCAGTCGAACGGCATAGAAGGTGTAAACCCGCCGGCAGGATCATCCGCAACGCGGGCCATCAATGTATCTTTCGGTGGTACCGGCAACGGCGCACGCGAATTCGATAACCCCTCCGGCGTCGCCTACTTCCGTCGCATCGTATATGTCGCGGACACCAATAACAACCGCATTTCCCGCTTCCGCCTGAACACTGATTTTGAGTAAGTGTTGAGCTATTTATACTGTCAAAAACCCAAGAAGGCCGCCCTGTTTCAGGAGCGGCCTTCTTGGGTATTGGAAGATGGTAAACTAACAATAGTTAGCTGATTCCGGGAGATAGCAGCTAATCATCCCAACCTGTACAGGCTTGATTCCGTGATATTCACCATTACCTTCGCCTTACTGTTTCTACCTCAGGTGCATGCTGATCAACCCCCTGATCCGCTCCCCTTTTCCGAAAATTTATTCGCGGCGCATACCACTTATTTTGAGATTCGGGATGGCGAAATCGTTGGGGCGGACGCCTTGCTTGCGGCTTTGACGCAGGCGCATTTTGTTGCTCTCGGGGAGCTGCACAACCGGAAGCACCTTGGGGAGCTGGCGACTTCACTTCTTCGGTTTCTGGCACCGCACGGCTTTGCGCATTTTGCGGTGGAGACAGGTCCGTACGCAGCCCAAAAACTGCAGGCTCTCATCGGGGAAGGACGGTCAGATGTTTTGGATTTTTATGCGGGGTACGCTTCGCGGGTTTTTGATCTCATCCCGATTCCGTTTTTTAAAGGAGAAACGGATCTCGATTTTCTCGAAGCCGCGCATGCGTTTCACTTTACGCTTTGGGGTCTGGATCAGGAATTTTACTTCTCGTACAAATTTCTGATTGATGAGCTGTTGCGCCTGGGCGGGGAAGAAGTCAGTCCCGGACAGCAACGCATGCACCGTACGCTCAGCAGACGGCTGTACTGGCTCGACCGCCGGAATCAGGTCGCAGATTTGTTTGGCGGAAATTTTCAGCGAAGCTGCCGCCTGCAAGACGACGATACTTTTCAGGCGTTTCTGGATAGCTTTGCAGGGTTTGGACACCCGGACATTCAGCTTATTCGCGAAGCCCTGCACAAAACGCTCGAAATCTACTGCCTGAACGAACGCGGCGGGGACAGCGACCCGGTGCGGGTCACGTATTTCAAAGAGAATTTCGACCGCAACTTTAAGGCAGCGCTGGCGGAAAATCCGCAGCCGAAAGTGTTCCTGAAAATGGGTTCCTGGCACATGGGACGGCATGAGAGTCCGCGTGGCCTGCAGGATATCGGACATCATGTGGCGCAGCTGGCCGAATCCCGGAATCAGGAGAGCGTACACATCCGCTATCACAACCGGTTCCTGGAAGGCGGGGATGTGCTGGAACGGAGCGGCTGGGAAGGCCTGGAGCGTTTGCTAAGTGTGGGCGTGCGCGATCAGTGGGCGCTGATTGATATCCGCCCGATCCGAGCCCTGTTTGAAGATGGACAACTTACCGGAACAGCTTCGGCTTCGGAACTGCGAACCATCCGAAACTGGGACTTTGTAATCATCGCTCCCGAAGATCACGGGGTGAGTCCGCACTGGTAAGGCGAAAATACATCCGATTTCTCCGGGCTAAACGGGCTACTTGAACACCCCTTTTCAGTGAAATACCAAGCTTCATCATATATCCCGCTAAAACCAAAAGGCTGCCCCGGTATCAGAAGCAGCCTTTTTGGGTTCAGTTCAGACCTACAAGAAGGTCTTAACTACTATGAGATGAATCTATCAAACACGCTTCACTCTTGCAAACTGAAATATCCGTCAGATAAACAAAAAAGCGCTTACAGATGGCGCGTAAGATTTTGTCAGGATTGTACTTCCCCTTGCAAAATGTCTCATGACCGGGCAGGAAGGTAGCGGTTGAATTCAGCGCACAATCAGACCGGATAAGCGGAGTTCGGTATGAAGTGCGCGTCCTTCAGCCATCCGTTTCAGTTCACCTTTGTGCTCGCGGAGTTCCCGTTCGGCCTGCGCGCGGCGCTCTATCGGGAAGGTGTCAAGGTTATCGAGCAGGAAGTGAAGCTCTTCAAGCTGCGAAGCATACTCTTCATCCGATATCTGTGCATAGGCGCCGGTTAGGGAGAGCGTGATCAGCGACGGGGCCGAAAAACCATGCTGTGTCTGATATTCAGGAAATATCGCCTGCAGCGTCACGGTGCGCCCGAAACGGTTCACCGAACGGAACCGGAAGCCTGCCAGCTGCAGCTGTTCGGTTTCCAGCCAGAATACGGCCTCGCGCAGGGGCGTTTGCTGCAGGTCCGGCAGCAGGGGTGTGCCTTCCAATAGGGCGGCATCAAGCGTAAAGCGCAGTACCGGCTTGCTGTAAAGCGTATCCGCACGAAGCTGTGCAGGACCCAGCAAAGTGCGCAGCTCGTCTTCGGTAAATGTCATCAGGCTGAAATAGGCCAGTTGCTCCGTGTTGTCTTCAGGGACCAGCACTGCCTGACCCTGTTCGGTTTTTTTATGCAGCCGTACCGTCTCAAAAGGTTCGCCCAGTGAGCTGTAGCGCAACTCGACTTCCCGCAGGCCGCTCAGCATGTGCTGTTGACTTTCGATCAGGCGGGTAATGACTTCCTCTGTTTCCGGCAGGGCTTCCCTTTCAGCATCCGCTTCCTGTGCGACAGCATCGGTAGGCGTGTACAGCGCCGGTGCCGGAGCAAAAGTCATCACACAAAACAACAGCGCGGTAAGGGTTCGGTAGAGCATGGGGAGCAAACGATAGATAGCGGAGCGTAAAATCATTACCTGAAAGAATAGCAAAAAACAGCTCAACAAAAAAAGGACTGTCCTATTGCATCCAAAGATGTAAACAGGACAGTCCTTGCAAAAATCACCAATAGTAAAGCAGTTGGTGCGTCTATTTCTTTTTGAAAATCAGGTTGTCCAGCGCATACTTGCCCGGACCGATAAGCGCCATCGCAAAAAAGACAATGCCCAGTTCAACCGCGTAGGCAATGTCTGGGCCGCCCGGCTGCATAAAGGGATCGCCATTGCTGTAGTGCATCATGGCAGCCACGAACATGGTGAAGGTCAGCAGCGCAGCGCTAACACGGTGCAGCAGGCCAAGCATGAGAAAAATGCCGCCGAAAAACTCGGTCACCGCAGCCATAAAACCCCAGAAGACAGGCCAGAACGTAATGCCAATATTGGCCATCGTGCTGCCTAAGAAAGCCCAGGTTTCCGGACCGCCCGTAATTTTGGGGTAGCCGTGCAGCATAATCATAAAACCAATACCAAAGCGAAGCATCAGTATGCCCGCGTCGCGGAACGTATCATTAAAGTAATTCATAGCAGTAAGGGTAGGGGTGAAGGTAGGTTGACAGTTGAAAAGGGTGAAGCTGTCAGGCCATTATTTGTTTAAACAAATAATACACAGCTATCACAACAATAGCAATGAGCGCTAAATCATTCACAAAAAAGGCCATCCGAAAATAATTCCGGACAGCCTGTTAACCCGCATTATTCACCAAGAAATTTTCACTACGTGGGAATCGCTGCGCACGGTGCGCAGTCTTTACATCACTCCCAAATTCGGGCTACCGCTTTTATAAACTAAGTTAAATTTAAACAAAAAGTTAGGTGATAAATTCTTTTTAATTGTGAATAATGCGGGTTAAAAGGAATACAAATAAAAGCTTAGTCCTGCACTTCCTCGCGGAAGGTCTCGCTTGCTACGATTACGACCTCAATGCGGCGGTTCAGGGCCCGGCCTTCATCGGTATCATTTTCGGCAATGGGCTCGGTCAGGCCGCGTCCTTCAACCACAAGGCGGCTGCGCTCAACGCCCAGCGAAGCCAAGAACTCGGCTGCCGAAGCGGCCCTGCGCTCGCTTAGCCCCTGATTGTAGGCCGCAGATCCAACATTGTCGGTATGCCCCACAATCACGATATCGGTATTGTCGAAGCGGTCCAGGCTTTCAGCCAGTGCGTTCAGATTGCCGCGTGCCGTGTCGGAAAGCTCGGATGAGTCAAACCCGAACAGCAGTCCTGATTCGAAGCGGATGGCAATGGCTTCATCAACGCGCTCAATCGTAGCACCTTCAATTTCTTCGGAAAGCTCGCGGGCCTGACGATCCATTTGTGAGCCGATAATGGCTCCGGCTGCACCGCCAACGGCCGCGCCTATAATGGCCCCTTTGGCCGTATCACCCAGTATTGCCCCGGCTACTGCGCCTGCACCCGCGCCGGCTCCGGCACCGATCAGCGCGCCGCGACCGATATTACTGCACCCGACCGCAAAAAGCAGTGAAAGAATAAGTCCAAGTTTCAGAATAGCACCTGCAGATAAAGTTCTCATAACTGTGAGATTAAGTCCTTGATTATAGTTTTCGGAATAGGGTCTAAATATAAAGCTATGCATCCAATTATTGCGCCTGTTCCTTCATAAATAGAAGCTGCACAAAGTTTATATTGTTTTCACTCTCATCCATCTACTCCAAAAACTCCTGCCATGGCCCTGCGCCTGATCCAAATTTATACGCCTGCCGAAAAGCCGGACCTTCACAAGCAGCTCGACCTGGAAAACATCATAGAAATGTGGGTTACGGAGCAGCAGGATGGCAGCAAGCATGTACGCGTGCTCTGCGAAGTCGAGTACTCCGAATCGCTCATGCAGCAGGTGTCAGAAAGCGGCGAGAACTATGATGGCTTTCGCGTTATTCTTCTCAGCGCCGAAGCCACCATCCCCAAGGCGGAAGTAGAAGAAAGCACCGACGACACGCCCGCTATCCGGCCTTCGGGCTACCCCGCCGTAGGCGAAGGCGAAAAGGTGCACCGCATCTCCATCGTTGAGATGTACGAAGATGTCAAAGAGATGATCGATCTCTCCTGGGTGTATGTCACCCTAACGGCCATGAGCACGCTTGTAGCCGCTACCGGTATGTTGCGCGATAACCCCGCCATCGTGATTGGTGCCATGGTCATTGCGCCGCTTCTCGGACCCAACGTAGGGCTGTCGCTCGCCACAACCCTGGGAGATCAGAACCTTCTGAAACAATCCCTCAAATCACTTCTCACCGGTTTTTCCCTGGCCTTTTTGCTCTCCGTTGGCCTCGGCCTGTTCCTGCCGGTCAATGCGGAAGTGCCCGAGCTTCTCTCCCGCACGGAAGTCAGCTTTGCGGATATTGCGCTGGGCATCGCGGCGGGTGTCGCAGGCGTACTCTCCTTCACACGCGGCATCTCCGCTGCGGTGATTGGCGTGATGGTAGCCGTTGCCTTGCTCCCGCCCCTGGTCGCCACAGGACTCTACCTCGGTACCGGCGAAACCGAACTCGCCCTCGGCGCCGCATTGCTGATGTTCACCTACGTCGTCTGTTTCAACCTCGCAGGCATCATCACCCTACTTGCGCAAGGCGTAACGCCCAAAACCTGGCGCGAAAAACGCGAACAAACCCGATTCAGCCCCTACGCCATCATCGTTTGGGTGATTCTCTTGCTGATCATGGGAGCCATCATCTACTTCCGCTGATGTACAGACCTTTTCTTTGGGGATTTTGTGAAAAAGCAGCAGCCTGGCCTCTGTCAGGCTGCGTTGCAATTTGTCTGCTCCTTGCCTTCACCAACTGCCGGACGTCGTCGGGATTGCATCCCAAACCTGATCACAGTGCGCAGGAGGCCACAAACATCCGATCCGTGAACACGCAGACCGACACAAAGCAACACTCGCATCCGCTTAACACCCTTGCCCCCGGCGATACCGTCCGCGCCGGCTACCGCATGCCCGCTGCCGGCGCCCTGCACGCATTGGTCGTTTTCGCACGCTTCGAAAACGACGACGTCCCCATGCGGGGCTGGGAAGAGCATCCCGATCCCGGCGACCCCACAAATATCCCCGCCTGGATGAGCCGCTTCATCAGTCCCACGACCGATGAAGCCCGTGCGCAGAACCGCTACGAAAACCTGACCCTGTACTTCGATCAGGCCTCGCTCGGGCAGTTTGCTTTCACCGGCACCGCTGCCTATGTATCAGTGCCGGATTCCTTTTATGGCGGCACGTACGCGGCGGCAAACCGGCACCTCATCCAAAACCTCCTCGGCGATGGCGACGCCCGGCCGGGTCAGCTCGGGCAGTCTCCAGGCGACTTCGACCGCTGGCGCATGGCATCTCCGGGCGTCCACATCCACGAACCGGATGGCGCCTTCGATTACGTCATCATCATTTACCGCCGGCCTGAGCGAAACAGGCATCCGTTCGGCGCCCGCTGGAACGGCATTGCTGCACTCGGCACTGGAAGTATTCCTGTTGCCGACGGCTACCGGGTGAACGCGTCCTGGTCTGAAGGCAGCGGGCAAACCCTGACCTTTACTGGTACCGAACAGGCCGTTGGCTACCTCATACATGAAATCGGGCATCATCTTCTGGGCGCGCCTCACCCGTATATCGGTGCGACCGGTACGCACCCGGCCTACTGGGGCCTGTTTCACACCTACCTCGCCAACCAAAGCATCAACGCCTGGGAGCGCGAAGCCCTGGGGTGGCACCGCATGATGCGCATCCGGCCGGATGAAAACGCGCTCACTGAAATAACGCTGGGCGATTACTACACGACCGGCGAAGCCGCCGTTTTTGAGCGTCCCGACGGCAGCCTCCTCATCTTTGAAAACCGGCAAAAACAGCATCAGCTTCAGGGCGGACCCGGTACCCATGATCTTGCAACGCTAAACCCCGACGACCGCGGCCTGTTCATCTATGAACTTTTCCCGCCCTACAGCAGCCGTATTCACAACATCCGTACGTTTCCGGCTTCGGGGCATCATCAGTGGGAGCTTTTAGGCAGCAGCACGGCCTGCGGCGGTTCACGTCCGCAACCGATTCTTCGTCGTATGAGCGAGCACCCCAACGGTATTTCGTACCGCGACGCTTTCTATCTCAACACCGAAGATTCGGTGCTTGCTGCCGGAAATCCGTATGCGCTCTACCTCTACGCCAACCATGATCCCGACCGCTGCATCACGTATAAAAGGGGGCAGCACTTCAACACCGCCTTCGGACCCGCTTCCCCTGGCGGCAAAACCCTGTTCACTGCCTACACCAACCCGGGCAGCCTCGACCGGGCGGGGCAGTACACCGGCCTCAGCACGTACATCCCCCATCCCCCGGATGAAGAAGGCCGTCTCCGGCTGTTCTTCTCCGCCGATCCGTTCTTTTCCGCTTTGGACGAACCGCTGCGTGTCGGGCAGCACTTGTTCTTTACACAAAACACCCGTATTCCCGTGCAGGCCCGCCTCACCCTGCAGCCCGGCGCAAAGCTGTACCTTAAGCCCGAAGCCGTTCTTGAAATCAGGGGGCAAATCACCCTCCCCGACGGACAGCTCCTTACCGGCACATGGACCGCCGCGCAGCTCACCGAACAGCATCCCGATTTTGTCCGGCTTCTTCCCGAACCATCCGGTATCGTAACCCGCGCGCCCTATGGTCAGCCATAAGGTGGTGATTTTGATGTAGCACTCAATACCTGTTTTGGTTGGTGTATATCAAAGTAAGCGAGCAGAGGGCATGTTGCTTGGGTAGCAGAAATATTGTAACATATAATGTCTAAGCTTATTTGTCTTAAACCATTTTGATTGCCAATGAGTAGCACAGAAATTTTTCAGCCTTCAAAAATTTCAACCCAGTTGAAGCGCCAGAGACGAAATCGCGGCGGATGGCAAATCAATGCCCGAAGTAAAACCTATAAATGGGCCACACAAATGGAACGGGTTGATCTGATCCGAAACAGGCTTCCCGTAGAAACTTTGGAAGTAGTCGCACGGCAGGCAGGGGTTCCGATTCAGCAGGTACTCGAACTCATTGGCATTCATAAAACAACTTACAACAAAAAGAAACGTGCACCGGAGTTACTCAGCAGTCGTGACTCTGAGATGGTGCTGATCCTTATTGAGTTGCTGACTTTTGGAAAGTCTGTGTTCAATGATGATGAGAAGAAATTTCAGCGCTGGCTCAAAAAAAATAATATTTCACTGGGTGGGGTCACGCCTGTTAGTCTTTTCGATTCTGTGACAGGCATTGCAGAAGTCAAAAATGCTTTGTTACGCCTTGAGTACGGTAATCTGGCCTGATTAATGCGCGTATTTCGGGTTGAGCGGAAAAAGTATCTCGAAACGACTCTGCAGGGCATAGGAGCTGCGCGGTCTTCAGGTTTTAGGTGGAACAGCCTTTACACGCGTCTTGTGTACACTTCTGAAAGCCGTGCGCTTGCGTTGCTTGAAATTTCCGTGCACCTCGACATCAGCGAAGATTTACCGACCGACCGTGTTTATGTCGAAATAGAAATTCCTGATTCGGTTTCTGTTCAGGTGCTAAATCCGGATAATCTGCCGGACACTTGGGACGCCAAGCCTCCGACATCTGAGACCCAGCTTATCGGGGACGATTTTGTAATGCAACAGGGCGCGGCTGTCCTGAAAGTACCAAGTGCCATTGTTCCGGCATCATTCAACTATCTCATCAACCCCCTTCACCCGGACGCGCGAAGTATAACTGTTGTGTCGGTAATTCCCCTTAAGTTCGATTTTCGGATCAAGCAGTAGCGTAAAAATGAGTGGGTTTATCCGAATTAACAGAAAGTTTAAGCCATTTTTTGCTATAGCGCATGTTGAACACATGGGTTTATTGTTGAAGGCCTCCCCAAAAGCAATGGACCTATCTTAGGTTTGGGGACTCAAGTCCTCCCTCGACAACATTGATTTTCTCGGAGTTTCCCCAAAAAATAAAACAAGGACCTGATACGCAAGCGGGTCTTAAGGTATGCTTGCGGGAAATGCTCATACCTTGCAGGGGAAGTTTGCGCTTTTGGGAGGGTTTAGAGCCAGAAGGGATTGTGTTTGTTTCCCGGGGATGTCGGGATTTTGGAAATTGTAAAAGCTGCTGCGGGCATGTCGTGAAGCTGTTGTTTCTATCCGTAGTTTTGGGTATTATGAAAGCGCTTACATTTTTACAAGCCGCTTCCATTAGATTCGGGGGAGCGGCCAAACCTAATCTCTGATATGAAAAAATACCTGTTACTTTTTGTTTTCACTTTGATTGTGTCGGGTGCTGCGCAAGCGCAGCAGGACCGGACCATGATGCAGGGTTTCTACTGGGACGTTACGCCAGGCGGCGTTTGGTATGACTCGCTGGCTGTAAATGCGGACCTTCTTGGTCTTGCCGGGTTCAACAGCATTTGGCTGCCGCCGCCAAGTAAAGGAGCTGCGGGCGGATTCGATGTCGGTTACACCCCGTATGACTACTATGATCTGGGTAACTTTGACAGCCGTGCCGGTGATCAGACTTCCGGTACAGGCGCTTTTATCCCGACCAGATACGGAACCCTTGAGAACCTTCAGTTTGCGATAGAGCGCCTTAAGGCGAATGGACTCAAGGTCTATGCCGATATTGTGCTTAATCACCGCTCGGGTGGAAACCTGGAGCCCAATATTTACGGTGAGTTTTACACGGACCGCAACGGCGGCTCGCTGTTCAGTCCCGACGGGGATTCGACCTTCACGGCTTTCCCCCTAACACATGGGTCAGGTCGTATCGGCTGGCCGGTAGGGGAAGGTAACGAATTCTTTTTCCCGAATGCGGTGCACAATCAGAGCAACACCGCTGATTTCCTGAGCGGCAGTCAGTTGGCGGGTTTTCATCAGATGTATGTGAATGAGTTTGGGTACACCAATGCACTGCATACGGGTTCGGGGCAGAGTCTGCCGGTTGGCGACAGTCTGAAGGTTTGGGGTGACTGGCTCACCAATACCCTTGGCCTGGATGGCTACCGCTTTGACTTCGTGAAGGGCGTTCATCCCGAATATTTCAAGTCATTTATGAATTTTGGTGCCATGCAGGGAAAATTTCATGTGCATGAGCTCTTCGACGGTGATATCGGACGCAAACTGGCGTATCTGGAAATGCTGAATACGACCAATTCGCCATTCAGTCCTTCCCCGCCACCGAGCAAGCCCGGTGCGATTTTCGACTTCAATATGCGTTTTGCCTATAAAGCCATGAGCGATGGCGGCGATAATTACGATATCCGGAACTGGCACAATGCCGGTCTGCACAATGTGTTTGGCGTGCCTTTTGAGCAAATTGTGTTTTTTGTGGATAACCATGATTTCGACCGCACAGATTACACCGGCTCGGTAACAGCACCCGGTCACAGCCCGGTTGTGAACAACAAAATGCTGGCTTACGCCCACATGCTAACCCATCCCGGCTATGCGCAGGTTTGGTACCGCGATTACTTTAATTACGGTTTGCGCGATGAAATCAACCTGCTGCTTCAGGTGCGCAATCAGTTGGGCGGCGGCAGCTACCGCGCGCTTACGCGTCCAGGCGATGGCGGCGGCAATCCCTTTTTCCCCGGCAATCCGGATGAAGATCCGCGGCACGTCTATATTGCGGAACGTAGCGGAACCGGCGGCGACACCGGCCTGATCGTTGCCATTAACAAGCACTCTTCATTCGAAATTGATGTATGGGTTGATACACAGTGGCCCGAGCGCACCCTGTATGACCTCACCGGTAACTTTGATGGTACGATTGAAGTGTTTGAAGACGGACGTGCGCGTATTAAAACCAAGCCATCAAGCTATCATATTTTTGTACCGGTTGAATACAGTCTCGAGCTGCCGCCGGCCAATATCGCGCTGAATGAAATCGTGAGCCCGACAGGCACCCGCTTCATTGAAGAAACCATCACCCCGCGGGTGAGCTTTACAAATGAGAGTCTGTTCTCGCAGCAAAACATTGGCCTTACCTTTACAGTGCTATCAGGCAACGAGGTAGTCTATGCCGATGCGATTACCATCCCGCAGATCGGTTCCGGCGTAACAAACGAGGCGGTTTTCGAAGGATTTGAGCTGCTGCTACCCGGCACCTACACGGCTGTAGCGGAGATTGATTTTGAAGATGACAGCGACCCGTCTGATAATCTTCTGGAAATTGTATTCGAAGTAGTTGATCCCAACGAAGCTACCGCTTTCCGCATTGACGGGGTCATCAACGAGCCGCAGTACATTCTGATGGCTGAAAAGGAAAACGATAACGCTGGTTTCGGGCCCGGCAAAGATGTCCGCGCGTTGTGGTATTTCGCGGACTCAGATTCGCTTTATATTGCTATCGAATCCGAAATGGTGCTCGGTGATGCCGATGGTATCGGGATCTTTCTTGATTTCGAAGAGGTGCAGGGCTTGCCGGCCGGCACACCGCTGGGCGGTGCCGAAGGTGCGGTCTCCTTCCTGAATCCGCCGAATCCGGTTAATCAGGCCTTCAAAATGGACTTTGAAGTTGATTTCGGCTTTGCCTGGATCGGTGCACAAAACCGCGTGCTGATGTCAGTTGCCGATTATACCGGTGATGAAAAGCTCGGCAAGCTGGTACTCCCGGCTTCAGCGAGTCCTGGTGGTAACGGAGCAACAGGCACGGGTCCGGCTGAAGACGGTTTGTTCCCGGCCAACAGTATCCGCTATGCGATGCTTAATGATGGCGAAGCCAATCACGGGGTCGAATTCGCGGTTGCCCTCGCTGATCTTGGCGTGAGCGGCGGACGCTTCCGTGCCTTTGCCTTTATCGTATCGGGAACAGGCTATTTCTCCAACGTGCTTCTGCCCGGCGACGCCAATGGTACAGCTGATGCCTTCCAAAACTTCGGATACAATGCTGATTTCGGCACTGTTGAAGGCGGCCCCTTCCACACCCCATGGTTCTCCATCAGCGATCCGACCAACATTGAACCGGAAACCCGCTCCGAACTTCCGACACAGGCCGAGTTGAGTCAGAACTATCCGAACCCCTTCAACCCTACAACAAACATCCGCTACGCCGTACCGGAAACGGGACAGGTAACCCTGGAGGTCTTCAACCTGCTTGGTCAGCGTGTTGCATTGCTTGTTGATGAAGTGATGCAGCCGGGTACTTACACGCTCAATTTTGACGCAACCCGCCTTGCGAGCGGCGTGTACCTGTACCGTCTGCAAACCGGCGGACAGGTTCTCACCCGAAAAATGACCCTGATCAAATAAGCCCCCATTGGTGCTGTGAGACAGATAAAAACCCCGTCCGACGAAAGTTGGCGGGGTTTTTTATTTTGGATGGGGTAGGACCGGAAAACCGAAGCTTGCTGACCCCTTTATGCGCTCTGCGGGCGGTGTAAGGAGGCATGGTGAAACGGGTGACATTTATTCACACCCAAGATGTGCCCGCAGAAAAGGCGCAAAATCATCCCATAAAAGCTCCGCGATCAATTGAGCTCCTTCAGGACCGGGGTGCGTGTCCCCCGGAATCGTTACCGGCTCGTAATCTCCGCCGAGACGCTCAAACATCGCCTGGCTGATGTCAAAGTAGGGCACCCCGAGTGCTGCCAGCGTTTCGGGCAGGCTTTCAAAAACAGCACGGTTGCCGTCGGTCAGGTGCGGTGGGCTGATCCATCCGGTGCTGCCGCTCCACAGCGGGACTCCCGTTTCAGCCGCTATTTCCAGACTCCGGCGATACAGCGCTTCGCTCAGCCTGATGTTGTAGTTCACCCACTCATCCATCGTTTCAAAAACAGGCGGCGGCAAAAAATCCGGGTTCCCGCTTTTGATGATGTCTTCAAAAAAGACGCTGCCCCACATCAGCGTATGGAGCATGGTGAACGCCCGGAAGTTTTCCCGGAGCCAGCGCCAGAAACCGGAGCGGTCAAGACGCTGTTTGGAGGGGCGCTCAATCCACCGAAGAGAAGGCAGCAGTTCGTCGCCTTTCAGCACGTAGTGATTGGACCAGAAGCTGCGCTCCATATCGTCGTAGTTGTGCACGAAAAACAGGGCGTCCATCGGTAAAGCTTCCCCGAAAACTTCCAGCCAGGCGGGCCAATTGGAGAGCCCGGTTCCGCCAACGCCGGCATTGATGAAGCGGACCTGATCCAGGCAACCGTCATCCTGACAAATCGCTTTCCGGTTGAGCCGCGCGATGAAGGTGTCCTCTTCCTGAAGCAGTAATCCGAAGGTGAAGGAATCCCCGAACATCCAGATGTTGTAGTGCTGTGGCTCGGGCAGCGCGCCGCGGGTGCGGAGCTCCGAAAGTTCGTAGCGCACTCGGATGTCCTGATGCGTATGCAGGGGGCGCAGGTTAGGGAGGTTGGTCGAAGCCCCCCGTTCATGAAAGGCCAGCCAGGTACTTTGCACCGGCGCGCGGTCAAGCGCCCGCAGACCGGCTTCAAGCACGATGAAGCCGCTGAGCAGCGAGAAAACGAAAAGCAGGCTGTAAAAAAGGAGAGATTTGGACATCCTTTGCGGGGCTTGTTTAGACCGGTTCCGTGAATGATTGCCCCAAAGTATAGAGTTACAAAGCTGTAAATCCAATCCCAAAAAACAGCAATCCCGAATGTCAGGCGATACCCTTTCCGAATTTTCTTCCTCCGGCAGGCTCCATAAACAGCTTTGGTTTGTCAATGCCGATCAGCTGAACCGGGCTCAGATTCCATCCTCCTTTACCCCCGAAAAAAACAGCCTGATTTTTTGCGAGTCAGCCGCAGAGGTCTCGAAGCTGCCTTTTCACAAGAAAAAAATCACCTACATCTGGAGTGCGCAGCGGCATTTCGCGACGGAGTGCATGGAGGAAGGCTGGCAGGTCGCCTATCTGAAAGGGGAAGAAGCTGTTGCGGCACAGCTTGAAGCGCGTCTTGCTTCCGGAGAGCATGAGCTGCACTATATGCAGCCCGCGGAATACGATTTGCGTCAGGAACTTGCGGCTTTGGCCGAAAAGACGGGTACGCTCGAATGCCATCCCAACACCTTTTTTATGTCCGACCCCGAGGAGTGGAGGGAGAAAATGGCAGGGGGATATCTCCTGGAGTATTTTTACCGGGAGATGCGCAAGCGGACTGGCTATCTGATGCAGAACGGTAAACCCGAAGGCGGGGACTGGAACTACGACAAGGAAAACCGCAAAAAACTCCCAAAAGGGAAAAAGCCGCCCAAGCCGGTCACTTTCGCGCCCGATGCCATCACGCAAGCCGTTATGGAGGAAGTCGCATCCCGTTTCCCCGATCACTGGGGTGAAACCGCGGGATTTAATCACGCCGTTGACCGCGCCGGGGCACTCAACGCTGCCGATGACTTCTTCCAAAACCGCTTCAAAGAATTTGGTCCTTACGAAGATGCGCTCGTCACCGGCGAGTATGTGGTTTATCACTCGACGCTCTCTATTTATATGAACAACGGCCTGCTCGGAGCCGAAGAGTTGTGCGAGCGCGCCCTCGAAGCCTGGGAAAACGGCAGCGCGCCCATCAACTCGGTCGAGGGGTACATCCGGCAAATTATCGGCTGGCGCGAGTACATCCGCAACTACTACGAGGCCATGATGCCCGAAGTGCGGCTGGCCAACACCTTCGGCTTTGAGCGCGGCTTGCCGATGTCGTTCTGGACCGGCGAAACCAATATGAAGTGTATCAGCGAGTGCGTCAAACCGGTGCTTGAGACCGGCTACTCGCACCACATCCCGCGGCTGATGGTCCTCAGCAATTACAGCAACCTTACCGAAACCGACCCGCGCGAACTGCTCAAATGGTTCTGGTACGGCTACCTTGACGCCTGGGAGTGGGTCGTGCTGCCCAACGTGCTCGGGATGAGCACCTTTGCCGATGGCGGCGTGCTGGCCTCCAAGCCCTACGTGTCGAGCGGTAACTACATCAATAAGATGAGCGACTATTGCAAAAACTGTCACTACTCGGTCAGCAAGAAAAATGGCCCTAAAGCCTGCCCCCTCAACTACCTGTACTGGAACTTTGTGGACAACCATCAGCCGGCCTTCGAGGAAAACGGACGCGTCTCCTTCATGCTGAACATGCTCAACAAAAAAAGCCCGGAAGAGCGGCAGCAAATCCGCGAGGATGCAGCGCGCTACATCGACGCCCTCGAGCGCTACGAGCATACCTGATTTTTTCGGGGGATGCGCCCCTTGCCCGTTCCCCTGCCTGCTTCAAATCAAAAGTGCCGGGCCGATCCCTTTCCGTGGGTGCCGGTAACCGATGACCGCCTTTTAATCCAACATCCTTCCCGAAATGAAAAACATCAACAGCCTGCGCGTGTTCAAGCGCAACGAAAACGAACCCAATCCCGAGGGCGAATTTGTCCTCTACTGGATGCAGATCAACCGGCGGCTGCACTACAATTTCGCGCTCGAATACGCCGTCGCCTGGGCCAACAAGCTCGGCAAGCCGCTGCTGGTTTTCGAAGCGCTATCCTGCGACTACCCCTGGCGTACGGCGCGTACGCATTGGTTCATCATGCAGGGCATGGCCGAGCATCAGGAAATTGCCGAAAAAGAGGGCTTCAACTACTACAGCTTTCTGGAGGAGGAAGCCGGCGAGTATCCTGCGCTGTTTCGCGAGCTGGCGGCGAAATCCTGTCTGGTCGTGACCGACGAGTACCCGATTTTCATCATGCGCAAGCGTAACGAGAGCATCCCGCAAACGCTGGATGTGCCCTACTACTCGATTGATTCCAACGGCATCATCCCGATGAAAATGACCGATAAAGCGCCCTATTCGGCCTACATTTTCCGGAAAACCATGCAGAAACAATTCCGGCATTGCTTTGAGCATCCCCCGAAAGAAAATCCGCTGGCGGATCTCCAGAACCGTGACATGGTTCAGCTCGGGGAATCCGTAACCCAAAAATATCCGGACGCTAAAACGGCAGGGCGTTTTTCGAAGGAGTGGCTTGCCGGCATTGATGTCGATCAAAGCGTGAAGCCGCTCGCAATCGAAGGCACCCGCAAAGCCGGACTCGAGCGTACGACGCAGTTCCTCGAATTCGATCTCAAAGCCTACGACGAAGAGCGCAACGATCCGGATACCGAGGGCACAAGCCGCCTGAGTCCGTGGCTGCATTTCGGCAAAATCAGCGAGCACGAGCTGGTCGATCACGCGCTTCGGCGTCAGCCGCGTGACTGGAGCCGGGATACACTCAAGCCCCAAAACGGCAAGCGCGACGGCTTCTTCGGCGGCGAAACCGGCATCGAAGCCTGGCTCGACGAGCTCATCACCTGGCGGGAAGTCGGCTTCCATTTTGCGCACCACACCCCTAACTACGATCAATTTGAGTCCCTGCCTGACTGGGCTCAGGAAACCCTCACCGAGCACGAGGCCGATCCGCGGCCCGTCGTGTACACCTACGAACAGCTCGCGAACGCCGAAACGGAAGATGACATCTGGAATGCAGCGCAGCGGCAGCTCGTACGAGAAGGCCGCATCCACAACTACCTGCGCATGCTCTGGGGCAAAAAAGTCCTCCAATGGACGCCCGACGCCCGCACTGCCCTCGACTACCTCATCCGCCTCAACAACATCTACGCCATCGACGGCCGCGACCCCAACAGCTACTCCGGCATCTTCTGGATTTTCGGCCGCTTCGACCGCGCCTGGGGTCCCGAGCGCAAAATCTTCGGCAAGGTCCGCTACATGACCAGCGACAGCACGCGTAAAAAAGTCAAAATCAAAGAATACCTCAAAAAATACGCGCGGTTCTGAGCGATATTTAGGTGCCCTGTGATCGGAACATCTTTGTCTCTGTTTGATAAGGGGAATTTCTTGCACATTACGGTCAGTAGCGGTAAATCCGCCTGAACTTAACCCCTCCAACAAGTTCGGAAATTGTTCTTGTGTTAATTATTGTGGACTCATATTCCTAAGAAGGGAGATTCCTTATCAGTCGGGATTGCAGGTAAATTATCATTCTTTGCGCCTATTGTGCCAGACAAAATGACTTTTCTATTATGCTCACCGTCCGTTCTGTTTTTATTTACAGAACCTTATTTTAAATAAGGTCAATGGCTCTCAGTGAAAAGCTATTGTAAATCCGTACTGTTTTATAAAAGTATTAAGTATGGCTTTTGAGATTTTATCTGATGACGTAATTGCAGCTCTTTTAGACTGTCCTAAGGAACTGGTTAACCCTCAAGCGAAGAAGAAAGTCAGAGACGGGCATGAACAAGTGAATTACAAAGTTGTTTCATCAGATAAAACAGCATGCGTTTTCTCTGTTTACAAGCGTCAAAACCTTAGGGAAGGGATGACAGATGATTTTTCTTGTGGCATAAGTTGGGTTGCTCCAAACGGCGAGTCTTTAACGCTGCGCAGATACAATGGGCCCAGTCATAACCATTTTAATCAGCTGGAAAAATACAGGCTTGGTTACATCTGTCATATTCACGAAGCAACCGAAAAATACATTAAGGCCAATAGAAAACCTGAAGGTTACGCTTCTGAAACCGACAGATTCACTTCATTGGAGGGTGCGTTTCACTGTCTGATAACAGACTGCAAAATTTCAGGGATAAGCACATTGCCTGATGAAACCGGACAAACTAAATTATTCGATTAATGAACTTCGATATTACAAAGCTGCAGCATGCACTCAGCACATATATGTGTGCTGAAGTTAAGTTGGAAGCAAAAAACGGGTGTCTGATTTCAGTGGAAACGCCATTCTTTTTTGCTGACGGAGATCCGTATCAGATATACATTCAAGAAATGCCAGGTGGTCTTATAAGACTTTCTGATATGGGTCATACCATGATGCACCTTAGCTATGAAAATGATGTTGATAAGTTCAGAACCGGAACAAGGGGTAAACTTTTAGAACAAATCCTGGCTGAGATGTCAGTAGAAGAAGATAACGGAGCTTTCTTTATTGAAACCCCAATTGAAGAAATAGGACAGAATATTTTTCGGTTAGGCCAGGCGCTGACAAAAGTCTATGATCTTTCCTTTTTGAACAGATCCCGAAATGAATCAACTTTTTATGAAGACCTTCAGGAAGAATTATTCAAGGTTGTCGGTGAAGACAAGGTGGTGAAAGATTATTTCTACGACAAAATGGAAAATGCGCAGGACTACCCAATCGACTATCGTATTGAAGGTAAGCATGCCCCGCTTTTTCTTTTTGGGATTCCAAACAAAGATAAAGCACGGCTGACGACCATGATTATTGAAAGGTTGCTAAGAGTTGAAGCGGATTTTGACAGCTTGCTGATTTTCTCCGATCTGGGTGCAATTCCAAAACAAGATCTTGCAAGACTTTCTAATGCCGGGGGTGAAATTATTTCTTCGTTGGATGCTAAGCGCGATTTTTCAAGAAAGCTGCTGCGAAAAATCAGCCTGAATTAGGTCTACTATATTGTGTTTGATCAGTTAAAACCCCACTCACCCTTCCCGTTCAAGCACAAAGATGGCCGAAAGTCCGGGGATGGGGTTGAGTAGCTGAATGTGAAGCTGATCTTCGCGAAGGGCAAGGCGCGCATCCCCCAAAATGTCGCCGCTTTCGTTGCGGATTTCCGCGGTTAGGGTGCGGGCCGAGCTGCTGCCGCTGAGAACAGCACTCATAAACAACTGCGGTGGCGTCGGGGCAGCCTCCTGTATATCCGTCAGATCCCGGTACTGTAAACTGCCGCTAACGCGCATTTCAGCTTCAATCAGGCGCAGACGTAGACGCGCACTTTCAAGGGGCTGATAGGTTTCGGGTGTTATCCAAACGCCTGTAAAACGGGAAAGGGCTTCCGCGTCGGAAAGCTCGGTTGCAGGGTCAGCTTCGGGCGCATGCTGCGTGTCTTCCTGTTGGGAACTGCAGGCCGAAATGAGTGTGATAAAGAAGAAGAAGAAAAAAACGGTGTTTCTGATGGTGCGCACGGGCGGATGTGGAGTTAAGGAATAAAAAGCTTTGCCACAAAATAATAAGCTTAGCCGCCATATTTCAGCACGATTTTTTCCTGCGTAGCATTGAGCAAACTTCTAAACAAGTCAGTACTCAGGGTAAGTAATTTAACTAAGAGCAAAATAAATAGTATCTTAGATATGCTTTCGCAGCCTGAGGCCTTTCATAGCAATGGGAATACAGGGCTATTCTGAAGATAGTGGTATGCAAATAAACATTAAGCCGTCTTACAACATTATACTACTCAAAAGGCACTCCAATTCAGGCTGATGGGTTATTTTATCCGTGTTGCAACAACTAATTAATCACTCTAAATCCGAATCATATGCGCAAACTATTGCTGAGCATGTTGGGCGTTTCCGTGCTGGCTTCTACAGCTTGCAACGAAGCTTCATCAGGCTCGGAGAATACTTCCGATATAACCACAAATATTAACACTGAACGCAATACCGAGTATCACCGCGTGCGAACAACGGCAATCGCTACTGGTCTTGAAAATCCATGGGGTGTGGCTTTTTTGCCGGATGGCAGCATGCTTGTAACCGAAAAGCCCGGCAGACTCAATCATATCAGTCAGGATGGCTCTGAGCGCCGCACTATCGACGGACTCCCCCGCATTCATGCCTTCCGTCAGGGTGGATTGCTTGATGTATCTGTACATCCGCAGTATGAAGAAAATGGCTGGATTTACCTGACCTATTCACAGGCTAATGATGAAGAGCTGACCGCAACAACGCTCATTCGCGCCCGGATCGAAGGCGACAGCCTTGTTGACGTAGAAGAGTTGTTTGTGCAGGATCGCTTTTCACAGCCCGGCCGGCATTACGGATCCCGGATTGCGTGGACCAACGACGGTTTCTTGCTGATGTCCGTTGGGGATCGTGGTGCTGAGCCGCCGCGCGCGCAGGACCTTATGGATCATGCCGGTACGCTGCTGCGCCTTAACGATGACGGTTCTGTGCCGTCTGATAATCCGTTCGTGGGCCGCAATGACGCGCTGCCGGAGATCTTTTCATACGGACACCGCAATATCCAGGGTCTTGTGGTTGATCCTGAGACCAATGAAATATGGGTAACCGATCATGGCCCGCGGGGTGGTGACCTTCTGAATCGTCCGCAGGCAGGACGCAACTACGGCTGGCCAACCGTAACGCAGGGTTTTGATTACCGCACCGAAGGCCCGTATCCGGGTTCTGAAGCCCGCCAAATGGACGGTATTGAAGATCCCTTTTTTGAATTCCTGCCCACCCTTGCGCCTTCCGGATTGGCGCTGATTACAAACGGCGCTTTTTCCAATTGGGAAGGCAACTTACTCGCTGGCGGTTTGCGTCCGCAGCGCGTGCTTCGCGTTCTTAAGAGCGACTCCGAAGTGCTTCACATCGAAGAGCTGTTTACCCAAAGCTTCGGACGTATCCGTGATGTGCGACAGGGACCCGACGGTCACGTTTACCTGTTGACAGACGAAAGTAACGGTTCCCTGATTCGCGTAGAAGCCGTACCGCGCTCATAGGTTTTAAACGTGCCCAAAAGCATAAAACCCCGTCAGTCTAAAAAGCTGCCGGGGTTTTTTATGGTACGGATGGGAAGCTAAACCAAGCCTGCGTTTTCGGGGAGTCCGGGGATTTATCTCAAAAAAAAACCTGAGCCAAGGTGAGAATCTGGCTCAGCGGTTATGCTGTTTACGCCGCTTTTGGGCAGGATATGCTTGTCTACAAACCGGCAATCACCTTGCAAAAGCGCGCTTTGGGGACTGCTCAGGCCTGAAGTGCTGCCATAACAATTTTGATTTCCCCGTAGCTGTATCCTTCACCCAGCGAATCTTTGATTTCGCGCATCAGGCCGCTGTCGTTTTGTTTGACAGCTTCGGCTATGGTTTGAATTTTATCCGCTTCTACGATTTCATCAGCTTCCAGCATGCCACGTTCTACGAAGGCTGCGAGATGATTTTCAATGGTAGAAGGCTTCAGCTCGCGGTGTTCTGCAATTTCCGGGATGGATTTCCCGGCACGGAATAGCTGCAGGGTTTGAAGCGCGGTGTCGCTTTTGGCGGTCTTGGACTTGCTTCGCGGATAGCTGCCCCGCTTTTTGGGCGGGATGGTTCTGGGGCGAATATTATTTTCGCTGCAGTACGGGATGATGACATCGAGAAAGCGCTGTCCGTAGGTCTCCGTTTTTTTGCTGCCGAAGCCGGTAATGTTGAGCAACTGTTCTTTGTTTTGCGGAAAATAGGCGGCAAGTTCCTGAAGGGAAGCATCTGAGAGCACGACAAAGGGGGCAACACTCTCTGCGTCGGCAATGCTCTTGCGCAATTGGCGCAGTTTCTGAAACAGCACACGGTCATGTCGCAGCTCACCTGCGGTTGTTCGCTGATTGCTGATGTTCGCCACAGCACGCGGTTTCTGAACCATGAACCGCGCTTCGCCTTTAAGCAATGCGCGGCTTTTGGCGGTGAGTTTGTACACCGGCAGCGATCCTGTTACGCGCTGCAGAAAGCCGGCCGCGGTAAGCTCGTTAATCATATCGCGCCAGAAGGAAACCGGCTGATCGCGGCCTGCCCCGTAGGTTTTCAGGTCACGCATCCAAAACTGCATCTTTTTGGATTTGGAGCCCTTCAGCAACTGCGCTACCATTTCTGCGCCGTACTGCTGACCCATGCGGGCTACCGCTGAGAGCACTTTTTGTCCTTCTATGGTGTAATCGTAGCTGATGTAATCATTAAGGCAGACATCACAATTACCGCAGGACGAAGGGTGATCTTCCCCGAAGTACCGCATCAGATATTCGCGTCGGCATGTTTTGGCTTCGCAGAAAGCGAGCATCATATCCAGTTTGCGCATCATGATGTCGGTTTGCTGCGGATTGTCTTCGATGGTTGCGAAGAAGCGCAGGGTGTTCAGATCACCATAATTGAGAAACAAAAGCGCGGTACTTGCCAGGCCGTCCCGCCCCGCGCGCCCGGTTTCCTGATAATAGCTTTCGATGTTTTTGGGCATATTCATGTGCACCACAAAGCGCACGTTAGACTTGTCGATACCCATGCCAAATGCAATGGTTGCCACCATGATGGGCACTTCATCGCGCAGAAACAGCTCCTGATATTTCGCCCGCTTCTCAGGCGGCAGGCCGGCATGATAGGGAAGGGCGTTGAAGCCTTCGGCCTTCAGTTGCTCGGCCAGTTCTTCGGTGCTGCTGCGTTTCAGGGTATAGATGATACCTGATTCCGAGCGGTAATCTTTCAGAAAGTCGAGAAGCTCGCCAAAAGCGTCGGAAGGCTGCCGTACTTCATAGCGTATGTTGCTCCGGTTGAAGCTCGATATGAGCGTTTGCGGGTCTTGCAGCCTGAGCTTTTCGGTGATGTCTTTCCGGGTTGTTTCATCAGCACTCGCGGTGAGTGCAATGACCGGAACATCGGGATACCTTTTTTTCAGGGAAGCGAGTTCGAGATAGTCCGGGCGGAAATCATGTCCCCAGTGCGAAATACAGTGCGCTTCATCAACCGCAAACAGGCTGATGGTGTTGCCGGTGAGTATGTCGCTAAAAACGGCGTCTTTACTTTTAAAGCGCTCCGGTGCCACATAAAGTAGGCGGATTTCACCCCGCCGGATCTTCATAGCGGTTTCAACCTGCTCATTGTACGCGGTGCTTGAATTGATGAAGGCAGCACCTACACCATTGGCGCGCAGGGCGTCGACCTGATCTTTCATGAGCGCAATAAGCGGGGAAACGACGATGGTCAGCCCTGGCATGAGTAGGGCCGGAATCTGATAGCAAAGGGACTTGCCGCCCCCGGTTGGCATCAGCACAAAAGTATCCCTGCCGCTGAGCACGGATTCAATCGCGTCTTTTTGATTGGGCCTGAAGGATTCATACCCAAAGTATTCTTTTAGAATTTTTTCTGCTTTAGTCATTGTCATAGGGGGGCTAAACTAAAATTTCCTGTAATGATTCACCAGAGCTGCTTTCCTTACAGGTCATTTTTCTTTTGCCTGCGAATGTCACTGATTTTTGGAATGATGACGCCTGACAAGCGTGTTACTCCCAATAATCTGCAGCCAAAACGCACCTGAAACAGGTCATTTGCAGCAATTCTATCCTTCTGATTTTAATAGCGAAATTGAGAATTCTGATTTTAGCTGTAAAGGTTTATATTCTCACCGATTTTTTATTCAATAATTACTGATATGCTGGATTCTGATCTGACCCAAAAGCTTCAGGCCCTTGCCAAAGATGAAGCTTCCTATGAAACGCTTAAACAACTGTTTGAAGCGGAAGCAAAAAAAGCCGAACAGTACAAAACCTGGCTCGAACTACTTGAGTCAGCTGTACGCAATGATTATGATTCGATCATTGTAACCGATCTCGAGCTCAACAATCCCGGTCCGCGAATTTGCTACGTCAACGACGGATTCCAGCGTATGACCGGATATAAGCGTGAAGAAGTGATGGGGCAAACGCCCAGAATCTTACAGGGCGAAAAAACAGATCGGAAGACGCTGGATCGCCTTCGTGCAAATCTGGAGAAAGGGAATTCATTCTTTGGTCAGACCGTCAACTACCGCAAAGACGGCTCCGAGTATATCAATCAGTGGGATATTCACCCGCTGACCAACCGCAGGGGCGAAATAACGCACTGGGTTTCGTATCAGCATGACATCACCGAGCGCAAACGCTCCGAGAAAAAGGTGATGGATACCAACACCAATTTCGACGATCTGTTCGAAGGTTCAAAACAAACTTACGTTGATCTCAGCCTTAACGGTCTGGTTATCGACGCGAACAAAGCCTTCCGTGAAATGCTGGGCTACACCAACGAAGAGCTGCAAAATGCCAGCATTTGGGAATTTACCCCAGCGAACGATGTCCCCGTGCTCAAGGCAATTTTCACCGGCTCAGAAAACGATATCCGTAATCACGCGGACGCTTTCACTATTATGTTCCGCCGCAAAAACGGAATGCCGGTGCAGGCCGAGCTCAATCTTAAAGTGCTCACCAACGACGGAGACCGTATCGCCCGCGCTATCATTTCCAATGTGAGCATGCGCAAAAACGTGCTCGAAATCCTGAAGAAGCGGAATCTTGGTTTCGACAAAGTTTTTGAGCGTAAGAACGACTTCACCTATGGATTTGAAATCAATGAAAACGGGCTTCCTACTGTAAAATGGATTTCCGACGGTTTCCAGGAGCTTACGGGGTACAGCAAAGATGAGTGTCTTGGAGAAGACGGTTTCACCAAACTGATTCATCCCGAAGACCTGATCTCGGTAAGAAAGCATTACAAGGCCATGAGCGAAGGCAGATCAGCGACGCAAAGCTTCCGGATTCTCAAAAAAAACGGAGAAGCCGTACAGGTGATGGACTATTCCAAGCCTGACACCGAAAAGTCCGGTGAGTTCAAAGGCTCTTTTGTAGCTGCCGGTAAGGAGGCGCTCAAAACAGTTTAGTAAGCGCCAGATAACATCTCAATTCTAAAAAAGCCCGCTCCGGAATTTCTCAGCAAATTCCGGGCGGGCTTTTTTTATGTATAATGGCGAGCGCTTTTTTTGAAGCTGCAGCACGTGATCCGTTTATAATTTTTTAAAGTTAGACCTTCAGCTGTTAACCGCTGGTTGATCCGTAGTTCCGAAGGAAAAGTCGGGCGTGTGGGAGTTTTCGCTGCTGAAGTCCGGCTTTGGCATGCTGAGAAGCCTGTTATCTGCTGCGTACTGATTCATGCTACAAAGTCGTATGACTTCGAAATTGCTGTACAGGGAGAAGACGGTGTCGCAGACTTCCGTCAGGACATCAGGATAGCACAGTGGTTCTGGTGCAGGCCTTTCAAGCAATTGCTGAAGCTCAGCCGTGAATCCGTCATCAACTTTTGGGTGCACAGCAATACCCATTTGCTGAAGAGCGGCGGCGTTACAGTGCTGCTCATACTGCTGTTTCATAGGGATACACAGCATACGCTTGCCCAGGAATAAACCTTCAGAAGGCGACTCAAACCCTGCGCCGCACACAAGTGCTGTGCAGCTTTCGAGACTCCGAAGGTAACCTTCGCTGTTAACAGGCATGATCCTGATGTTTCCGGCAGTTCGTGCTAGGTGCTCGTGCTTGGTGAAAAGGTGTACCGGTAAACCCAGTTTTTGAAGATGGGGCAAAAGACGGTCGGGGCTGTATGCAGGCAGGTAAATGGTGACGTGACCTTCATCAGATGGATTCAGGCTGCGGACTTCATCACGAATAACAGGTGTGAGAATACTGTAGTCGTAGGGCTGATAGTGAAAACCAATAGCGGTATCAACTGGGGCGTACCATTGGAAGAGAGTTTCGCCAAACCATTGCGTGCTGCGAGGCCGTGGTGTTTTTTGTGAAAGAAAAGAAGCCTGATGACTAACGCCTATGCACGGAGTGCCGCTTAAGCGGGCAGCCCATGCTGTAACCGGTTCAAAGTCAGTAATAATAAAATCATAGCTTTGAACGGGCAGCTTGCGGATGTCTTTAATAAACTGTGCAGGTTTCGAGCGCACGAGTGATTGCCAGTAGTTAATACCGCCGTTCTTTCCGAAGGAAAAACCAAGCCCGGGATACTGAAACTTAACAGGGAAACCAGACTTGATTTCACTACTGTGACCGCTTACAAGAATGTCCACTTCCGCATACTCGCTGAGTCGCGGAACAATGGCGTTGGCCCGGCTCATGTGACCGTTTCCTGTGCCCTGAATGCCGTACAGAATTTTCATACGTGATATTTACCGTTTGCAGTAAAAGGTTGCGCGTCGGCTACGCGGCGAATCATTTGCCCGGCAGTAAGTTCTTCCAGTACCATATCCCCGAAGGAAATGGCAGGAATACCGTTCATCACCAGTTCCGCTTCTGCAGAATCCGGTTCTTCTTCCGGCCCATGGCTGAAGGCGGCCTCGTCGTACCGGTACATCGACCACTCGCCTTCGTGATACTCGAGTGCCGTCAGGTTCTCAATCCAGTCGCCGGAGTTAAGATAGGTCACCTTACCTTTGCTGCTTTCGACTGTCTTAATTGCAGGCCGGTGAATGTGTCCGCACACCACGTAATCGTAGCGGTTATCAATCGCCAAATCGGTGGCAGTTTTTTCGAAGTCATCCACAAATCGAACTGCAGACTTTACACCGTCTTTAATTCGCTTTGAAAGGGATATTTTTGAATATCCGAGTGAAGTAGAAATAAAATTCACAAATCGGTTAATCATAGTGAGCAAATCATATCCAAAACCACCCAGCTTAGCCAGCCACTTGGAATGTTTCATGGTCACATCAAAAACATCACCGTGGAAAAACCAAGCTGTTTTGCCGTCAAGTCTGAGCAACAGCTTGTCAACAAGGTGAAAATTGCCGGTCTCAAAGTTGGTGAAGCGCCGCAGGTTCTCGTCGTGATTGCCGGTGAGATAGTACACCTGCGTGCCCTGGCTCATCATGCTGATAATGCGTTTGAGCACCTTCAGATGGCTTTTTGGGAAGTAGTATTTCCGGAATTGCCACATATCGAGGATGTCGCCGTTCAGCACCAGAATCGCAGGTTTTACGGTTTTGAGATAGCTGTTCAACTCTTCGGCATGGCAGCCGTAAGTACCAAGGTGCACGTCAGAAATGACGAGAAGGTCAAGCGGGCGTTTTTCTGCCATAAATTCGGATGTTGATTAGTGTTAGATCGATGTGTTAGATGTTAGTATCAGGGACAATTCAAATACATTATGGGCCTAAACGGACCTGTTGAACTCATTTGATGTGAAAGGTGAAAACCTCATCCCAAGCGTGAACAGCGTTTGTATCCGTGACTTATAAAGCTCAGAAGTACCATCACGAAAACCAATACAGTGCGTTTGGTAAGCGACTGTTTCTTATGAAAGTACCTGAAACGTTAGGGCATTTTTCATAGATGGATATGCAATAGTTGTATTCGCAGTGCAAAATCCTGATTTTGCATGACAGGCTCGTAAAATCGGGAATCCAAAAAACAAGCCCCCCGGCTGGCAGACCGACGGGCTTTTGAGGATTGTTTGAGGTCGTTAATTGGAGCATTGCTCCCTATCGATACCTGTCACGAAACCAACTTTACGGTTAGGAACCAGCTGCCACACAGAATGATAGGCGTGATAGCTGATTCTGATCTTCAATGCACCATCAATCTAAGGCCTGTATATTTCCCAACTGTTAAGGCTGTGTAAAGGGCAGGTTATCTTCTCCTAACTTAAGATTTCATCCTTGTAGCCGCTTGTGCTATTTTCGCGGAAGCCAAATTTCAAACTTACTCGCACACAGATGGAATCCAGTATTCTCACCGCGGTTTTCCTGCCGCTTGCCCTTGCCTTCATTATGATGGGGATGGGCCTCTCCCTGCGCCCGGATGATTTCCGCCGTATTGCTACCGCACCCAAAGCGGCGATTGTAGGGCTCGGCGCGCAGCTCATTTTGCTGCCCATTGTGGGCTTCCTTCTGGTAAAACTCTTCGGTCTCACTGGTGCGCTTGCCGTCGGCCTCATGATTATCGCGGCCTGTCCCGGCGGACCTACTTCTAACCTCGTTTCGCACCTTGCGCGGGGCGATCTTGCCCTATCGATCAGCCTTACTGCCGTGAGCTCGCTCGTCACCATCATCACCATCCCGCTCATCGTGAACCTCTCCATCGGCTGGTTTGGCGAGGAAGGCAGCGTCACCCTGCCGGTGCTGCGAACCATCGTGCAAATAATGGGCGTAACCCTCATTCCGGTCGCCATCGGGATGTTCATCCGCCGCAAAAACCCCGTCTTCTCTAAAAATGCCGAGCGGCCTGTCAAAATCATTTCCGCGGTATTCTTCACCCTCATCGTCATTGCAGCCCTCATAAAAGAGCGCGAAAACCTGCCCGTCTTTTTCGTGCAAACCGGTCCGGCCGTGCTCACCCTCAACGCGGTAACCATGTCCGCCGGTTTTGCCCTCGCACTCGCCTTCGGACTATCGGCCCGGCAGCGGCTCACCGTAGCCATAGAAAGCGGCATCCAAAACGGCACCATGGGCATCATGATCGCCGCAACTCTCCTCCAAAACCCCGTGATGGTCATCCCCGTAGCCATGTACGGCATCCTCATGTACGGCTCCGCGGTGCTCGTCATCTTCCTCGGAAACAAATTCATCCGGCCCGATAGACCAAAGCCGGAACTCGAGCTCACGTAATACCAACAGGGCAGCCCTGCAACCGGCTGTCTGCGTATACGTGCTTGTTTTTTTTAGGTAAAACTCCGAGAACATCAATGCTTACGTGGCAGCTTCTGAGCTCCCAAGTCAAAGATGAATCCCTTGCTTTTTGGGATATAGACCAGCCGCGAGTCCTGACCCTGGACCTGTGTTAACACCGGCGTTTTGCGGGCTAACCCGCATTATTCACCAAGAAATTTTCTTGCTGGCAAGGCGAAGCTGAAAACTCAGCGGAAGGGTACCTAAGTACCCTGAGCATGAGTTTTCAGATTCAACGCCGCCAGCGGGGAAATTTCGCAGTTTTTACACCGCACTCAAATTTGGGCTACCGGTGTTTTTTGCTAAGCCAAATTTAAACTAACACTTAGCAAATAAATCCTGTTTAATTGTGAATAATGCGGGCTAAGACGCAGCGGCTTGCGTAAGCTTATACTCAACGATGATACAAATGAGCACGCACTGAAACCAAAGCTCGATACTATCCGGCAGGTCGGCTTCATAGGTGTTGGAGAAAACGCCGCTGCGTGTAATATTCCCGATAAAGGCACCTTCCTCACCCAGGGAGAGCGCAAATTCAGTCTGCATAAAATTCGTCGGACGCAGCACAAAAGTCCGCTTGTTGTACTCAACAAAAAAGCGCGGTTTCAGCGTAAAAAGCTTTTTGGTGACCTTTGCTATTTCCGCTTCATTTTCCAACACAACCCGGTTTGAGCGGTACCATTTTTCGGCTTGCATCACCAGGTTGCGGTCAGGCAGTGTAATGGTGAAAGTGTTCGTCCAATTACTTTTTACAATAGAACCAATTTTGACCTCTGTATCGAAAATGTCGTATTTGGTTTTGAAGCCATTTGTTGATTTAATGGAAAGCATACATACAAATTTGTAGAAGCGGCTGTTTCAGTTGAATGGTGTTAATTTATTGTATTCGCTGAAGTTCTGTCTGAAATCAGCTAAGAACTATAAGGGCGTTTTGTGGTATCATTACGTTAAGAAAAAAATTAAGATTATCGTAAATCCATCTTTTCAGAACGAGGAGGTTATTGGTGGAGTGGCAAACATTTGTGGATTGGTTTATGGGGCTGGGTGAGCCCTACGGGGTTAACCCGGTCATTTTTGGCAGCATTTATGTGGGCGCAATACCCCTCTTCTGGCTGGCAATGGCCTGGCTGGCGCGCAACATCAAAAAGAAAAAACCGGTCACAGGCCCGGTACTCATGGCAAGTGCCTGCGCGGTTTCCGCCTACGTGTACCTGATCATTGCTGGTGAAAATGTACCGGCCTGGGTGTATATTTTTATCGTGGCCATCATCCTGTATGCAGTCTGGTCCACGCTCAGCAAAGCGCGTAAAAAAATGAATGAAGCCGCAGAAGCCGAAATTCAGGAAGGATTGGGTGGGGGTTAATTTAGATCGGTTGTGATCCGAAAAGCTGATAATTTTTTTAGATTTGCTGTTTTTTAAAAAGCAATGTACGTATATTGTGCGTACAATTAAACGAGAATAAATATTTGAGATCAAATGGAATCACTATCAACTGAGAGAATTAATGCACGAGTACCCCGTCAGCAAAAGCAATTTTTTGAGCAAGCAGCGCAGTTAGGTGGATTTCGAAGCCTAACAGATTTTATACTTCATGCTGCCCAGCAAAAAGCAGACTTAATTGTAAGTGAGCATCAGACAATACTTGCTTCAAAGCGGGATCAGGAGATTTTCTTTGAAGCAATTACATCCCCCGCTGAGCCCAATAAGCATTTAAAAGAAGCCGCAGATCGGTATAAAAAACTGATTGATAACCTATGACTTATCTTACTGAGCTACTAACCACAAAACATATCAAAGACAAGTTTGATTGTAGTCAAGGTCAGTTAAGTCAATACTTGCATAAACAGGCTAATCAAGATATGAAGCGGAAGTTAGCAGCTTGTTTTGTGATAGTGAATAGTCATAACGAGATCAAGGGTTATTATACCCTCTCAAATGCAGGCATTCAAAAAGAACTTCTTCCAATTGAAGTGATAAAGAAAATGCCGCCTTCCTATACTGCGCTTCCGGTTACCTTACTTGGTAGATTGGCTCGTGACAAAAGATATGATGGAGAGCGACTCGGTGAGCGTCTATTGCTGGATGCCTTAAAGCGTAGCTACGTTGCTTCTAAATCGATCGGATCGATGGCTGTAATTGTAGATCCTATTGATGAAGCTGCCCGAAGCTTTTATCTGAAATACGGCTTTATTGACCTGGCTGACAGCGTGAAAATGTTTCTTCCAATGAAGACTATTGCAGCGCTATTATTGGATACCTAAACATCATTTTCTATAAAATTCAGTTCTAAATTTGTTTTGGGGCCTTGTTGGTCAAGTTTTTTAGTAATTATTTTAATCCAAAATCTCAACCATGCCAACATACGAATACGACCTCATCGTCATCGGCGGCGGCGCTGCCGGGCTGACTTCCTCCGGCATGGGCGCGGGTTTTGGCGCCAAAACCCTGATGATTGAGCGCGACCGGCTCGGCGGCGATTGCACCTGGTACGGCTGCGTACCCAGCAAAATCATGCTGAACCTTGCCAAAAAAGCGAAAATCCGCGGAAGAAAAGCGGATTGGGCGGAAGTCCGGCAAACGCTCGATTACATCCGGGATGAAGTGTACGAAGACGCCGATCATCCTGATATTTTCCGCAAAATGGGTGTTGAAGTGGCTTTTGGGACGGCCGTTTTCACCGGACCGCACAGCCTGACCCTGAAACAGCCTGACGGCAACAGCCGCGAAATCACGAGCCGTTATTTTCTGATTGCAACCGGAAGCCGGGCCATGGTGCCGCCCATCTCCGGCCTCGATGAAACGCCTTATCTCACCAATCATAGCCTTTTTGAGCTGCGTGAGCTGCCCGAAAGTATGATCATCATTGGGGGCGGACCCATCGGAACCGAAATGGCGCAGGCCTTTCAGCGGCTCGGCACGCAGGTCACGGTCGTGGATAGGGCCAACGAAATTCTGGGCAAGGATCTGCCTGAGTTTGCGGGCATGCTTCGGAATGAGATGGAAAAAGAAGGCGTCCGTTTTTATCTGAACCGAAGTATTCAGTCGGTAAGCGGGGATGACAGGCGAATTATGGTCAGCATTAGCTGTGCGGACGGAAGCACAAAGACACTGAGCGCCGCAAAACTTCTTGTTGCTGCCGGAAGACAGCCCAATACGGAAACCTTAGGTCTCGGGCAGGCGGGGGTGCACGTTACGAAATCAGGGATTAGCGTCAATGACCGCTGCCGTACCAATCAGCGGCACATCTACGCGGCGGGCGATGTCACCGGGCGGTTTCAGTTCACGCACATGAGCGAACACATGGCCAAGGTTGCGGTCACCAACATGCTCCTTAAAGTGCCGATGAAAATCGACGCCCGCCACGTACCCTGGGCCACGTACACCGATCCCGAGATCGCGCACCTGGGCCCGACCAAAGCCGAGCTCGACGCAGCCGGTACACGCTACGAAACCTACCGCTTTCCCTACAAAAAAAATGACCGTGCCATCACCGATGGAGTCACGACCGGCTGGATTTATGTGTATGCGAAAAAGTTCAGCGGCAAAATCCTGGCCGCCGATATCCTGGGTGCACACGCCGGCGACCTGATCGGGCAGTTTGCCCTTGCCATGCGCAACGGCCTCACCCTGCGCAATATGGCCGATACCATTTTTCCGTATCCGACCTACGCCCTGGGCGCCCGCCGCGCCGCCGATCAGTGGTACATCAAAAACCAAAGCGTCGGCCTCGTGAAATGGCTCAAACGCATTTTCGGCTACCGCGGCCCGCTGCCGGATCTAAGCGATCCGGACCGGATTGTGTGAAGGGTGCGCGTCTCCTTAAAGTGAAACATTACCCGAGAAGGTGTCCCAGTATAGCAGGTTCGGTACTCCTTTATATGGAGCAAGCGCCAGGTCATCCGCTGAAATAACACTTTTCGGATGGGCATCCTGAATGCTTAGTAAGGAAGCATATTCACGGGTATGGGTTGCTTCATCGGTAAGTTGCCAGGCAACCTGAAGGTATTGGACTTCATCACCACGCTGAATAACAAAATCAACTTCTTTATTACGGTACTGACCGGTGTAGATGGTGTAGCCCCTTGCCAGCAATTCAATGAAAACAAGATTTTCCATGAGATGTCCCCATCCAAGATGTACTCCCGGAAACATATAATTTTTGAAGGCAAGATCATTCAGGTAATATTTCACGCTCCCTTATAGCAGGTCTTTACCCTTTATCTCATAGCGCTCACATTTGTGAATGACGCAAAATTTAGCGTCACTACGCGCGTCTATAGCGGGTTTATTGCGGGCTGTACGCCCGGGTTAATGGGGGTGGCGAAATGCGATTTCTATGAAGAATGCACCGCTACGCGGCTGGGTGTTAGCATTGGCATCGGTACACGTCCGGTACGCGTTCCTTGACGGACATGATCCCGAACCAGCGGATTTGCGCCGATGCCGATACGCAGCCAGGTAACAATTACCATCACCGTTCCAGCCCTGTAGCCCTGTAAGGGCGAAATATCATAGCACAGGGTGCCAACCCTGTGTCAGGCGCAAACCAACACAATCAGCCCTGAAAGGGCGGCATATCATGGATGTTGCTATTGTGCCGGAACGAACCGTTCCACACCGAAAGATGATCAGAACAAGACCCTGCCCTTACAGGGCACTGGAGTTTGGCTAAGTTCTGATGCTAATCATGGCCGATAAAGCCGGGTTTAGCAGTTTTAGGTGGTTCTGCTTTCGGTACCTTTTGTTCATGAAGCCGTCAAAACTCACCCCTATGGCTTTGCTGTAGTATTCCGCCCTGAAGCGGTTACAAATGTCTCCTGTCGTCCACCTACTGTTTTCTTTCTCGGGGTACCACTTGGCACGTTGCAGCATTTGGACCGGTGGATCATTCTGCCTGCTGCAGTGTTCAGCGGCAAGCAGTAACAGACTGTACACCGCTGTAACAAACTTAGGTACACCTTCGGCGGAGTGCTGGTTGCGCACCTGTGCCTGCCCGCAGCCCATCAGGGTTTTCTGCTCTCGAAAGTTGACTTCAATCTCCCAGCGCCAAACATAAGCCTGAAGCAGGGTTTGCAGCGGTAACTTCAGGTCATTGGTTATCAGAAAGGCGGGTTTACGGTACAACAGGTTCGCCCCTTTAGCCAAGCGGTACCCAAGAGGACTGATAATAATAAGCTTGAGTAGCTGGTGCCCGCCCGCAGGCTTCCACTTAACGTTTTCTACTACCTTTAATTTAAACTCGTGCTCCTTGCCTGCCGCGAAAGCTTTGACCTTCTGCCAGCTTACCTGATCACTGGTACGAATCTGGTCCGGAGTTAACTTAGGCTCCCCGTACAAGCGCCGCCGCCCTGTGTCAGGCTGGTCAGCAGGTGGATCATAGATTTTAGCGTCTTTGCGGACCCTGCCGATGAAGGTTGTATGCGCCGGCAAGTTTTGGATTACTTCGCGATTGGTATACCCCCCATCAAAACTTACAAGCAGGTGACGTGAGGCTGATCCCAACTCGTTGAGGCGCTGGCGCAATGAACCCACCAGCTTTGCGCCAACACAGCTTATCCTGCTTTTCTTTTTAGCTTCTTTGTAAGCGTCCTTTTGCAGCTGATCCGCATTACGGCCGGGTTTAACCGGCATGGGCGCATGGACAAAACTCACCGGTATACTCCGTGCCTGACAAAGCTGCGAAGAGGCCGGGCAGGCGATACTGGCCTGTACAAAGCGCTGTGCCCAGATAAAATTGGTGTGGAAAGCGGGTCCAAGCGGGTCTCGCTGCCATTTCGCACCATGTACTTTGCGTCCTGTTTTTTTCAGCAGGGTATCGTCGATATGGGCAATGACCGGAGCGTTGTCAGGCGCCAGGCTGACCCCGTGGCGCAGGCTGACATCCAGCAGGTCCTGCGGGTCAAAGCGCTGCTTGCTGAACATCCGGTAAGCGGCCGTCCAGTCACAGAACTGGTTGCCGCTACCGCTCAGCATGCCTGTGAGCGTGCGCTTACCGCCACAATTAACCAGACCGTAGGCAAGATCGTGTACCAGTCTTTGCATTTTGGGCGTCAGTTTACTGTGAGTGGATTCGTGGAGCAGGCTGTCAAACTGGCTTGTCAGCGCGTTTGAGGCAGTTTTTTTTAAGGCTGCTGACGAGTTTGGCGTCGCGCTTAAGAACCATATGCTGCTGGTCATCGATGATCCATTCGATGGTTTCGCCTTTTTGGAATTCCATAGCTTCAGCCACGGCGGCAGGCATATTGACATACCACTGCTGGCTGGCTTTGCGGTCGATGCGTTGAATTTTGGTAGGATAGCCCATATGCGGTAGGATTTAAGAATAATCTAGTGATATAACTAGACAATAATATCCTAAAAAATCCGGTCATATGCATCATAGACCGGGATTTTTTTACGAAAAACTCAAAAATACAAGCAAAAGCCAAACTCCAGTGCCCTGTAGGGGCAGCATGTGGGTAGAAAACCGGTCGGCCCCCACAAAATCAGCGTGCCGTAGGTACGCCATGTGCATGCCGGTGTTTGCGGATAGCACGGAACGCCGGGTTTACTACAAAGATGTCACCGCTACGCGGCTGGTCGCTGGTATTGGCGTCGGGGCGGGTTGAAATCGGGATGCCATGCATTTCATCTTGTTTATTCTGTAAATCCTAAAAATCCTGTTCAAAAACGTGGGGCACGCGGGGCAGTCTTGGGCGCGATTCGCAATTCACGATTCCGGTTTTAATTCCGGCCTTCGTGGGGCGACCACAAGGGTACGCCCCTACGGATTCGGGGCATGTTCCGGGCCCGATGCTATCTTGTTAATCCTTAAAATCCCGTTCAAAAATGGGACGGGTTTGATTTGCACAGTTCGCCTGCATCAAAAAGCAAGGAGCAATGAGACCGATTTGGGATGTCTCGAACCAGCATTGCAGACCGTGATGCTCTCGGAGTTTTCCCCTAAAATAACAGAAGCCTTGATTGGCAGGGTAGCTGGGCTTTTGGGTTGCAAAGCTGGTTCTGTCAGTTCGAAGAATTATTATACCTGCACCACGCGGCGGGTTTGGGCGCTTTCGCGGATGGCGTCGAGGATGCGGAGGTTGGCGTGGCTTTCTTCGAGGGGGATGACCGGAGTGGCTTCGCCGCTGACGAGGCGGGCGAAGTGTTCGGCCTGCAGGGTGAAATGGTTCGCGGGCGGGATTTCGGTTTCGCGGGCTTCGCCCCGGGCGAAGATGCGGATTTTGGCCGGCTGATCGGGCGGCGGGTTGAAGGGTACCGGAATTTCGATGCGGCCTTCATCGCCGGTGATGATGAGGCCCTGCCAGAGGTTGGCGGCGGTTGCGCTACTGAAGGTCGCGGTCGCGTCTCCGAAACGGAGGATGCCGCTTGCGAGGCGGTCGGTTCCGAAGGCAGGATCGTTGACCATAAAGGCTGCAACTTCGTCGGGTTCGCGGCCGAAAATCCAGCGGGAGGAGGATACACAGTAGCAGCCGATATCGAGCAGTCCGCCGCCGCCGTATTCGGGTTTGTTGCGGATGTTGCCAGCGTCGGTGTTGAAGTAGCTGAAGTGCGCGTGTACGGTCTGCACCCGGCCAATGAGTCCGCTGCGAACCTGCCCGATCACGTAGGCCCACTGCGGATGATGCCGGTACATGAAGGCTTCCGCCAGTACGAGATTCGGGTGCGCGGCGGCGGACTGCTGAAACTGCTCGACTTCGGCGGCGTTCAGGCCCAGCGGTTTCTCGCAGAGCACGTGCTTGCCGGCTTCCAAAGCGCGGAGGGTCCAGGGCAGGTGCAGGTGATTGGGCAGGGGGTTGTACACGGCGTCGATGTCGGGATCGGCCAGAAGGGCTTCGTAGCTGCCGTAGGCTTTGGGGATGCCGAGCACGGCAGCGGCCTGTTGGGCGGATTCCGCATTGCGCGAGGCGATGCCGCGGATTTCAGTGAAGGCTGCGTGCTGCATGGCCGGAATCACGTATTTGAGGCCGATTTTGGCAGTGCTGAGGACGCCCCAGCGCAGGGTTTTGGTCATGTGGGAATCAAGAATTGGTTTGAGGTTTATAAATTAAGAACTGTACGCTCGGATTGCTGGGTGCTGACCAGCCCAAATTGGTGTGTACTGGCTTTGGGACTTCCCTCCAAACAATACCTTTATAACTGGTTTGGGTAGGTGAACAAGTCATGTAAGGTAAAAGGTTTTGCCGGAACTGTAAGTCTCATGGAAATCCGTCAGGTGGGCAAGCTGATACTATGAATTCCTGGAGTTAAAGGATGATGACCAGCTTGGATTTTTTTTCAAAAAATGAGTATATCCCATAGGCCAATCAACTCAAAACCAAAATTTAGGAAAGGGATTTTATGAAGTATGATTCGACGGATAAGCAGGGGAGCGGACTGCCCGCTAAGAGCGGGATTTCGCGCAAGGATTTTCTGAAACGCAGCCTAATTGCGGCGGCGGGTTTCACCATTGTGCCGAGCCGTGTGGTGAGCGGGCTGGGACACCGGGCGCCGAGTGACAGGTTGAATATCGCCGGGGTGGGCGTAGGCGGACGCGGGTTCGGGGTGCTGCGCGGCATGGAGGAATCCGAGAATATTGTGGCACTGTGTGATGTGGATTGGCGCTATGCTGCCGGGTGCTTCGAGCATTACCCGAATGCGCGCCGCTACTGGGACTGGCGCAAGATGCTCGACGAAATGGGCGATTCGATTGATGCCGTGGTGGTTGCGACCTCTGACCATACGCACGCGGCAATTGCGGCGCATGCCATGACGCTCGGCAAGCACGTCTTCGTGGAGAAGCCGCTCACGCACACGGTGTATGAGAGCCGGCTGCTCACGCGCCTGGCCGAAAAGTACCGCGTGGCGACACAGATGGGCAATCAGGGCGCTTCGGGCGAGGGCACGAATCAGATTATGGAATGGATTCAGAGCGGGCTGATCGGGGAGGTGCGGCACGTGGAGGCGTTCACGGACCGGCCGATCTGGCCGCAGGGGCTGAACACGCCGAAGGAAGAAATGGCGGTGCCCGATACGATGAACTGGGATTTGTTTGTGGGTCCCGCGCGCATGCGGCCCTATCACGAGATTTACACGCCCTGGAATTTCCGGGGATGGTGGGATTTCGGAACCGGCGCGCTGGGCGATATGGCGTGTCATATTCTCGACGGACTGTACCGTGCACTTGAGCCGGGCTATCCGACGCGGGTGCAGGGCAGCTCGAGCATGCTGCTGCTGGATTCGGCCCCGGTTTCGCAGCGGGTGCAGCTGATTTTCCCTGAGCGTGAGACGCAGAAAATGGGGCGTCAGCCGGAGCTGAAAGTGGACTGGTACGACGGCGGTCTGCAGCCGCTCAAGCCCGAAGGCTGGCCCGCGGGACGCAGCATGAATCATCTCGGGGGCGGGCTGCTGTTCCACGGCTCGGAGGATACGCTCATCGCCGGCTGCTATGGCCGCGATCCCTGGCTGCTTTCGGGTCGGGTGCCGGAAGGCGTGTCCCAAACCGAGCGCCGCGTGGAGACCAATCACTACATGGATTTTGTGCGCGCCTGTAAGGAGAGTCCTGATAGCCGCGTGCCCTGCAAGTCGGATTTCGCCTTCGCCGGACCCTTCAATGAGATGGTCGTGATGGGCGTGCTTGCGGTGCGGCTGCAGGCCCTGAACAAGGAGCTGCACTGGGATGGCCCGAACATGCGCTTCACCAACATCAGCGAAAATGAAGAGCTGCGGATTATTATTGAAGATGGTTTTGAAATCACGGACGGGCACCCGAGCTTCCGGCGCACCATGACCGATCCGCTGAACGCGCGTGATTTTGCTGAGAACCTGATCCGTACGCCTTACCGCGAGGGCTGGGACCTGCCGTCCATGCCCGCATGATTTTTACTGAGCCTTTGTGCCAATGAAGGGGATCTGTACACACAGCCGGCTTCCGCGGTCATGACCGGCGGACCGGCTGTTTGGCTTTGAGTATCTCTCATTAAATCATATATTTAAACAAGTCATATATTTTATTTTTGCTTTGATCATGAGCTGTAAAGACAATCCCTAAACCCGACACGATATGAAACATCTGAAGCACTTTTATGCGGTAATCATCGCTGTGATGCTCTACTCTATGAGTGCATGCAGCAATCAGCCGACACAGGCCGATGAGCCTGAGTCATCGGCTGAAGAGGTCGAAATGCTGCTCACCATTGTCGGAAACGCCATCTCCGATCAGCATGAGGGCCTGCTTTCCGGTATCATGGACCTTACTGCGCAGCCCGGCGAGGATGGCCTGAACTATTTGTTCCGCACGCATGGTGAAGGTCGCGGCGGACATGATAATTTTGTGCGCACTTACAACCCGGAAACCGGTGAGCACAGCATTCGCTTCCGCCGGGGCGTTGACCGTCCGAATTTCCGGAGCATGGTTCGCACGCAGCTCAGCTATATTTTTCAGGATGCTGATGGCGGGTTTGTCGCGCGTCCGGCACAGGATGCCGGTCTGATCGAGACCATCACCTTCAGCGGTACCCGCGATGGCTTCACCGAGGGACCGGTACGCCGCTCGCAGTTCGAGCGCACCGCCAACTGGGTGCTCGAAGGCTTCGGTCCCGGCAGCGACGCCATGCAGCTCGGCGGCATTCAACAGAATAAGGGCAGTCTGCGCATCACCAACCGCGAAGGTGAATCGGTAGCGGGGCGACAGTATAACATGCTGTTTTCGCTCAACGACATACAGATTCAGAAACCGGATGCTTCCGAAGACCGCCTGCCATTTCTCGTTACCGGCGAAATTGATTACGAAATCACCATCCGCACCCTGCGCGACGGAGAGGTCAGCACCCGAGAATTTGGGGGCACCCTCGAACTCGACGGCAACGGTCAGGCCCTGATGCGCGTGACCGGTTTGAGTCAGGTTTTCCGGCTCTATCTCCAAACCGGCGAGCCCGCAGAGCGGAGCTGAACCCGACGGCATTCCCCATTATGTTATTGCGGGGGAAATGCGGTACATCAATGATGCATATTTTGTAACAAACCCAAAACCGGCGGTCAGTGCCCTGTGTTTGGGGTTTTTTCGTTGTGGGAGGGATGGATTGGCCCGCGTCGTATTTTAGAACAGGATTTTTAAAATTGACGAGATAGACAGGATTATATCGGAGTGAAGAACAAAGCCCCGGCACCCGTAGGGGCGACCCTTGTGGTCGCCCAACTTGTGGTCGCCCAATTTGTGATTGCCCAATTTGTGGTCGCCTGAGGAAGTCCTGGATTAAACCCGCCGTCGCGTTTTAGAACAGGATTTTTAGGATTTACAGGATAAACAAGATGAGCGGGATTTCAACACCTGCACCTCGGGGCTGGCGCGATACCCACTCCAAAGGAGTGGCATGTTTATAGCAACCGAAGGCGCGCATGCGGGGTCGGGCGTATAGCCCGTAGCAGACCCGTTGTAGAGACGCAATGCATTGCGTCTCTACAACTCAATATATCAGCATGACGCTGATGGTCGTATCGCCCCGCACTTCAAAGAGCCGGTCTTCAAACGGCGGCGGACCAAACCTGCCCCTCACATTGTTCGAAAACCCGTAACCTTCACGGGGGATGCGCAGGAAATTGGTGTCGAAGATTTCGTTGTCGTTTTCGTCGTGGAAAAGGCGGACCGCCCATTCACCAGGAGTGAGATTTTTGAACGTAAGTTCCGCGCGATCGCCTTCAATCACGGCTTTTCCGGCAGCACGGGCAATTCCTCCATGATCAGAAAGCTCTATGATGATATGGCCATTATCATTTCTGATTTTCTCTGCAATGACAGTAAGCTCAAATCTATCGGTTTCGTCTGAAAGGGTAGTGTCGGTTTCTGTAGGACTGACTGGGGTAAAAAAGATACAAAGGAGAAAAAATAGGGTCATGACGGAGTAAAGAGCTAAGTCCAAAAAATAAAGGTAAAAATAACCTGACTCTTTCCCATTAGAAAAATGATTTTAAAGCAGCTAATCGTAAATCGTAGGATAGCCCGTATCTTGCTCCATCAACACATCGCCTTCTAAAAATTTCCGCTTTGATGAACCTAATCCGCACCTCCGTCTTTGTTCTATTTGCGTTATTACTTGCAGCCTGCGCCTCCCCCGAACCACAGGAACCGCCGCGCTCGCCGGCTTTTGGGGCGAACGGGATGGTCGTTTCCGCAAATCCGGAGGCGACGGCGGTCGGGCTTCAGATTTTGCAGGAGGGCGGCAATGCCTTCGATGCTGCGATAGCGGTCAAGTACATGCTGTCGGTCACCTATCCGATTGCCGGCAACATCGGCGGGGGCGGATTCATGGTTTATCGCACGGCAGCGGGGGAAGTCGGCAGCCTTGATTTTCGCGAAACGGCACCCGCAGCGGCGCACCGCGATATGTACCTCGATGAGGAGGGCAACCTGATCGACGGGCTTTCCCGCATCGGACACCTGTCTGCGGGCGTGCCCGGCACGGTCGCTGGCATGGAAGAAGCCTGGGAGCGGTTCGGCAGCCTGCCGTTTGCACAGCTCATTGAGCCGGCGATTCAGGTTGCCGAAAACGGACACCGCGTAACGGCCTTCAATGCAGAGCAAAGCAACCGGTTTCAGGATGAATTTGCGGAGGTCAACCGTGCTCCGATTCTGTTCATGAAGGAAGGCGGCTGGCAGGAGGGCGATCTGCTTGTGCAGCCGGAGCTGGCCGAAACCCTGCGCCGGATTCGCGACGGGGGCGCGGCAGGCTTCTACACCGGCGAAACCGCGGATCTCATCGTAGCCGAAATGCAGGCCGGGGGCGGCATCATCACGCATGAAGACCTCGCTGCCTATCGCGCCGTCTGGCGCCCGACCGTCTCTGTTGATTTCGGTGACTATCGCATTCACTCCATGCCGCCCTCATCGAGCGGGGGCATTGCCATTGCGCAGCTCATGCTCGGCAGCGCGGACTTCGATTTTGCTTCTCTTGGTCATCTCACGCCCGAAACCATCCATCTCATGGCCGAACTGATGCGCCGCGTGTATGCCGACCGCGCGACACACCTCGGCGACTCCGATTTCTTCGATGTACCTTTTGAGATGCTGCTCGATCCGGCTTACATCAGCGCGCGCAACGCGGATATCAGCATGAGCGCTGCGACGCCGTCATCCCTCATCAAAGAAGGCGAAGTTGAGCGCATCGAAAGTTTTGAAACCACGCATTTCAGCATTGTGGACGGTGCGGGCAATGCCGTCTCCCTCACCACAACGGTCAACAGCTTCTTCGGCAGCAAGGTGATGGTGCAGGGCGCGGGCTTCTTCCTGAACAACGAAATGGACGACTTCGCCGCCGCACCGGGGGTGCCGAATCAGTTCGGGCTTGTAGGCGGGGAAGCCAACGCCATCGAACCGGGCAAGCGCATGCTCAGCAGCATGTCGCCCACCATCGTGGAGCGCGGCGGGGAGCTCTTCCTCGTGCTCGGAACGCCCGGCGGCTCGACCATCATCACCAATGTGTATCAGGTGCTGATGAACTTGCTGGTGCACGGCCTCGATCTGCAGCAGGCCGTTGATGCCAAAAAAATGCACGCGCAATGGCTGCCGGATGTCATCACGCTCGAAGAGGGCGCGCTGGATGAGGCGGGTCAGGCCGCCCTGGAGGCGCTGGGGCACGAGCTGCGCATCATCCCGCAAATCGGGCGGATGCAGGCCATTCAGCGGCTCGGAGATGGCAGCTTCAAAGGCGTTGCCGATTACACCCGCACGGGCGATTCGGTCGCGCGCGGATTTTAGCCGGGCACCGTCTCTGAAATAATCCGGCTGATTTTCCCGGCGTCAAGCGGTTTCTCAACGAAGCCGCGAACGCCGGGGTAGCTGACTGCACGGGAAATTTCGTCCGGGTTGACAGTGCTTGATACCACATAAATCGCCGGTTCAAGGGGAAGCTTCAGCTGCTGATACTCATTCAGGAAATCCCAGCCGTCCCATATCGGCATGTTGATATCGAGCAGAATGATGTGTGGCAGCTCCGCCGCTGAACTGCTTTGCGACAGGGCCTGATAGGCTTCAAGCCCATTTTTGTAGAGCATAATCTGCCCTCCGAAGCTGCAGGTCTGCAGCAGCCGCTTTACAACCCGGTGATAGATCAGGTCGTCATCCACGACCGCAAGTTTGAGTTCGGATTTCATGGTTAGCTGTTGTGTAAGGTTTAATCATGGTTGCTCGATTGCTGTTGTTCAGCTATGCTGGCAGATGGGGCTTAAACGCCGTCGGGATTTTTTCGCAACCACACATGGAAGGTTGTTCCCACGCCCGGGCTGCTTTCCACATCAATTTTACCGCCCATGGCTTCAATCTGGGCTTTACTCATAAACAAGCCAATTCCCCGCGAGTCGGGGTGCTCGTGGAAGGTATTGAACATTCCGAACAATTTCCGCTTATTTCTTTCAAGATCGATACCGAGGCCGTTATCCTTAACATGAACCGTTACGCCGAATTTGTCCTCGGTGAAACTTAGATGCACAAAGGAGCTGCGGTCGGGCGATCGGTAGCGGATGCTGTTGGTAAGCAGATTCATAAAGATGCTGTCGAGATAGGCCGGAATTCCCCAGACGGTTACCTCGCCGGGCAGCTCCTCTGTGATGCGCACTTCTGACTCCCGTGCTACCGCCACAACGCTTGCAACCGCACGTTGGATGGTCTGTGTAAGGGGAACCGGACTCAGGGGCTGCCCGTCATTGGTGTGCAGACGGGCTACTTCTGAAAGATGCTCCACGGTATCCTGCAGGTTTTGGGCTGCAGTCCGGAGATAGCCGAAATCTTCCTTTTGGGCAAGGGCGCTGTCATCTTCCTCTAAAAAAGTAATCAGCGCCGAAATATTCGTGCAGTGTGAGCGCAGGTTGTGGGAGGCTATATGGGCAAACTGCTGAAGCCGGTCGTTTTGAGACTGCGTGAGCTGCAGCAGCTGTTCGCGCTCTGTTTCCGCATTTCTTCTGCTGGTAATATCCCGCACGGAAATAACCTTGCCTGCCTTTTCATCGCGACGGCTCTTAAAGACCTGAATGCTGATTTCGAACCAGCGACCGCTTTCCGGTTCATAAAGTTCCGTATTCACACTCATACTGCCGGAAGCTTCCCTGTACAGCGCTAAAATGCCGGGCAGTTTCCGGCTTACGGCCTGTATGTTGGTCAGTACAGAATCCGGCGGAATACCGAGCAGCTTTTGGGCATGCGGATTGACGCTGATCAGGCGGTCATCATGGTCAAAAATGAGCAGTCCCTGATTCAGGTTTTGAAACACCTGCCTATGCGCCGCCGGAATGACATCAAAAATCTGCACCTTAACCAGGCCGATATAAAACAGAATGCCGGTAATCAGAAACATGAACGGCACGGCATCAAGCCCCAGCGGAATCAGGCCAATCAGGTGCAGCAGGTACACGATCCACGACAAAGTCACGGCCGTGAAAACCAAAAAGACCCGCCAGAAAAAGTACCGGTGCACGGTGAACAGCAGCATAAAAATGTAGAAATCAGCCACCGCGGTCAGAATAACCACATACGCCACATGGAGGCTGTAAACCGGCCCCTTGCCGCTCACGAGCACGTCGAAGAAGCCGTTGTGTCGGGTTTCGAAGCTCGTGTAAGCCAGCAGGTGCAGGCTGTTGGTCAGCACGCCGATCATAATCAGAACCGGGATCATCAAAATCAGCAGAATTTTGAGCGTCGTAAGCGGACGATCACGATTCGAGTAGCGAAGGGCAAAGAACAGAAGGAACGGGATAATGAAAGGTGCCCCGAGATACTGCAGCTTGAGAAAAACAACCATCAGATCAAGGTTTGCAGTGCTGAGCTCAAGCGCATAAAAAAAGCCATATACCGACGCAGCCGCCATCGAAGCCGCGAAATAGCGCTCCCCTCTCTCGTTGCCAAGCGCGTAGCATTTTGCCGCAACCAAAAGGCCCAGCATAACGGCAAGGATCACCGGTACAGCGAAAACATTGAAAAACATGGTTGATACAGCTATTTGCTAAGCCGGTATATCCGATGCTTTGTGATGGCAGATAACAAAATTCATGAACAGCCCGGATTGAGGCAAAGAGGCAAATCGATATAGCCGGCTGATATTATACAGTGAAATGAATTTAGGTAATTTTTAAGCGGCATATCACAAAAAGCTTTACGCGATTTAAGCATCATAAATCAATTACACCGCTTTGGTTTCTCAAAAAAATCCTGAATTAATGATACCTTAAACCCTCGTGCGCAAGGAGTCTTCGTGCCACATACTTCTGATTCGACCTGCTTAATTAAAAAACTGTTTCTGACATGGAATCCATCAGCGCTTTTGAAATCATCAAGGTAGGGATTGGCCCTTCAAGCTCGCATACTATGGGGCCGTGGAATGCGGCAGAGCGTTTCGTAAACAGCCTCCGGCGTAAAGGTATGCTGGAGAAAGTGACCAGGCTAAAAGTCTTCCTCTACGGTTCGCTCGCCAAAACCGGCTTTGGGCACGGCACGGATGTAGCGGTGCTGATGGGCCTCTCCGGTCACGACTTCACGCAGGTGGACACCAACACCATCCCGGAGCGTGTAGCTTTCATCAAAGCGGTTGATAAAATCGTGGTCGGCGGGGAGCGGGAAATCCCCTTCGAGTATGCGCGCGATCTCGTTTTTGAGTTTGGCATCACCCTCGATTTCCATCCGAACGGGATGACGTTCGAAGCTTCCTTTGAAGACCGTGAACCCTACCGGGCTACCTACTTTTCCATTGGTGGCGGATTTGTGGTGCGGGAAGGCGACGATGACTACGAAATACAGAACGACGCCCGCCGCACGCAGTATCCCTGCCACACGGCGCAGGATATCCTCAACAATTGCCGCAAACTGAATCTCAAAGTCTCGGAGCTTGTGTTTCTGAATGAGCAGGCCTGGCGCACACCCGGGGAGATCCGGAGCCATGCGCTGTACATTTGGGAGGAAATCAAGCAGTGCGTCTATCGGGGCGTGAACAAAAAGGGTACGCTCCCCGGGGTGCTGAAAGTCCGGCGCCGGGCGCATGATCTCTCCAAAAAGCGGATGAACGGGCGCAAATTCAGCAATGCAGACGAATGGCTCGAAGCCATCAAAAATGGTCCGACGGATTTCAACACGGTGAACAAATGGGTGAGCATTTTTGCGCTTGCGGTGAACGAGGAAAACGCAAGCTTCGGACGCATCATCACGGCGCCAACGAACGGCGCATCGGGCGTGATCCCCGCCGTAATGCTCTACGCCTACTGCTTCACCCCGAATTTCGATGATGACGCCGTGGTGGATTTCCTGCTCACAGCCGGAGAAATCGGAACCCTCTACAAAAAAGGCGCAACCATTTCTGCGGCAATGGGCGGCTGTCAGGCCGAGATCGGAGTTTCGAGCTCAATGGCTGCTGCAGCGCTCACGGAGGTACTCGGCGGCACCCGCGAGCAGGTGATGCAGGCCGCTGAAATCGCCATGGAGCATCATCTCGGCATGACCTGCGATCCCATTGCCGGTCTCGTGCAGGTGCCCTGTATCGAGCGCAACAGCATGGGCGCCATGAAGGCCATCACCGCGACCAACATCGCCCTCGATGAAGATCCGAGCACAGCCCGCGTGAGCCTCGATGATGTGATCAAAACCATGTGGGAAACCGCCCTCGATATGAATCACAAATACAAGGAAACCTCCGAAGGCGGTCTTGCGACCATCCCGGTAAACGTGATTGAGTGTTAGGGTGCATGATAACGGCATCCATATTTTTGGCTCAGAACGATTCCTGAGATTCATGATGTGCGGCTAAAGGTGCGTTTTTACTAAAAATCAGGTGGGGTAACTATTCGCTGGAGCACTGCTTTGCTCAGCAAATAAATTTCAGGCATAAAAAGACAAGCTATCTGACAGATATCAGCTCTGCGGTTGTAGGATGACCATCTTCATGCATTTTGGCGGATATACAAGTGTTAAAGGAAAACAAATAGCTTGTTGTATACTTAATTAAGCCGCGATACAGATCGCTAAGTAGTTGAAGTGCAATAAATTCAATATTTTACAACTTGACTTTTGTCATTGTAAACGCACTATCGCACCAATCAGTTTTTATTGACGACACTGCAAAATGCAGGCTAACTTCAACTAAACTATCTCATCATGAAATCACTAAAAACAGCAGCATTATCACTTTTTGTCCTGGCATTTATATTTTCAACAGCCAATGCGCAATACAGCAGCTACTCGCAGACTGCAAGCGCAACAGCAATTGAAGAAGCTGAAGCTCCAAACATTGTTGATCTCGTAACAAGCAATGATGATTTCAGCACCCTTGCCATGTTGTTAACAGAAGCCGGTCTTGTAGAAACGGTGCGCGAAGCGGGTGATATTACCGTATTCGCGCCAACAAACGCAGCATTTGAGCAGGTATCACAAACCCAGCTACAAGCCCTTTTGGCTGATCATGATTTATTGCGTGAGGTCTTACTAACCCACGTGATAGGCGCAACCGTAACTTCTGATGTAGTGACCCAAATTGAAGAAGCGCCGACAGCAGCCAACAACGTATTACCTGTCGTAGTTAATGATTCAGGTGTAAGAGTCGGAAATGCGAAGGTTACAGATGTTGATATCATGGCTTCGAATGGTGTCGTGCATGTTGTAGACGCCGTAATTATGCCCCCTGCAGAAGGCGTGTATCACCGGAATGACCGCAACATGGATCACGAACAGCGTCAGCGCCGCACTTCAAGCTCATATTAATTTGACAGAGTTTTAGGCGTATTGCCAATTAAGGATGTATCGGTTTCGGTGCATCCTTTTTTTATGCAGTTTACTTTCCCGCATCACTTCAAAACCAATGGTTCAAAGAAATTCAAAATGCCTGTCCGTGTTTTTGAAGTTTACTATTTCTGATGGATTGCCCGGTTGTCATTTCACTTTGACATGGCTGTCACGCTGCCAAAGGAAAATTTTGGAATGAATAGTGCGGTGAACAAAAAACCGCTTTTTTGTTTATTATTGGGCGAAATAGCTGCGCATAAGGGCCTTTTTTTAGGTATATTTGTGGTCTGAAATGTATCCTGAATTTATAATGTATCCATGTCTACACAACACAAGCTCAGGCCGGAAAGCCTGATGATGTCCTACGGCTACAAGCCGGAACTCTCAGAAGGCGCAGTGAAATCTCCCATTTTTATGACTTCCACCTTTGTGTTCAAAAGTGCGGAGGAAGGCAAGGCGTTTTTTGAGCTGGCCTACGGACTCCGGGAAAAGGATGAGGGAGAAGAGCCCGGGCTTATTTACAGCAGGATTAACAATCCCGACCTTGAAATCCTGGAAAACCGTCTCGCGCTTTGGGAGCAGGCGGATGATTGCGCGGTTTTCGAAAGCGGGATGAGTGCGATCACCACCGTGCTTTTAGAATTTCTGAGTCCCGGCGATGTGCTCTTACACAGCGCACCGGTTTATGGCGGTACCGATCATTTCATCCACTACTTTTTGAAGAAAATCGGGGTGGAGTCCGTGTGCTTTAAGGCCGGAATGAAGAAAGATGAAATCATTGATAAGCTCGAAGCGACCGGTAAAGCCGATCGTCTTGCCATGATTTATGTGGAAACACCGGCCAATCCGACCAATACCATCATTGATCTCCAAATGTGCCGCGAAATTGCAGATCATTACGGCACAACTGATAAGCATGTGTATATGGCGGTTGATAATACCTACATGGGACCGCTTTGGCAGCACCCGCTGCAGCACGGTGCAGATATGGTGCTGTACTCGGCTACCAAATATCTTGGCGGGCACAGCGATCTGATTGCGGGTGCGTGTACGGGCAGTGCAGAAGTCATCAAACGGGTCAAAACCCTGCGGACCTTCCTTGGCAATATGGCTTCCCCGCATACGGGATGGCTTCTTATGCGCAGCCTGGAAACGCTCAAAATCAGAATGGAGCAGCAGTGCCGCAGCGCACAGGAAGTTGCGCGTTATCTCAGTACACATCCCAAAATTAAATCTGTGTACTACCTGGGACTTATACCCGAAAGCTCACCGGCCTGGAAAATTTATCAGCGGCAGTACAGCGCACCGGGTGCGATGATGTCGTTTGAAATCGACGGGGGCGAGAAGGAAGCATTTCGCTTTCTGAACGGGCTCCGGCTCATGAAGCTCGCCGTGAGCCTGGGCAGTACGGAATCACTGGTTGAGCACCCGGCTACAATGACACATGCCGGCGTTGACCCCGAGCACCGTCGCGAGTTTGGCATTACCGAAAGTCTCGTACGTATCTCGGTGGGCGTTGAGCACCATGAAGATATTATCTGGGACCTGAAGCAGGCACTGGAGCTGGTTTAATCTTGCGTTCATCCAGACCATTAAGCTGCCGAAGGGGAGACGTCCCGACTTTTCCTGGTCCGCTTGTATTTTCACGGTTTAAGGCAGTTTTAGTCCGCGTCGTTGTGCTTACGCATCTTTTTCTGATCTCGAATCGCCTTATCAGCTTTCAGGCTGAATAATGCGGGGTAAGTTCCGTTGCAGGGTTCTCTTTGATTCACCTTATATTCGAAAAGCGTGAAGCAAACGCTTTTTGGTGCTTCAGACTTGTGAACCCTAAACTACATTTAGATCATGAACAGATTTATCATCAGCTTTATCTCCGTTTTTGTGCTGGTTATAGCTTCGGGCTGTGGATCAGCCGACACTCCTGAAACAGATTCCGAATTGCTGACGCAGCAGCAAACAAATCCTTCACCTTCAAGCTATGCCCGCGTTTCACTGGATTGGTTCGGAACCTATCATGGTGTCACGCCCTGTGCCGATTGTGAGGGTATTGACACTACGCTTGAGCTCACGCGTGATGAAAGCTTCGTCCTGACCATACAATATCTCGGCAAGGATGATGAACCGCAAACTACGGAGGGCGATTTCTTTTGGAATGAGGCCGGAAATACCGTAACGCTTGCAGGCGTGGAAAACAGACCTGCGCAGTTTTTTGTGGCCGAAAATGCGGTGATTCAGCTGGATATGGATGGTCAGCGCGTGACCGGCGATCTTGCTGATCTGTATATTCTGCGTAAGCAATCCGAATCGGAGGGCAATTGAGTATGAAACCGATCCAAATTTTTGTTTTGCTGTGCACAGCAGCCTTATTGTTTCTGGCTGCCTGTGAGAGTCATGAAACACAAAGCACCGACGCCGAAAGTATGCAGCAGGCAGTGCCTGAATCCATCACGACTCAAACCTTAAGTGAATCAAACTGGGTGCTTGTAAACCTGCACGGCGAAGAGTTTACGCTCACGATGGAAGGGGCGCGGCAGCCGGGTATTACCTTTGACGGTGCAGAGGAACGCGTTTACGGCTTTGCGGGCTGCAATCAGTTCACCGGTGGCTTCACCCTTGAGGAAGCCGGCAGACTTAGTTTTACGCAGATGGCTTCAACCAAAATGTTCTGCCCTGATATGGAAGTTGAAGACCGCTACATGGAAGCGCTCGAGCAAACAACCCATGCTGTTATGATTGAAGGCATGCTTCAGTTTTCAGACCGCGAGAGCGCAGTGGTTGCCGTATTTTATGCTGATCCTGAAACGCCTGATTTTTAAGCCGCAAAATGCGCAACTTTAATGCTGCAATGCGGTGCATGGTTTTCCTGAATTCCTTAAAAAACAATTGTTCTCACCAATGAATAGCCGGATTCTGAAGCTGATGTTTATCACTGCAGGCCTGTCTGTAATTATAACACATTCCGCGGTTCAGGCGGCTTCTCCGGAAGACGGCTGGGTAACCGATGTGCTTGGCGCACCTTTCGAGCAGCGTACTTTTGAAATGGATCCCGATTATGAGGGGGAGGTGTTCATAACCCTTGTTCGCAGTTTGGTTAATCCGGAGGAAGCTGCCGCGCGCGCAGTGCTCTATGTGCACGGATTCAACGACTATTTCTTTCAGACAGAAATGGCCGGGCGCTTTAATGCGGAGGGGATTGATTTTTATGCGGTTGATCTCCGGAAATATGGCCGCTCGTGGCGATCTCATCAGAAAATAACCAATGTGCGCGATTTGGCTGAGTACTACGCAGATCTCGACAAGGCATTGGATTACATACGTGGAGCCGGTGCCGGCCATATTATTCTCAAAGGTCATTCAACCGGCGGACTCACCACAACCCTTTATGCTGCCGACCGCTACGGGGAGGGCATGTTCGAAGCGCTGTTGCTTAACAGTCCTTTTTACGATTTCAATGCCGGCTTTTTCATGCGCCGTGTCGTCATTCCCTTTATTTCATGGCGCGGAAAATCAAACCCGGATAAGCTGACGCCTGAGGGGGCACCGGGCTTTTACGGGGCAAGTATTTATGCGGGAGAAGAAGGCGAATGGGATTTCGATACCGCCTGGAAAGGTTCGGGTGTGCGTATCAACTACGGATGGATACGTGCCATCCGGCTGGGCCATAAACGCGTAGGCCGCGGACTCCGTCTTGACGTACCGGTTCTGGTTATGCATTCCGATAAAACGGTGCCGGAAAACGAAATGAATGAGATTCTCTTTACCGGGGATGCCGTGCTGAATGTTGCGCACATCAAAGCCGGTGCCCGGAACCTGCAAACACCGGATCTGCAGCTGGCCGAAATTGAAAATGGCATGCATGATCTCATTCTCTCCCGCGAATCCGTACGAAATGAAGCCTATCGGGTAATGATGGAATGGTCCCGGGCACTCAAGCCGGATTGATTCGGCGCTACGGGTCAAACGGTGCTTATTGGTCCGGGTCTTTTTTCGGGTTTAGAAAACCGGTGTAGTTGGCGCTGTTAACGGACTCAAAGTGATGGCCATAGTTTTCCTTCCAGCTGGGCGGTGCTGAAGCTTTTTTTTGCCGGTACTTAATTTCATAGGCGAAGAGTTTTCCATCCCTTTCTTCAATATAGTCTATTTCAGTCCCGCTATAGGTGCGCCAAAACCATTGGGATGCATGAATGCCTTCAAAAAGGAGATATTTTTTTCGTTCAGCAATCAAATAGTTTTCCCATAACCCACCGATATCATTTCTCTGATCCGGTGGGTTCATGTTATCAATCAGAACATTTCGGATACCGGTGTCATAGAAATAATATTTGACGGATTTACTGATTTCTTTTCTGGGATTACGGCTGAAGGCACGCAGTTTGAAAATGATAAAGGATTGTTCAAGCAGGTTAAGGTAGCGCTCCACCGTTTCCCGGTTCAGGGATAGTTTTTGACACAGTTCGTGAATCGATACTTCAGCACCGGTCTGCCATGCAAGCAGCTTTAGCAGGTCATTGATTTTGTATGGGTAACGGATGTTTTCAAGTTCAAGAATATCTTTGAAAATGTATGAAGTGGATACATCCCGAAGATACTCCAGTTTATCCGCTGTCGAACGGAGATTCAGGATTTCAGGATAAGAACCAAAAATAAGTCGGTCAGTGAGCTGTTCGCTGAGTTCAAAAGGGTTGTAGTGCTGAAGGAGTTCTCCTGTGGAAAGGGGCAGAAGCGTGAAAACTTTTTTTCTTCCGGCCAGAGATTCGTTCACGCGTCCCGATAGCAAGAATGAAGAAGATCCTGTAACCATCACCTTTAATTGAGGCAGTTCATCATGCAGGATTTTCAGATTCAGTCCAATATCAGGTACCCGTTGTCCTTCATCAATGAAAAGCAGTTCGTACCCCGAGGTAAGATCGCGAAGCTTGTTTAGATCACGACTTGAAATTACATCAATATATCTTAACTGATCGGCATTAATGTAGAGGTATCTGAGACCGGTTGCTTTTGCAATTTCCTTGCCTAAGGTTGTTTTGCCGGCCTGACGCGGGCCATACAGTAATACGATTTTACCTGAATGTAGGAGCTTTTCCTTAACCGGTTCAAAAAGCCTGCGTTTGATGTGCATGAGTGCGATCTCTAATTTTTACGGTTGATCATTAAAATATAGGGCTAATTTTCACGGTTAACCATAAAAATTCGGGTAATCACGGGTTCTCCTGTACTTGCCCATGACGCAGGGAGGGATGAAGCACTTCATACAGGGGGGAAGATCCGGGTGTTTCGAACGGGACGCCGAGCAAAAGGCCAAGGGTTGGTGCGAGGTCTTTTATGGAAATGGCGGGAACCGTCGTCTCCGTTTGTAATCCGGGACCATACCCTATAAAAAGCCCGCTCATGGAAGCACACTCATTAAAAAAACCGTGATGAGCAAGTGCAAAATCATTTTCAATACTCGGCACAATGGTATCGTGCGGATGTGTCTGCGTGCGCAGGGCGATGTTCATCGAAGTTCCGCATTCGCTGAACAAGGCGAGTTGTCCCGCATGCGGATGTGTCCCGGGGTTCGGCAAGCCGTAGCGCTCAAACTCATCCTGCCGTAAAACCCTGGCAATGCCTGAGGTTTGTGCAAAGAGGGCAGCTACTTCTTCAATAAAACCATCGTTTTCCGGATCCTGAAAATATACCATCCCAAACCCACCAACAGCGTGTACCTGAGCGGAACCCCCAATGGCCTGCCCGTCTTCGGAGACTTCAAGCATGCCGTTTTGCTGTAAAAGACGATTGGGCAGCAGGGTTTGGGGGGTATTTACCATGCCGTGATCAGATACGATGAAAAGAGCTGTCTGATAGTACAGCGCCGCTTCTTTTAAATCGGAAACCATCTTACCGATAAGGGCGTCTGTATTGGACAGCGCTCCAAGCACTTCATCTGAATCTGTGCTGTTTCGGTGCAGCATGGAGTCGAGCTGCAGCAGATGGAGCAGAAGCAGGTCGGGCATACGGTTGTGGATGAGCCATCCTGCCGCGTTTGTCCAAAACTGATCGCGTCCCGCGTGATCATACTGCCACAGAGCAAAGCTGGTGAAGTCATCGAGCAGCTCATCATCAAATAAATCCCACAAAAAGTCTTCTGTTGCTTCACCAATCGGATCGGGAACATCCGGTATATTGTCAGCAATGGTGGTGCTGCCGGCGGTTGCGGGCCAGTTTATGGCAGCGGTTCTAAGACCGGCTTCGTACAGCGCGTCATAAATGGTGCCGGTAGCCACAAGCTGGTGCTGATGGAGGTTTGCTTCAAACCTAAGCGGAAGTCCGCTCCCGGTTCGCTCAACCATGCCGTTGAAGATGACGCTGTGATCACGCGAACCTGTTCCCGTAACCATACTGGTATGATTGGGCCAGGTCAGGGATGGGTTTGTGGGGATGAAGCCGTCAGCCATAACGCCTTTGGCAGCAAGAGCCGTAAGGTTGGGGAGCAGCCCTTCGTAGGTTTCAAGCATGTCTGCCTGAAAACCGTCAATACTAATCACAACGACATGGGCCGGGCGAATTTCAGAAGAATGCTCTGCCTGCGGCGCATTGGCTTTGGCTGGGGAAAGGCTGAGCGGAAAGGTTAGAAGCAAAAATAGGATGAACAAAACCCTTAAACAGTATTCAGAAGCGCAAGTTGAATAAAAATGAGGGGTGGGAGGCTGTCCTGGTAAAATCTTAAAAGTATTAGCTAACATCTTATCAAATAGTTCTGTGCGGTTTGTGCCTGATCTGGCCTTAACCCGCATTATTCACCAAGAAATTTTCTTGCCAGCGGGGAAATTTCGCTGCGCGGGAATCGCTACGCTCGGTGCGCAGTCTTTACACCAAACTCAAATTTGGGATACCTGTGTATTTTACTAAGCCAAAGTCAAACACACATTATAGCAAATAAATCCTGTTTAATTGTGAATAATGCGGGTTAATAATATCACCCGCGGTAGTGGTCAAAAAAATAGTATTGTTGCAATCACGGTTTCCAAAAAAAAAGGCAGCCCCCCAAAAGAGGAGCTGCCTAAAGATAAATGTTTTTTGACTAATGTTACTCGTGCAGGGTGAGTTCAGAAGGCATGGCCATCGCAACCCTGTCGAGAAAATCGTTGGGCCGGAGGAAGCCGATGACCCGTGCCTGCGTTACTTCGTTGCCCTGATCGTCGATAAACACAATCGTAGGCACACCGGCAATATTGTACTGTTGTCGCAGGGCTTCTGATTCCGGCGAATCGAAGTTGGTAAGGTCCACCTTAAGCCGCATCATATCCTGTGTGGCATTGACTACGGTTTCATCGGTGAAGGTGATACGCTCGAGTTCGAGGCAGGGTATACACCAGTCAGCGTAGAAATCGATCATAACAGGCTGACCGCGCTCGAGGGCAATTTCAAGCTTATCTTCAGAGTAGGTTTCCCAGATAATACCTTCCTTCTGCAGGTTCATGTAGAACATAGCAGCAAGAACTACCGACACAAGGCCGGTAGCGTATTTGGTCGCAAGGAAACCGGTGTTGCCTTTGCCGCTGCGCTCCAGGAAGCCGATGTAGATTCCGCCAATGAGCAGCGTGGCTACTATCACCCATTCAACGAGTTGCGGGAAAAGTGCAAGACCAAGATAGAACCCGCCAACGCCAATCAGCACGATACCAAAGAGTTTCTTCACCCAAATCATCCAGGTGCCTGATTTCGGCAGTTTCTGCATCAGTCCGGAAAAAGTACCAAGTATAAGATAGGGTAAGCCAAGACCGAGGGACAAAACGAAGAATACCCAAAATCCAAATACGGGGTCTCCAACGGTACCAACATAGGCCAGCAGCGCGATGATGGGCGGACCTACGCAGGGTGCAGCAAAAATTCCTACGACAAGGCCTGATATGAACAGGCCGATCAGTCCGGTTGTGTTACCGCTGCCGCCGAGCTTGCTGGTAAGCCAGTAGGGCATCTGAATTTCATACAGCCCAAACATGCTCAGGGCCAGCCCGAACATCAGAAAACCGATGAAGCCCAGCATCCAGGGACTTTGAAGCCAGCTGCCAAACAGGCCGCCGCTTAGCGCTGCAATGACTCCCAAAACCGAGTACATGGTCGCGATACCGAGAACGTACACAACAGCTTTACCAAATACCCGCAGTGTGTTTGAATCCTGTTGCCCGCCGAAAAGCGAGACGGTTACCGAAATCATCGGATACACACAGGGGGTCAGGTTAAGGGCAAGACCAATGAGGAAAATCCCGATAAAAGCCAGCCACAGGCCGCCGTCAAAAAGTGCAGAAATATCGCCCTGTGTGCCGCTACTGATTTGCGCGTCGTCGAAAGCCAGAAACTGCGCTTCATTGACAGGCGTCATGCCGCTGCCGGCTTCCACAATTGAGATGGGAATTTCCACTTCAACAGTTGCCGGCGCCAGACACTGCATGTCGTCGCAGGCCTGCACGGTAAGGTCTGCCCGGAGGATGTATTCTCCCAGGGGCGTTGACGAAGAGGTGCGCAGGCTCAGATAGATGGGTGAGGTTTCTTCGTATACATCAAGGGGCTCATCCGCAAAACCGAAGGTCATGGTTAGCGGTGGCGGATACCGGATATCTGTCAGAATAATGTGATCTGAACGGCGCAGCTGCAGCTCTGTAGGGATCAGCCATTCCAGCGTAGGGATATGCGCGTTAACGTGCCAGGGATACTCGAGGTTGAGCTCAACAACCGCTTTGAACTCAGCTCCGCGTTCAACCTGATCCACATTGAGGGCCGTCGCAAGGTTGAGTTTGTCACCGCTTGAAATAAACTGAGCAGTTGTATTTTCAAAGGGAAATACGGCTAAAAGCACCAAAAGGAGCATGCTTTTAACGGATAGCCTAAGTAAACGCTCGAGGGAAAATGGGTTCATGATTCAGGGGTTAGTCAAGCGTGAAGGCGTCAAAAGAAATGTTTTGCTCGTAAGCTTCCGTGCCTACGTACACCAGCAACCTTTCAAAGGTGTTGAAATCAATAAATCCGGGCTGGAAGCCGAGCGGCTCGCCTTCATTCGTGAGAAAGATTGTTGTTGGAAAGCCCGTAACGCCCAGACTCATGGCAAAGTCACTCATGCTCATGACCTGCCCCAGATAATTTACCCGCTCAGAAGATTCGGCATTGATCCGTACAGCGTAAAAGTGATCATTGATGGCGGTCTGAACGCGGTCTCTGGTGTAGGTTTCTGCGTCCATACGTCTGCAGTAGCCGCACCAGTCGGTGTACACATCGATCAGGATTTTTTTATCGGCTTGCTGCGCTTTTTCGATGGCTTCTTCAAGATCCAGCCAGTTTGTGAAAGCATTTTCCGGTACGAACTTTTCACCGCCCAAAAACTCGCTGGGAATGCGGCGCTCTACTTCAGGCGGACTGCACGCCAGCAGGAGCGCAGGAATGACGAGTAGCAGGAAGATAAATTTGAACTTCATAGGGTTGTGTAGGTGTATCTGAGGTCTCAGGAAAGATGTTGATGAAGAAGGCAGCCACCGATGTGAGGTTGTAGTTGCCCGTATAACTAACCAAGATAATGCTTTTTAAGCTAAATAAGTAAGAGACCGGACGGGGTGAAGGTCGTGGTCAACAGGACGGAAGCAATCCTTTCGTAAACAACCGGCAGCTTGCGCGCTAAAAGACAATGGTAAAGCTGTTGCGGAAACTGTAAATCCAGCTTTCGACATCAGGGACCGGGTTGTAGTCGTAGGTGGTGCTGAACTGCGCATTGAAGCGGACATACCGGCTAACTGTAAACCTAAGCTCTACATTTGCTGTCAGGCGCGGACTGAGAAAACGCTCCGGTTCAGCCTGATAGTAGCCCACAATATAAAGGCTGGTGCTTTCTGTCAGCTTACCGCGGGTGAGCAGTGAAGTCGTGCTTTTTAGGCGATTGTACTCAGCGCGCGGGGCTTCTTCGGGGTGCCAGACTTCATGCTCGAACATCAGTCCCGTAGTGATACCGGCTCTAAAATGTTCTTTTTGAAAGGTGTTGTGCCTGATGCCGCCACCAAGCAGTGCCCGGCGTTTGAGTCCCCAGTCCCGGCTGTACTGAAGCTGGGTGAACAGCTCCGGCGACCAGCGCTGCCGGTATCCGAGCGTGCCGCGCAGGTGGATGTGCCCGTTATTGACGAGCTCATCATCAATGGAAATCAGATTCAGGCTACTGAGCAGGAGGTAGGAGTGGGTTTGGCCGAGATGAACGAGGGTGGCGTCGTTGCTGAGCTGAATAGTTTCACTGTCGTTCTTTGAGGCGGAAAACCCAAAAGTAAGGCTGCCGGCCCAGGTTTTGGAGGTATCCGCGTCCATGCGCAGGCTTTCGATGTTGAGCACCTGCGCGGAGGCCGGTCGAAGATCTGCGATGTACAAAAAAAGCAACACAAGACAGCAGGCGGCTGTTTTTAGTCCAAAACGCGGAAGGGGAGTACCTGTTTCTTTTTCTGCGATTGCCGGGAGATTATTCATATTAAAATAGATGGGGACAGGAGTACGGGATTCAATCCGCATTATAAAGCGGGTGTAAATATGTGCTGCGAATGGGTATGTGTTACGCTACAGTTGCAGCACTGAAGTTCAGATGAGAATAAGCCTGGTGCTGTCAGGTTCCGCGGTCACGGGTATGGAAGCTCACAATTTTGAGTGCATGCCGTTACGGATCGGCTTTCTTTTCTGTATTAGTCTGGCACCGGAAATTTTCTTGGGGAATAATGCGGGTTAAGATAACTTAGGGGCCAAATGAAATACAGTAAGAAAACGTCTTTTGCTTATGCTGCAGGCGAATCGTAACTGGCATGGGCAAAAATAACCATCACACGACACAACCCTAAATTTTAATATGACGAAAGAAACATTGCTGCCCTGGCTCCTTGATAACAGGGAACTCAACAAATCGCAGCAAAAGGCCCTTAAGACACTTTGCCGGCAAATCATAGCCAAAAGCAATGATGATAAAGATGCCGAAGACTGGTTCATTTTGGGTGTTTCAGAGCAGCGGGATGAAAATTACGAGGAGGCGCTTGACGCCTTTACATTTGCTGTAGAGCTGAATCCGGATTTTGAAGCTGCCTATAAATTCCGGGCAGAAACCCATGTAACCCTGCAGGATCCGGCGTCTGCGCTTGAGGATATCAATAAAGCACTTGAACTTGACAGCACCTATGCCGAGGCCTATCTCGTCCGCGCCATGCTTCTTCGCAACGCTAAGGAATGGGATAAGGCCTTAAGTGATGCCGAAGCAGCCATTGCAAATGATCCGGAAAACGACTTTGCGCAGCTTCAAAAAGCAAAATTACTCTATGATGCGGGCCGGTATGCCGATTCCATTGCGGCATTTACGAGCATTTTGGAAGAAGACCCGCAGCAGGTCGAGGCGCTGTCATCGAGAGGGCTCGCTTACTTTTTTGAGGGAGATGCGGAGGCCGCTTTGCGTGACATCAAAAAAGCCCGCATTCTGGAGTCCGGAAGTGTGGTGTCGGAGTTTAACATGGGCCTGATTATGAGCGCCCTTCCCGACTACACAAAACAGGCTTTCCGGCACTTCGAAAAGGCGTTTCGCAAGGACCGCAAGTTGCTGAGCCGCTATGTTGAAATGTCTGAAGATTTCGAATCCGACCGGCTCATTCAGCGGTTGCGCGAAATCGTTGCAGATTTGGAGACCCGTAAGGAAGGCAATTTTTATGCGATGGAGCTTTTTGATTTGCTCGAAGCGCGTCTCAAAGAAGTAGACGAACTGAGTAAATCAGAAGCCTGAGTTTTAAACCAACGAAGTGAAAACCGGCATTTAAGGCCCGCTTAACCATACAGGTCAGGCGGGCTTTTTTTCGTCCAATGTACATTAGCGCGCTTAAATACACGGGTCGATGTTAGCCCGCATTATTCACAATTCAACAGGATGTGTTTATTAAATATATGACTATAATAAGCTTAGCGAAAAACACCGGTAGCCCAAAATAGAGTGTGGTGTAAAGACTGCGAAATTTCCCCGCTGGCGGCGTTGAATCTGAAAACTCATGCTCAGGGTACTTAGGTACCCTTCCGCTGAGTTTTCAGCTTCGCCTTGCCAGCAAGAAAATTTCTTGGTGAATAATGCGGGTTAGGACGACCGGCTGTGTAGGGGGAATCAATCGTCAGGATCTTGCTTAACAAAGCGTCCGGAAATACCTGCCAACGAATGGTAAGCAAAGGGTAAATCCTGACTTTTCTAATGCTGAAGATTCACGATTTGTGAATTGGTTTACTATATGGCACGCAGTCAGTTTAATATGCAGGTTTGAGGCGTGTGGAAATAGCATATTGCTATCCGAAAATAAAAAAGCAGTTTGAGGAACAGCAGGCACAACATAGCTGTTATAGGTCTGATAGCTTCCGCCCATAAATTTCGCGGTGTTTGGGAGCTGTTTGATATTAAACACACCAGAAATTTGTAGTACCTACTATGATGGACAAAAAAAATCTGAGCGAACTCATCACGGCTTTTGCTGATGGCGAACTGACGGCAGATGAGAAGAAAAAGCTCAAAGACCTTGCGGAACGCGATCCGGCTATTGAAAAAGCCATAACTATTGAGAAGCGTACCAAACAGACTGTGCAGCTTCACTATAAAAAAGAACCTGCGCCACAGCACCTTCATCAAATCATCCGAGAAAAGCTTCAGGCTGAGCAGGCAGAAGTGGAAGCTTACCTGCGGGAAAACAGTCAGGCAGAAACCAAGCCCAACAAGTACTGGATGCCGCTCGCAGCCATTTTAATCCTGTCCGCCTTTCTGTTTCTTGTTCAGCAATACAGTCCGTTTGGTACGTCTTCAGAAGCTGCACACTCCTTTGAAGAGCTGACTTACCTTCATTTCACGAACCATGCCGGTGCCTTTGTTCAGCCCGAAGGCAGGCCGAATTCTGTATCAGAAGCACAAACCTATCTGCGCGATGCCTATGGCTGCAATATCACAGTTCCTGAAATATTCGCAGCAGAACTTGTCGGGGTTTTTTACACTGATTTTTTTGAAGGCTTCCATACACCGCTTTTAAAGTACCATACGGTTGAGGGTGATCCAATTTTTATATTTGCGTCAGAACTGCATAACCTTGATACGCACCCCGGTCTCAACCCTTTGGATGAAGCGTTTGGAAATATTCATGCGCACAATGATGTCTTCATCAAAAAATTTAATGGCCATGACGTCGTCTCCTGGAAGTGGGATGATGTCTGGTATGCGGGCATTTTTGAACATGACGGCAGAATTTTAGCTGCCATGCTGCCCCACTAATCCCCATCCGCGACAGCTGAACAATACTTATTGATCAAATGTCTTTTTCCCAGCGTCATTACGACTATATCATAGGTGGCGCCGGGTTGTCCGGATTGTCGTTATGCTGGCACATTGCAACACACCCAGGCCTGCAGGATAAAACAATCGCCCTGATTGAGTCTCCTGACGATGAGCAAAATGCTCAAAGTAAAACGTGGTGTTTCTGGTCAAAAGACGGGCTGCCTGAACCGGTTCCGATACGGCATAGCTGGCACAAGCTTGAAATTTTCGCCGGACATACGGCCCTTACAGCGCCTTTGGAAAAAATGGGGTACTACTGCGTGCAGGGCGGCGATTATTTTGCGCGCATGAGCAAAAAGCTTAGTGAATTTGAGGCGGTGGATGTAATCAGGGGGAGCATTAAGGGATATGGGGAAACCGCCCGGGGGGTAAAAATTGATGTAGGAGGGAAATCCTTTTCGGCTTCATGTTTTTTTAAATCGTTTGGCAAGCCGGATTTAAGTCGTGCCCGTTTTAAGTTACTGCAGCATTTTAAGGGTATAGAAATAGAAACAAAGAAAGCAGTCTTTGATCCCCTAACGGCACGAATGATGGATTTTCGCGTGCCGCAACAGGACGGCGCTACATTTGTTTACGTGCTGCCTTTCTCAGAAAACAAGGCCCTGATCGAATACACCCTTTTTTCGCCATCCGTACTTGCCGAGGCGGCCTATGACACCGCTATTGCGGATTATATCACCCGGTATTTCGGAATCGAACCCGGCAGCTATCACATCACGCGATCCGAAACGGGGGTTATTCCGATGGCAGACAGCATTCATCAGGCAACACAAGGCGCGCGGGTTCAGCTGATCGGGACGGCTTCGGGAATTCCGAAAGCTTCAACCGGCTATGCGTTTTCCCGCATACACCGGCAGGCCCGTCAAATTGCTGACGCCTTGTCTGCCGCTGAGGTGCCCCGGCGTAAAGCCGATTCATCTGCACGGTTTCGCATATATGATCTCATGCTTCTGGATATTCTGAGCCGCGATCTCGGGCAAATTGTGCCGGTTTTTGAGGCCCTGTTTGCCAACAATCCGATCGAGCGTGTGCTGCGCTTTATCGATGAGCAAACAACTTTTACCGAAGACCTTCAGGTGATGGCTTCAGTGCCCTGGTACCCTTTTTTGCGGGCAGGTTTCCGGAATGCTGATATGCTTCTGAAAGGTGGGGTGAATCCGCGGACTATTTCGTCACGCGGCTGATTGCACTAGACCGCATTATTCACAATTAAACAGAATTTATTTGTTAAGTGTAAGCTAAAATTTGGCTTAGCGAAAAACACCGGTAGCTCAAATTTGAGAGTGGTGTAAAGACTGCGAAATTTCTCCTCTGGCTGCGTTGAAGCTGAAAACTCATGCTCAGGGTACTTAGGTACCCTTCCGCTGAGTTTTCAGCTTCGCCTTGCCAGCAAGAAAATTTCTTGGTGAATAATGCGGGCTAGGGCTTAATCCCGCCCGAACCGCACAGCGAGCACGGTAATATCATCCGATTGGGGCGCTTCGCCGGCAAAACCCTGTACTTCGCTGAAGAGTGCATTTACGAGCGTGTCGGTCCCTGAACCGGCATTGTTCTGAAGGAAGCTGATGAGCCGTTCTTCTTCGTACATTTCCCCGGAAGGGTTCTCGGCTTCGGTTACACCATCGGTGAAGGTCACGATCTGATCGCCGGGGTGCAGCTGTATGGTTTGCTCGAGATAAGGCATGCCGTCGAACTTGCCGAGCAGCAGTCCGCCAACGTCTTCAAGCTCAGAAACGCTGCCGTCTGCCTTCAGCAGACAGGGCAGGTTGTGGCCGCCGTTACAGTAGGCAAAAGTGCCGGTTGAAACATTCAGCACGCCGTAAAAGACGGTCACAAAAGTGCTGATGTCACTTTCCGGAATCAGCATGCGGTTCACTTGGGTGAGTGCTTCGGCAGGGCTCAGTACCTGTGAACCGATGGCTTTGAGCATGGTCTGACAAACGGCCATATAAATCGCAGCCGGCATACCCTTCCCGGAAACATCACCTGTGTAAAACACAAGGTGATCTTTGTCGAATTTGAAGAAGCCGTAAAAATCGCCACCCACATATTTCGCGGCAATCATCTTTGCATAAATCTCAAAGCGCGTATCATCGGTGTAAACCGGAAAGTCTTTGCGCAGCAGCTTTTGCTGTATGCGCGCAGCCATATCGAGATCATAGCTCAGGGCTTCCAGCTGTTTTTGGGCTTCAAGTGCACTAAGATACTGTTCAATTTCGCTCAGGGTTTTTTCAATCGTCGTTTCCAAATCCCTGAAGTCGATGGGTTTGGTCACAAAGTCGTAGGCCCCGCCGTTCATGGCCGTACGGATGTTTTCCATATCTCCGTAAGCGGAAACCATCACGGTTTTTAATTCCCGGCGGTTTAATTTCTGTACTTCATTCAGAAAGGTAAGCCCGTCCATATTGGGCATGTTGATATCACTGAGAATAAGATGGATTTCTTGCTCTTCTCGAATAATATCAAGGGCCTGCAGGCCGTCTTCTGCGAAGAAAAAAGCGTATTCCGAATTGCGGATTTTCTTCCGGAATTTTTGTTTCATTAAAAGCTGCAGATCGGGTTCATCGTCCACAACTAAAATTTTTGAACAGCTGTCGGTCATAAACTACGGAGTATGCAGTCCCGGTTCCTTTACGAAGTTCCGAGCTGCGTTTCTATTTCCTTTTTGATGGATGTGAAATCGATGGGTTTTGAGAAAAAGTGCTGCGCGCCGGCGGCTATGGCCTGATCGTAATGCCCGCTGTCTGCATAAGCCGAGATCATGCTAACTTTTATATCCGGGTATGCTGCCCCTACTTTTTCCAGCAGCTCAAGGCCCGACATGCCGGGCATATTGATATCACTGAAAATGTAAACGGTATCAGCGGCCTGTTCCGCGGCGAGTTTTTCCATGGCCTCCTCACCCGAGAAAGCAAACGTAAGTTCAAGCAGTCCTTTCTTTAACTCGCGGCGAAATTTCTGCCGGAAAAGTACTTCAACGTCTTTTTCATCATCAACAACGAGAATTTTCATAATACAAAAAAATGATGGATTAAGTGTCAGTTGCGTATGGTCTGCGGACAGGGCTGGGTTAGGGTGCTGGTATCAGAATGACAAAGCGCGTGCCGGTTCCGTCATCGGGGGTTTCAATTCTAATCTCGCCCCCGTGTGCCTTGATAATATCATTGGTGATGGAAAGGCCAAGGCCGGTGCCCTGCGTGCCTTTTTTGGTCGTAAAGAAGGGCTGCATAATTTTATTTTTGAGGCTTTCGGGTATGCCCGGCCCGTTGTCTTCAATTTCGATACGGGCAAACCCATCTGATTTACGGCTTCTCACCGTAAGCTGAGGCTTGTATGTCTTGTCGGGGTCTGCCTGCAGCTTTTCGCGCATGGCGTCGAAGGCGTTGTTGTACATATTAATAAGCACCCGCGAAAAATCTTCCGTAATGAGCGGTACTTCACCAGTTTCGGGATCAAGCTCCTGATGAAGTCCGATGTTGATGGGGTTCTTGCCCGCCTTCATGCCGTGGAATGCCAGGTTCATGTATTCTTTGATGATGGCATTCAGGTCTTCAGGCTCTGATTTACCCGATCCGCCGCGGCTGTGCAGCAGCATGGATTTCACAATACCATCGGCCCGGCTGCCGTGCTGATGAATTTTTTCAAGGTTTGATTTGATGTCGCCGAGAATGGCTTCAACTTCTTCACGGGCTTCACTTGCTTCCAGCTGTTCAAGTTCTTCGTAAATTTCTTCGATAAGCTCTATGCTCAGCTCCGAAAAGTTGTTGACGAAATTGAGCGGGTTTTTTATTTCGTGCGCAATACCGGCTGTAAGCTGACCCAGAGAAGCCAGCTTTTCCTGTTGAATGAGCTGTTCCTGCGTAGCTTTCAGGTTTTTATACGCGGTCTCGATTTCGCGTGCCTGTTCGAGCTCTTTTTCACGGGCGCGCTCCCGTTCTTTTTCCACGAGGCGCCGCCGCTCGTACTGCACAAATGCGATGAGGGTGCCGGCAAAAAACAAGGCGTAAAACAAGTAGGCCCATACCGTCTGCCACCATGGCGGGCGTATTTCAAAGGGGAAGGTGAAGGCTTCACTCCACACGCCTTCGCTGTTCATGGCTTTTACATGGAAGGTGTAACGGCCGGGCGGCACATTACCGTAGGGTGCTGTCGTGCGGGATGTCACCGGGTTCCAGTTTGCGTCCATGCCTTCCAGCTTGTAGCGAAAACGAACCAGGTGCGGCTGATGCATGCTGATCCCCGCATAGTTAAAACCCATGAAATTGTTGTTGAAGGCTAGGCTAAGCTGTTGCGGGAGCGGGTACCAGGGGGTAAGGCCGCTGAAGCGCACATTTCGTATCTCAATGCCGTTGGCCAGCTCCAACGTGCGACCGTCCTGTAGAGCGGGATTCATCCAGTCAATCCGCTGATTAAACAGCTCAATGCCGGTCAGCTGTACTTTGGGAGCAGGCAGGTTTTCCGCGCCAGCAAAGGTCTCCGGCCGGTGCACGGTTAGGCGGTCTCCTGAACCAATCCAGATCAGGCCGTCCGAATCTTCCAGAATGGTGTTACGGAAGTTGCCGATGCCGAGAAAGCCATCTTCATAGCTGAGGTTCCGGAAGAAAACGTTATCCGCCTGTAAACCGCCCTGCGCAACACCTTCGAGCAGCATTTTGGCTCTTTCGGGGGTTAGGGAACTCAACCCAAAACTACTGCCAAACCAGAGGTTCCCGCTGCGGTCTTCCAGAATATTTCTGACATCATTGTTAATCAGCCCGGTTTGTTCCGTAATCTGATATAGGGTATAGCTGCCTTCAGTCGCCTGTGAATCAGGTACCATGGCTGTAATGCCGCTCTGCGTTCCCAGCCACAGCGTACCGCGGCTGTCTTCAAACACCCGCCAGATCAGGTTCGAGGTAAGTCCGCTCTCAATGGTGAAATGTGTGAAGCTTCCGCTACTACCTTCAAGGTCGGGCGCGTAGCGGGTCAGGCCGCCGCTTGTGGCAAACCAGATATTGCCCCGCCTGTCTTCTGTGATACTGAAAACATTTTCACTACTCAGACCCTCAGCGACCCCAAACTGCGTAAAGGTGCCCGCCTGCCCGTTGCTTCCGGCGCGCGGGCTGAACTTCACAGCTCCGCCGGTAGTCCCAAACCAGAGGTTGCCGGAGCGGTCTTCATACATATCAAAAACAAAGCCCAGCGAGACTTCGGGTACGCTTGCAAACAGGATCTGTGGCTCACGGTCGGGCCGGGTGTTGTCGTAAATATGTGTGCCCCCGCCTGCGGTTCCGATCCAGATCCGGCCGAAGCGGTCTTCGGTCAGGCTCATGATGTTATCAAACCGCAACCCCTGTTGCAGACCGATATGCTCAAAAAAAGCCTGATTTCCGTCCTGCGCCCTGGTGAAACGGCTGATGCCCCCGCCTTCAGTACCAAACCAGAGTCTGCCGCGGCTGTCCTGCAGGGAACTGACCACGATATTCATACTGAGCCCGTCCTGCGTGGTGAAATGCGCAAACGCGTCGCCGTTGTAGCGGCTCAGCCCGCCGCTGCGCGAACCCATCCACAGGTTGCCGGAGTCGTCGGTGAGAAGGGTGAACACGACGTCGCTTTTCAGCCCGTGCGATTCATTAATGTGCGTGAAGGTGTTGCCGTCGTAGCGCGTAAGCCCCTGCAGGGTTCCGAACCACATGATGCCTGATCTGTCTTCACTGATGGACATCACAACATCATTCGAAAGCCCCTGTGCCGTGCTGTAGTTATGGAAGTACTGCCCGTCAAACCGGGTGACCCCGCCGTTCTCTGTGCCTGCCCAAAGGTGATTGCCACTGTCTTCAAACAGAGAAAGCACCGCGTTGTGCGGCAGTCCGTTATCGGTGCTGTAGCGGGTGAAGGTGCCGTCTTCATAGTGCAGAAGTCCGCCGCCGCGCAGGGCAACCCACATCGCCCCTGTGCTGCCCTGAAGCAGATTCCATACAACGTTGGAAGGCAGCCCGTGCTCCGTTGTGTAGTGGATGAAAGTATCCCCGTCCAGAATGTTTAGTCCGCCGCCGCGCGTGCCGAACCACTTGCGACCGCTTGGGTCTTCGGCTATGCTGATGACCGCATTATGGGTGAGACCATCCTGAACGGTGTAGTGTGTAAAGCTAAGCCCGTCATAGCGGCTGACACCGCCTTCGGAGCCAATCCACAGGTTGTCTCCGCTGTCGATAAAAAGATAGCGCACAAAGTTGTTGAGCAGGCCCTGATCGGTATCAAAGTGGGAAAATGCCGATCCGTCGAAGCGGGTGAGGCCCCCGGCGGTGCCGAACCAAAGGTTGCCGGCCTGATCCTGCGTGAGGGTACCAACGTTGTTTTGCCGCAGCCCCTGCAGTTTTCCAAAACTACTGATATTGGCTGGATTGTGATCGCGGCTCGCCATATCACGTGCCACAACGACTTCCGGCTCACCCGCCGCAAGGGTTGTGAATGAAGCTGCAACCGTTTCTGAATCCAGTGTCAGGACGTCCCCATTTTCACCGCTTGCTGCAGCGCGAATCCAGTCGGGGCGGCCGCTGGTGAAGATATTGGTCTTTGTCGGGAACACCGGCGGCTCCCCGGTTTCTATGCGGTCAAAACTGTTGAAGCTGACCGGTACCGGATTCAGGGGATTGAGCTCAGCAGGATTGAGTGTGAATCCGCTGCCCTGCATGAAAACCGGAGAAACGAACTCCTGTTGCACATCTGCGGTGCGTTCATCGCAGGAAATGAGGAACAGGCTAAGTGCGAAAAACAGCAGGCTGAACGCGGGGGGCAGGCTGTTTCGATATGTTTGGGAATTAGTCATGACAAATATATTCCTGTCGAAGATACAGTTAAGAAGCAGAAAGAAAATCCGATTGTTCGCATTGGGTAGTAAAAATGGGATCAGCTCAGTTGCTGTTCACTATAATAGCATGTTCACGGCAGAATACCGACATCCCTGAAATGGCTGTGCATGAAAGCATAGGCTCGCCTTGCGGCGAAGGGATTTAAAAAAAAGGCGCTATATCAGCATACTGCCGAAGACCTACTACTAAATCACGGCAGCTGACTTGACAAAACTGATGTAAGAAAGCGGATCAGGATGGTAAAAGTAACTGATTCCCCATAACAGCCTAATGAATCAAACTGCGCGGAACAGCGCGTGTATAACCTGAGAAAAGTACGGATTTTATGCAATAGTGCAGCGCCTGCATTACGAATCGTAAAATAAACAGCAGTGCTTTTCCTGCGAGGCCTTTGCGGCAGCGTATCTTAGCATTTTATTCCGGGTTCGACACGTATCCCAAGCCATCTCTAATGTAGAATAAATCTATTTTCAGGCTGCGCCTTGTCTGTAGGACGCTCTAATCGTATATTCTTATCCGAATATAAGATTATTAGGCGGACCCCGATCAATCTTCATTACCACTTCACATAAAAAGTGAACTTTTGTCAGACAGGGTAAACCCCCTGAAAACACCTGATCTGACACCACAAAACTGAAATTTTTTAGCTGGATAAATGAGCGAAACAAAGAAAAATATCGGCGTAGTCATCATGAACCTTGGAGGTCCGACTTCAGAGGATAACATCAAAATTTTTCTCTATAACCTCTTCCGTGATCCCGATATTATTCGATTGGGCGGTGGATTTTGGCAAGATAAGCTGGCTAAGCTGATTTCGACCATCCGGGCCAAAAAAATCGTTGAAGACTATCAGGAAATCAATTACTGCACAAAAGGGTGCACCGGCAGTAAGTATTGCTTCAACCGTCAGAACAAAGTGGTCTCAACCTGTTGTTCGCCCATCAACGGACTGACAGAGTTGCAGCGCCGTAGCCTGGAGAAGTATTTCAAAGAGCACGTGCCCGAGCACAATTTTAAAGTGTACACGGCCATGCGCTACTGGCTCCCCTTCACAGATCAGGTCATGAATGAAATTCGCGAAGATGGTATGGATCACGTTGTGCTCCTGCCGCTCTACCCGCAGTTTTCATGGACGACCTCAGGCAGCAGTTTCCGCGAGTGGGAGAACTGGAAAAAAGAACATAAAGCCTGGAAGAAGAAAGTTGACTGGCAGGAATACATCGTCAAAGATTACCATCTGAACAGCGACTTCCTGCATGCCATGAACGACCGCATCAACGAAGCGCTCGAAAGATTCAAGCCCGAAGACCGCGATAAAGTTCACCTGGTCTTTACGGCACACGGAACCCCGCTCATTGAAGTGGAAAGCGGCGACCCCTACACCCGTCAGATTAATGAAACCGTAGAAGCAGTGATGAAGCTTCGCGGCCGGGACAAGCAGTACTGGGTCGGCTTCCAAAGCAGGGTTGGTCCTCAGAAATGGACGCAGCCCAACACCGAAGATCTTGTATTCCGGCTCATTCGCTACGGTATCAAGCACTTGCTGATGGTACCGGTAGCTTTTGTAACCGATCATATTGAAACAGCTATGGAGCTGAATATCGAGCTCCGCGAAGATATCGAAGAAGAAGGCCTTCACATTGAAGGGCTTGAAGTTATGCCGGGGCTGAATAATCACCCCCTCTTCATCAAAGCCCTGGCCGATGAAACACTCAAAATTATGTCGCATGTATTGGATACCTCCCAAAAACAGGATGTATCCCAAGAAGCACCCGCAGAGATGGTCGCTTCTTAACCTTCAGATCGTTTATGGATAAAAGCATACTGTTAGAAAAATTTACACTTATCGGAATTAACCATCACCTTGCAGATGTGCGGGTAAGGGAGAAGTTCAGCCTCTCGTGGGAAGAGCAGTCAACCTTACTCGAAGACGCGAAAGTACAGGGTATCAGCGGTATGATTATCGTCTCAACCTGTAACCGCACCGAGATCTTTGCCACAACCTCGGACGCGGAATTGCTTTCCATTCTCTTTTGCAAGCATTCCAAAGGCTCGATGGGCGAATTCAAGGAGTATGGCTTTATCCGCCATGGCGAACACGCACTCCGGCATTTTTACCGGGTAGCGGTCGGGCTGGAAGCACAGATTCTGGGCGACCTGCAGATTATCAAGCAGGTGAAAGAATCTTACCGCCTGTCTTCTGATCTCGGTTTGGCTGATTCCGTCATTCACCGGCTCATGCAGAGTGTAACCCGCACGCACAAGCGCACCCGCAACGAAACCAGCCTCGGCATGGGCGCGGCTTCTACGGCCTATGCAGCCGTTCAGCTCGCCAAGCGCCGCATGAAAAAGCTGACCGGCAAAAAAGTGTTGCTCGTCGGTGCAGGCAAAATCGGGAAGGTGACCTGCAAAAACCTGATCGCAATGGGCGCTTCGGATGTAACAGTCATCAACCGGAACATGACCCGTGCAGAGCGCCTAAGCATGCGCTTTCCGGTAAATGTAGCCCCGATCAAAAACATCGATATCGAAATTGCCCGGGCTGACCTCATCATTGTAGCTACCGGCGCTTCGCATGCCGTAATTAATCACGGTCACATGGATTTATGCGATCCCGAAGCCGGCGAAAAGCTGATGATCGACTTATCCGTGCCGCGTAATATCGCTGATGAAGTCGGGGAAATGCCTTTTGTCCACCTCATCAACATGGACATGCTCAGTGATACCCTCGACGAAACCTTCCGCGAACGTCAGGCCAACATCCCGCATGTAGAACGCATCATCGAAGAAGAATTCGATCAATGGTGTACCTGGCTGTCAGAGCTGCGCGTAGTCCCGACCATTCGGGCTATCAACACCAAGTTCGATCAGATCAGGCGTAAAGAAATTGAGCGGTTCCGCCATAAGATGAATGAAGAAACGATGACGCAGGTCGAACATCTCACGCAGCGCATCATCAACAAAATTGTAGCGCACTCCATCGAGCATCTTAAAGAAAATCAGGGGCGTACCGAAGAAGTTACCCGTATCATTCACGATATGTATAAAATCGGGGACGAAGTCTGAGTAATGGGGTTTAAGACCATACGCATTGGCACGCGGGATAGCATTCTGGCCACCTGGCAGGCCGAGCATGTTGCTGCCGGACTCAAACAGCACGGGTTCAAAACTGAGCTGGTGTTTATTAAAACAGAAGGGGATCAGGTGTTGGATACGCCGCTGCCCCTGCTCGGGGGCAAAGGCGTTTTTACCAAAGCCCTCGACGACGCCCTTCTCCGCGATGAAGTCGATATCGCCGTGCACTCTTTTAAGGACATCCCGACCCAAACCCCCGAAGGGCTGGCCGTAATCGCGATTCTCGAACGTGAAGATCCCCGCGATGTGCTCGTTGCCCGCAAAGACGCTGATTTCCTGACGGATCCTGAGTACACCGCCACCATTGCCACAAGCAGTCACCGGCGGGGCGGACAGTGGCTCGGGCAGTACCCCAAACACCGCCTCACCGACATCCGCGGTAATGTGCACACCCGCCTGCGCAAACTCAACGAAAACAACTGGGACGGCGCTATTTTTGCCGCCGCCGGACTCAAGCGGGTAGGCCTCGACGGCAACATTTCCGCCTACCTTGACTGGATGATTCCCGCCCCGGCGCAGGGAGCCGTAGCCGTAATGGCCCGCGACAACCGCCCTGACCTCAACCGCGCAATTGGTCTTCTTCATCATGCTACGACCGCGCTGTGCACGCGGGTAGAGCGCCGCTTTCTGCAGGTACTCGAAGGCGGTTGTTCCGCCCCGCTCGGTGCCTTTGCCGAAATGTACGGCGGTCAGGTGCAGTTTAAAGCGGTGCTGACTTCCCTCGACGGGCACCGTCGTGAAGAAATCGCCATGAACATGCCGGTCGAGCATGCGGCGAGCATGGCCGACCGCGCTGCCGAAGCCATGATGGAGCGCGACACCGTAATGGATATTCTCGCGGAAATCCGCAAAGATCCCGAGTAATGGCACAGCTGCCCGTTCGGGTTTGGTTCACCCGCGCCCTCAGTGAAGCAGAAATCACGCAGGCAGCCGCCCTCGGCATACAGGCTGAGACAGAACCGCTAACCGCGCTGTCCTTCTTTTCGGGTGATGAAATCCGGGCCCGTTGCAGCAGTCTTCCCAAGCCCGCAGCTTTTTTATTTACCAGCCGGAATGCCGTTGAAGCCTTTCTTCCCGTTCAGCGGCACATCAGCCTCCCGCCGCTCATTTTTGCAGTTGGTGCCCGAACGGCGCAGCGGCTCGCCGAAGCCGGCATCCAAGCCCAACAGCCCGCCGCGGACGCACAGCACGGCACCGCAACCGGCAGGCTCATGGCAACCCGCCTCAAACCGGGTGAAAACGTCTGGCACTTTGCCGCCGCACAGCCCCGGCCCGAAGCCCGCGAAATCCTGCAGGCAGCTGGCATCCGCTATTACCACATAAGCTGTTATCGGGCGCAGGCACTCAGACCCGCGAACATCCCCGAAAACCTGAACGCCCTTGCCTTCTACAGCCCGGGTGCCGTACAGGCCTGGCAACAGCTTCCGGGCAGCCCCGGCGCAGCACTGCCCGCTTTTGCCATCGGCAGCACAACGGCTCAGGCCCTGCGCGAAGCCCGCTTCAATCCCGTACTTGAAGCAGCAGAACCCTCAACCGCACACATAATACGTGCCATTCATCACTATTTTAACCAATGACAACCGTCTGCATTATAACATGCTGATCAGGCCATCTCACAAAGACAGTCAGCGCGCAAAAAATCCGAAAACCGTCATCCATCCTAAAACCACTGTTAACGTATGAGCAACCCTTTTCCTGAACTCAAAAATGATTTGCTGTTAAAAGCCCTGCGCGGCGAAGAAGTAAGCCGTCCGCCGGTTTGGATGATGAGACAGGCGGGGCGCTACCTGCCGGAATACATGGAACTCCGCGCAAAGTACACCTTCTTCGAGCGGGTCGAAACGCCTGACCTTGCCTGCGAAATCACCATGCAGCCCATCCGCCGCTTCGCCCCTGACGCCGCCATCATTTTCTCCGACATCCTCGTGGTACTCCAAGCCATGGGCGTAGAAGTCACGCTCAATCCCGGCGAAGGTCCCCGCATCCCTACCCCGGTCACCACGCCTGAGCAGGCCCTTGCCCTCGCGGTACCCGATGTACACGACCGCCTGCACTACGTAATGGAAGCCCTCACCCTCACGCGTCACGCCCTTAACGGCGAAGCTGCGCTCATCGGTTTTGCGGGCGCACCGTGGACCCTCTTTTGCTACCTCGTTGAAGGCCGCGGCTCCAAAGACTTTGCCAAAGCCAAAGCCTTCTATTTTCAGCATCCGGAAGCGGCAAAACACGTTCTTTCGGTAATTGCAGAAACGACTATCCGGTACCTGAAAGCACAAATCGCTGCCGGTGCACAGGCCGTACAGGTGTTCGACTCCTGGAGCGGATTGCTTTCCCCCGAAGACTTCAACGAAATAGCGTTCCCCTACCTGAAGCAGATTTCCGACGCTATCACCGAAGTACCGTTGATTCTGTACCCCAAAGGCAGCTGGTACGCGCTTGAAGGTGTCGCTTACCGCACCAAAGCCGCCGCGCTGGGGGTGGACTGGTGCATCACCCCGGAGTACGCGCGTCAGCTCACCCGCAACGAAATAACGCTGCAAGGAAATTTCGATCCTGCCCGGCTCTTATCGTCCCCCGCGGACATCACGAAGCAGGTGCACCGCATGATTGACCGTTTCGGTGCGCAGCGCTACATCGCCAACCTCGGACACGGCATTCTGCCCTTCGTGCCGGTCGATCACGCCCGCGCCTTCTTCGAAGCCGTCAAAAGCTGGGAACCCCAATCCTGAGACCGCCCGGACCAAAGGGCAGGTTTCAGCAGCAACGCAGCGGCATATTAACAGTTGGTAAGCCTGAAGCGAAAGCCCTGCGTATGCCTGTTTTTCTTTTTTTTGGGTGAAACGCCGTGAACATCACGGTCTTTCGTGACAGATTAGGGCTCCCAAGTCAAAGATGAATCCCTTGCTTTTTGGGATCCGTGCCGTAACGGTCAGCCTGAGCGTTAACCCGCACAGCCGTATCAGCCCGGAGTCAGGACAAATCCGCGCTGAACCCGCATCAGCATCACCCACAAAAAAACACACGAGCGCATGAAGCCGTCGAAACCCTGCAATCTTTTTATGTGACAGCCGCCGCCCGCTACGACTTTTCCCTACAGGCAGTGTATCCGGCACTTTCGGTTTCACTGATCATCCGATAGACACACGGCAGCGCAGTGAACGGCCTTGCGTGCAGTTCATCCGCAGATGTTTTATTTTCATCCCTCATTAAAGTTTCCAATCCTCATCGTAAAGCAAAAAACTGTTGCAAAAAGCACTCAAAGACCGGTTTACAGACTACATTTATGACCTTCAGGACCGCATCTGTGCGGCCCTCGAAAAAACGGACGGAAAGGCCAGGTTTCAGGAAGACCTCTGGGAGCGGGATGGCGGTGGCGGTGGCAGAACCCGCGTGATCGCCAACGGCGCTGTTTTTGAAAAAGGCGGGGTAAACGTCTCCGTCGTGCACGGGGCACTGCCCGAATTCATCCAAAAACAGTTCGGCACCGCGGAAGGCTGGTTTTTCGCGGCAGGCATCTCGCTGGTCATTCATCCCGAAAACCCCTTCGTACCAACCGTACACGCCAACTACCGCATGTTCGAGCTCTACGACGCGCCGGATGGTACCCGCAAAGATGCCTGGTTCGGCGGCGGCGCGGACCTGACGCCCTACTACCTTTTCGATGAAGACGCCCGTCACTTCCATCAAACCCATAAAGCCGCCTGCGATCAGGTTGATCCTACCCTGTATCCGGTTTTCAAAAAACAGTGCGACACCTACTTCCACAACACGCACCGCGGTGAAGCACGCGGCATCGGGGGCATTTTCTACGATTACCGCCGCAAAGCGGACAGTACCGACGGCCTTGAAAGCTGGTTTCGGCTCGCGCAGCACTGCGGCAATGCCTTCACCGAAGCCTACATCCCGATTGCGGAAAGGCGCAAATCCCTGCCATGGGAGCCGGAGCACCGATACTGGCAGGAACTGCGTCGGGGCCGCTATGTCGAGTTCAACCTTGTGCACGATCGCGGCACCCTCTTCGGACTCAAAACCAACGGGCGCATCGAAAGTATTCTGATGAGCCTGCCCCCGCGCGTACGCTGGGACTACAGCCCCGTAGTCCGCCCCGGAAGCGAAGAAGAACGCCTGGTGCATATCCTCCAAAACCCGCAGGACTGGGCGCTTTAACCTGCAGCTTTCACCGCGAAATTTCCGGGCCCCCAAGGCGAAGCCGGGAAATGTGTGGCTGGTAGCGGAAAAATCCTGCGCAGGCTACAATCAGGAAATGCTGGACCAATGTGGAACGCAGCTGTTTTGGCTGTCGGTCTGTTAACACAAACACGGCAAAATCCCATCATCACGTAGCCGTTCGGCTCAACTTGTGATGGTACAGGATGGGGCATTTCGAAGCCGTTTGTTGGGCTCAGAAGGGGGCCGGATTGTAAAACTTGCAATTGGAAACTGCGCCTAAAAAAGCTATCATACAATCCAATACGATACAATTATGAGCATTAGAATTTTACCAAATCCACTCGGCGCCTTTCCGGCTGTAAGGGGCAGAAGAATGCGGCAGTCAGCCTCTCTGCGGGCGATGACGACCGAGCATCATCTGCATCCGGCCATGTTTGTCGCGCCGCTTTTTGTGGTTGAAGGCAAAGAAGTCCGGGATCCCATTCCCTCCATGCCTGGATACTACCGGTTTAGCACCGATCTTTTAAAAGAAGAAATTACATCGCTTTACGCCCTTGGGATACGATCAGTACTCCTTTTTGTAAAAGTGCCCGAAGAGTTAAAAGACAATCAGGGCAAAGAAGCCATAAATCCGGAAGGCCTCATGCAGCGCAGCATACGGCTGGTGAAAGAAATCCAGCCCGAAATGTGTGTCATGACGGATGTCGCCCTCGATCCCTACTCGGTTTACGGCCATGACGGCGTTGTTGAAGGCGGAGAAATCATCAATGATGAAACCGTCGAAATCCTGTCAAGAATGGCACTCAGCCATGCGCAGGCCGGCGCGGATGTGGTTGCACCCTCCGATATGATGGACGGGCGCATCTCAGCCATTCGCAAAACCCTGGAAGCCGAAGATTTCATCCATACCGGCATCATGGCCTACAGCGCCAAATACGCCTCATGTTTCTACGGACCATTCCGGGACGCCCTCGATTCGGCCCCGGGCTTTGGCGATAAAAAAACCTATCAGATGAATCCGGCGAATATCCGCGAAGCTGTCCGCGAAGCACAGCTCGACGAGCAGGAAGGGGCAGATATTGTAATGGTGAAACCGGGCATGCCCTACCTCGATGTGGTGCGGGCCGTTCGCGAAAGCGTGAGCGTGCCCGTTTCCGTCTATCAGGTTTCAGGCGAATATGCCATGATCAAAGCCGCAGCACAAAGCGGATGGCTCAATGAAGAGCAGGCCATGATGGAATCTTTACTCGCATTCCGGCGCGCGGGTGCCGATCTGATTGCCACATATTTTGCACGTGAAGCGGCTGCATTCCTTTCACAAACCGACCTAAGCTGACCGGATACGACAGTGAGATCATGGGACTTCCATATCAAGAGCACAACCAGCAACATACTCGCCGTATCTGAGCGGATACAGCAGCTGTGCCTGGTTAACAACATTTGCAGTCCCAACTCCTGCAACATCCGCCTTGTAGTTGTGGAAGCGCTGAATAACGTAGCCGAGCACGCCTATAAGAGTGATAAAAACGGCGATATCTCCATATACCTTTCCTTCACCCTTGACTATGTGCTCATCAGCATATCCGACAAAGGCATCACAAATATGCTCGGCATTGAACCCAAAGAGCTTACCATCGATATTAATGATCCTGATTCCCTGCCGGAAGGGGGTTTTGGGTTTAACATCATGCACAACGTGATGGATGAAATTTCCTATCATACCCATGAAAATATCAACACCCTGACGCTGAAAAAATACTGGCGCAAAAATGCATAGCCCCTGATTTTTCGTGAACAGCGGTATGCAGCAGATAAAGACGTGTTCAAATTGTTTTGGAAAGATTCACACCCTGTTCAAGCGTCTGCGCTATTTTAAGTTATTTACAGCGAAACAATCGGGTTTAAGATTTAAAGCGCTGTTCTGAGTCACTAAACGAAATTCAATTTTTTTATATGTACGAGAAAAGTGAAGTCCTTTTTAAACGGGCACAGCAATTCATTCCCGGCGGGGTAAACAGTCCCGTGCGGGCTTTTAAGGCAGTGGGCGGAACGCCCGTTTTTTTTGAGCGGGCCGAAGGTTCCGTGCTTTACGACGCGGACGGCAACAGCTACATCGACTACGTCGGCTCCTGGGGACCCATGCTCCTGGGGCATGCCTGGCCCCCGGTCGTGAAAGCCGTACAGGACGCCGCCGCACGTTCAACCTCCTTTGGCGCACCAACCGAGCTCGAAATTGAGCTGGCCGAGTTGATTCAACAGATGGTGCCCGGCCTCGATAAAGTCCGCATGGTAAATTCCGGCACCGAAGCCTGCATGAGCGCCATCCGCGTCGCTCGCGGCTACACCGAGCGCGATAAAATCATCAAATTCGAAGGCAACTATCACGGGCACGGCGACTCCTTCCTGATTAAGGCCGGCAGCGGCGCCATGACCTTCGGCACGCCCAGCAGCCCCGGCGTTACCAAAGGCACCGCGCAGGACACCCTCACCGCCAACTTCAACGACATTGAAGATGTGAAGCGGCTCTTCGCCGAAAACAAAGGGCAGGTTGCCGCACTCATCATTGAGCCCATTGCCGGCAACATGGGCTGTGTGCCCCCTGCCGATGGCTTCCTGCAGGGCCTGCGCGATATTTGCACCGCGGAAGGCGCGATCCTCATTTTTGATGAAGTGATGTGCGGATTCCGCGTTGCTCCCGGCGGCGCACAGCAGCTGTACGGCGTACAGGCCGATCTCGTCACTTTCGGGAAAATCATCGGCGCCGGTCTCCCGGTCGGGGCCTATGGCGGAAAGGAAGAAATCATGAATGTCGTTTCGCCTGTCGGGCCGGTGTATCAGGCAGGAACCCTATCCGGTAACCCCCTCGCCATGAGCGCGGGACTTGCCTTGCTTTCCGAGCTTCATAAAAATCCTTCAGTGTACGAAGAGCTCGAGCACAAAACCGCCCATCTGGAAGAATGGCTGCACCGCGTATTCAAGCATCACGAAATCACGCACAGCTTCAACCGCGTCGGCTCCATGCTCGGCATCTTTTTCTGCGAAGGCCCGGTCACCGACTTTGAAAGCTGCGCCAAAACCGATGTTGAATTCTTCGGTAAATTCTTCCACGGCATGCTCAAACGCGGCGTTTACCTGCCGCCTTCGGCTTTTGAAAGCCTGTTCCTCTCCAACGCCATCACGCAGGTGCAGCTCGATCACACGGTCAACGCCGCCGACGAAACCGTCGAAGAACTGATTCAACAGGCACAACACAAAGGCTGAGTTTGAAAAAGGGGCGCTTATTTACGGTCTTTTTTGTTGTATTGATTGACCTTATCGGCTTTGGCATCGTGCTGCCGCTTCTGCCGTTTTACGGCTCGGAGTTCGGTGCTACAGCCATAACCATCGGCCTGTTGTACAGCATCTTTTCGTTTGCACAGCTGATTTTCTCTCCGATATGGGGCAGCCTGTCCGACCGCATCGGGCGGCGCCCCATCATGATAATCAGCACCCTGGGTTCGATGGTCGCCTACATCATCTTCGGGCTGGCGGGATCACTGGGCGTATTGCTCTTTTCCCGCCTCCTTGCCGGTATCATGGGCGGCAGTATTTCCACCGCGCAGGCGTACATTGCCGATGTCACCACAACGGAAGAACGCGCCCGCGGCATGGGCCTGATTGGCGCAGCATTCGGCATCGGATTTGTGCTGGGACCGGTGCTCGCTGCCGGACTCATCAACCCCGCTTTTGCGGGCTTCTTCGCCAACCTCGGCTACGCTGATCTCGCGGCCTGGCTCGAAGCCAACAAATACGCCCTGCCCGGCTTCTTCGCAGCCTTCCTGTCGTTTTGCAGCTTCCTCTGGGTCTTCTTCCGCCTCGAAGAAACCGTTGATAAAGAGCGTGCCAAAAGCCTTCCCAAATTCAAATTCGGGGGCGTATTCACCAAAACATTCTGGGACCGCCTCAGCGACAATAAAGCCAAAGGCACCGCCTTTTTCGGCATGCTGGTGTTCGCTGCCTTTATCCTGTCGTTCGGGCAATCCAACCTCTACAGCGCCTTCCCGCTCTTCAGCGAAGCCATCCTCGGCATGGACGCGCAGCAGGTGAGCTTGCAGTTTTTCTACATCGGCATCATTGCCGTTGTCATTCAGGGCGGCCTCATCCGCCCGCTCACCCGCAAATTTGCGGAAGAAAAAATCTTCCTGGTCGGCAACATTCTTATGGCCATCGGCATGGCTCTCATCGGCTTCTCCACCGAAGTCTGGATGTTAACCTTGTTCCTGGGCCTGATGGCCGTCGGGCACAGCCTCAACCTGCCTACGATGAACAGCCTCATCTCCAAAGAAGCCGATCCTGCACAGGTCGGCACCGTCATGGGCACCGCGCAGGGCCTCTCAGGCCTCGGCCGCACCATAGGCCCGACCTGGGGCGGATTCCTCTTCGGCATCTCCCCCTTCATCCCGTTCTTCGTCACCGGCGCCGTAATCGGCCTCACCATCTGGATCGGCTACCGCATCGTAAGCGGCCGCAGCAGCTCTGAACCCGCCTCCGGCTGAGAATGAGCGCCAATTGAGAGGACTGAAGACGGAAGAGGGAGGCTCAGGACGGAGGACAAAAGTCGGAAGACAGAGGACGGAAGTAAGAGCACAGAGCACAAAACCATCAACCACTCGTATTTAGGCATCAACAATCAACAATCAACAACTCTTCACTCTGCACTCTGAACTGATTTGACCCCGCTTTTTGCAGGTATAGCCTGGCCCTATCTCGGGCTTTTTGCGACTGCCTTTGCAGCGGCTACCATTCTGCCGTTCAGTTCGGAAGCAGCGGTTGTAGCAGCTATGTTAGCGGGGCTGGATCCGGCACCCATCCTGTTCTGGGCGTCGCTGGGCAACTGTCTTGCCTGTCTGTTCAACTACGGACTCGGTCGCCTCTTCTACCATCCGGCCCGGAAAAAGCTGCGGGAAAGCCGCTACGGGCGGATATCACTGATCTGGGCCAAAAAATACGGCATGTGGAGCATGTTCCTGAGCTGGGCACCCCTCATCGGCGACCCGCTCACCATTGTCGGCGGGCTGTTCCGCCTCCCTTTACTGCCTTTTATCCTTCTCGTGTTCAGCCTTCGAATCGGCCGCTACGCCCTCATCATTTGGATCATGTAGTTCGTTTCCCATCAGGGTAAAAGCGCTCACAGCTTTCCCTTACCCAAAAACCGGCAAAGCTCAGTAGCCGTCGTAGGGCGATTTATACCTGAACGCATAGCCCAGGCTGTCCCGCAGCTTCCGGCTACTGACCTGTTTCCAGCTGTCTGTTTCCTGCGGCGGATCAAACTCAGGTACCGCGAGTCCCATTCGGCGCGCACTTTCGGTATAGTAGGTCTTCCGGTTCGGATGTTCATCACAGCACACGCTGAACACTTCCCCGCTAACCTGCCTGCGAATGACCCGCTCCGTAACCCGAATACAGTCCTCGAGATGAACGAGATTGACAGGGGCTTCCGGTTTTTTCAGTCTGGTCCTGCCCGCGAGATACTTCGCAGGGTGCCTGCCGTTGCCATACAGCCCTGAAAAGCGAAGCACGGTCGTTCCGAACTCACTCCGGCCAAGCAGCGCCGCCTCAGCCTCAAGCATAGCCTGTCCCGATTCGGAAACAGAACCCGCGCCGGCGTCCTCCTCCTGCACCACCCCGTTCACATCCGGATAGACGGAAGTCGAGCTGATAAAAATAACCTGACTGATTGGCGAAGCAAGCAGGTGCGGCATCAGGTTATCTATAAGCAAGCGGTACCAAGACCGCAGATTTTCCCTGCGGCGGCCCGGGGGGATGTTAAGTACGAGTACATCCGCGTCAAAGAAGGAATGCAGGCTTTGCGCACTTTTAAGGCCTGGCGTAAACTCAAGCACATAGTCCGAAACATGCTGTGCCTGCAGCAGCGGTCGCTTCTCTTCCGAAGTTGTTGAACCGTTTACCTGAAACCCGGCCCGTACGAGACGCGAGGCGAGAGGAAGTCCGTACCAGCCGCAGCCCAGCACAGAAACGGTTTTTACAGGAGGCTGATGCATAAATCTTTCAACGATATTTCATATAAGAGTGTTAATTTGCCAAGATACTATCAGACAAGATAAAACCGGAATTTATTTGTATGTCAATTACGAGCGAAAAAGTATTAGAAGCACTTGGTAATGTTATCGACCCCGACCTGAATCAGGATATCGTAAGCCTGAATATGGTTGAAGATATTCAGATTGAGGGGAAAAAGGTGAGCTTTACGGTCAACCTCACTACCCCCGCCTGCCCCATGAAGGAACAGATTCAGCGCGCCTGCGTGAACGCGGTAAAGCACCTTGTTGACGCAGAAGCGGAGGTCGTGCCTAACATGAGCTCAAAGGTACAACAGAACAAAAAGATTGAGGAAACCCAGACTGACACGCTTTCAGGCGTGAAAAATATCATCGCGGTTGCTTCGGGCAAGGGCGGTGTAGGTAAATCAACCGTTTCCGTTAACCTTGCGGTTGCCCTGGCACAGACCGGCGCCAAAGTCGGCCTTGTAGATACGGATATCTACGGCCCGAGCATTCCGACCATGTTTAACGTGCGGGAGCGTCCGAACATCAACACCCGTCGTAAACTGATCCCCCTGGAAAAGTTTGGCGTAAAGCTTCTCTCTATGGGGTTGCTGGTTGATCAGGATCAGGCGGTCGTCTGGCGCGGCCCGATGGTTTCAAGCGCGGTTAAACAGTTTCTGAGTGAGGCCGACTGGGGCGAGCTCGATTACCTTCTGATGGACCTGCCTCCGGGCACGGGTGATATTCAGCTCACTATTGTGCAGACGGTGCCCTTAACCGGAGCCATCATTGTTTCGACCCCGCAGGATGTTGCGCTGGATGATGCCCGCAAAGGGGTTGCCATGTTCCAGAAAGTAAACGTGCCGGTGCTGGGTATTATCGAAAACATGGCGTACTTCACGCCGCCGGACATGCCCGACCGCAAATACCACATTTTTGGAAAGGATGGCGCCCGTAATCTCGCTGAAAAGCTCGACGTGCCCTTCCTGGGAGAGGTGCCGCTCGAGCAGACGGTTCGGGAAGGAGCGGATGAAGGCGTACCTGCCGTCGCACAGGATGACTTAGGTGCCGCTGCCATTTCATTCAAAGAAATTGCCAACCGCAGTGCGCAGCAGATTTCCATCCGGAATGCCATGCAGGATCCCACCGAGAAAATCGAAATCAAATTTAAGTAAACAGGCGCGGGGTACGCTCCGGAAGCCTGGTTCCGGTGCCCCGGCTTTGTTTCTGAACCCTTCATATCCGGGTCGCGGAAAAGCGGTATCACATCGTTTACCGCGGCCTTTTTTATTTTAACAGCATGCTTACTGAAGAAGCAAAAAAAGCGCTCTATTACGCCCGTCCCTTTATTACCGCGGCGGATTATGACAACGTTAAAGAAGGCAATCACGCAGCCGCTGCCAACCGGATCAAAAAACGCAGCTGGCTCATGCTCCTGATCACGGTATTGGTCAGTACCATTTTCCTGATGAACAGTATTTTCAGGCTCTTCGAATACATTGAAACTGAGCGGGGCGCTGCACTCACTGCGGTATTACTCTGGGGGCTTGTTGCGCTGGTGTGCCTGATTTACGGTTTTAGACATTTCTCGCGTTTGTCGCGCACAAGCCGCTGGCTAAAGGAAAAACAGGCCACATAAGCCGGACCCGATAAAGCCTGCACCAAAAAATACGGGCGTGTAACGCAGGTTTGGAAGATAAGATCTGCCGGAGAACTATGATATGCACAGCGTTTCTCACCCCGGGTAAATGCACATGTCATAACAGCTAAGCCGAACGATCAGGCTGACCGGTTCAGGAGGAAGCAGCCTGTGATTGCCCGATATAAGAAAAGGCCATCCCTTTTGGGGGATGGCCGATCACACATAAAAACGCGGGGCACCTGCCTGATTTGCCGGCAGGTAAACGCGGTGATTTAGCGGGTAAAGCGCGCTTTTTCTTTGATACGGGCGGCTTTTCCGCGGAGGGCACGCAGATAGAAAAGCTTTGCACGACGGACTTTACCGCGCTTCTTCACTTCAATTTTGGAAATGAAGGGAGAGTACATCGGGAAAATACGCTCTACGCCAATGTTGTTGGAGATTTTACGTACGGTAAAGGTTTTGTTCGCAGTAGAGCCGCGCATGTTGATAACAACCCCTTCATACTGCTGAATACGCTCTTTTTCACCTTCACGTACACGGTAGTGAATGTTAACCGTGTCGCCGGGCTTGAAGTCAACGACTTCGCCCACCTGAGTTTGTTCAATTAATTTGAGCTTTTCCATTTTTTGCCTGATTAGAACTGTGCTTTATTGATTATTCAGAAATTGTTTATAAAGATCCGGTCTGAGCTGTTTTGTCTTGTCTTCCATCTGCTGCTGACGCCACGCCTGAATGCGCTTATGATCGCCGGAGCGTAGGATTTCAGGTATTTCAAGTCCGCGGTAAGAGGCCGGACGGGTGTAGTGCGGCGCGTCGAGCAGGTCGTCCATGAAGGAATCCGTGAGCGCGCTTTCCGCATCGCCGAGTACGCCGGGCAGGAGCCTGACGATGGCGTCGGTTACCACAAGCGCCGGAAGTTCACCGCCTGAAAGTACGAAATCGCCTATGCTGTACTCTCTTGTGATGAGTTCGTCCCGGATGCGCTGATCAACGCCTTTGTAGTGCCCGCATAAAATCATGAGATTGCTGCAAAGCGAAAGGCGGTTGGCGTCATCTTGCGTGAAAACGGGAGCATCGGGCGTCATAAAAATGACTTCATCGTAGGTGCGGCCGCTTTTCAGCGCGTCAACGCAGTCAAAGACCGGCTGCGGGGTCAGTACCATGCCTGCGCCGCCGCCAAACGGGTAGTCGTCCACTTTGCGATGCTTATGCGTGGAATACTTCCGGATGTTGTGCACATGGATTTCAGCAAGCTGTTTGTCACGCGCATTTCGGATAATGCTGTGATCCAGCGGACTGTGCAGCATGTCGGGCACAACGGAAAGCAGGTCAATTCTGAGCATAGGTTTGAAGTAAGGTGTTCAGGACTCCTCGGTGTCAAAAAAGGCATCGAGGTTTTGTGCTGAAACCTGCTGCTCCTCATGATCGATCGTGCTGATGTAGGCGTCAACTACGGGTACGAGCAGGAGGGCTGACGGCAGCTGAATTTCAAACACGGGATGCGCCGGCGTTTCCATCACATCTATGATGTATCCGCTGATTCCGTTAGCTGCGTCTTCAATCTGATAGCCTTCGCAGCTGTGCAGCTCCTGCATATAGACCTCTTCTTCATCCGGCTGCGCAATGGCTTCCGGTTCAGTGGAGGAATACAGCACGAGCCCCTGCAGGGTTTCAGCTTCAGAGCGGTTTGTAATACCTGAAAATAAGACAAAGAACATGCCCGAGCCGGGTCTGCCGTTCGGGCGGATTGCTTCTATGCGAACCGGTTCATAATCACCCCTGCTGCTTTTGAAAAAAAACAGCCCGTGCATTTCGGGCGGGGCGCCTTCCTCATGAACCAGGACGATTTCACCTTTAATACCGTGTGCCTTTTTTATGAAGCCAATCGGATACATGAAATACCAGCGTTCAGAGAAGGAGGATGTGAGAACCGTAAGCGGTTATTCGCTTTTGGTTTCTTCAGCGGGAGCGTCGCCGGTTTCTTCGGCAGGGGCATCAGCTTCAGCAGCGGTGTCCGGAGCGGCTTCAGCCTCGGCTTTTGCAGCTTCCGCAGCGGCCTTGGCTTCTGCATCGGCTTTTTCTTTGGCAATGCGCGCTTCTTCAGCTTTTTTAGCTTCTTCTTCCGCACGTTTCTTTTGCTCTGCCTGAAAAGCTTCTTCCTCAGCGGCGATGGCAGCTTTCTTGGCCTCTTTGTTGGATACGGTAGAGCCGGCTTTTGCAGCTTTTTCCTCCTTCCAGCTGCTTACAGCGGCTTCAATTTCTTCGGGAGACTTTTTCCAGCGCTCAAGGTGGAGGCGGTAGTAAATCCCTTCGTTTCTGAGCAGACGCTCAACGGTTTCTGAAGGCTGTGCACCTGTTTTAATCCAGTACATCACCCGCTCGGTATCAACAGCCACTGTTGCAGGTGTTGCTACCGGATTGTAGCGTCCGAGGCGCTCAATAACGCGACCGTCGCGTTTTTTACGGCTGTCGGCTGCCACGATATGGTAAAACGGCGCTCTTTTGCGCCCGTGGCGTTGTAATCTGATTCTTACCAAAATTATTTCTCCTTAATACGTGTATTGCGTTTTATGTGTGTTGAAACATGTTCTTGGGCGGACCCGGAAACAGGCATGATGTTACGAATAAATCAGGGGCGCCCGGTGAGGTTTTTCAGGCCCTGCATCGCGCGGCCCATTTTGCTCATCTTCGTCATTGTCTTCATCATTTTCTTCATTTGAGCAAACTGCTTGAGCAGATCGTTAACTGCCCGCACGGAAGTGCCCGAGCCTGCGGCAATTCGTCTTTTCCGGCTTGCATTGAGCAGCTGCGGATTGCGGCGTTCGTCAGGCGTCATAGAGCTGATGATGGCTTCAATGGGATCGAGCGCATTGTCCTCAATTTCGGTGTCTTTCAGCTTTTGGCTTACGCCGGGTATCATGCCGGCAAGGTCTTTAAGCGAACCCATTTTCTTGATCTGATGAATCTGCTTCTGGAAATCCTCCAGATCAAATTTATCAGAGGTAATGCGCTGCTGAAGTTGCTTGGCTTCCTTCTCGTCGTATTCCTGCTGAGCTTTTTCTACAAGCGAAATAACGTCACCCATGCCGAGGATGCGCTGCGCCATCCGGTCGGGATAAAACGGGGTGAGGGAGTCCATTTTTTCGCCCATGCTGATAAACTTGATGGGCTTCTCTACGACGTTCCGGATGGAAAGGGCTGCACCACCGCGGGTATCTCCGTCAAGCTTGGTGAGCACAACGCCGTCAAAATCAATGGTTTTGTCAAATTCGCGCGCGGTGTTGACGGCGTCCTGACCCGTCATGGAATCCACCACAAAAAGAATTTCGTTGGGCTGTACCGCTTTTTTGATTTCGGAAACTTCCGCCATCATTTTTTCATCAACGTGAAGGCGGCCTGCGGTATCGATAATCAGCACATCATGAGCGTTGCTGCGCGCAAACTGAAGGGCTTCCTTGGCGGTGCGAACCGCGTTTTTTTCCTCAATGGAATAAACGGGTACTTTTATCTGCTCGGCCAGGGTTTTGAGCTGCTCAATCGCGGCGGGTCGATAGACGTCAGCGGCAGCGAGAACGGGGTTGCGCCCCTTGCTTTTGAGATACTTGGCGAGCTTACCGGTAAAGGTTGTTTTACCGGAACCCTGCAGTCCCGCAATCAGAATAACAGAAGGCGGGGTAGAAGCAAAGCGGATTTCCTCTTTCTGACCGCCCAGCACCTGCGTAAGCTCATCATACACAATTTTGGTGAACAGCTGACCGGGGGATACGCTCGTGAGTACGTCCTGCTCCAGGGCCTGATCTTTCACTTTTTTCGTAAATTCACGGGCCACCTCGTAGTTGACATCTGCATCGAGCAGCGCTCTGCGGATTTCGCGTACGGCTTCAGCTATGTTCAGGTCCGTAATTTTGGACTGACCGCTGAGGCTTTTAAATGTGGACTGTAATTTGGACGAAAGATCATCAAACATGACGGGCGTATTTTTTGCTGGTTTGCTTAGATTATTGCAAAGTTGCGAAAAATACAGATTATTCCCTTCTAACTCAATAACGAAAGTAAGAGAATTCCCGTCAACCTGTTGAACCCGCCGATAAGTGTATGGCGCGGTGTATGTTGTCGCCCGCCGTCAGCCTGAATCTTCTTATTCAGTGGCGTTCAGCCAGGCCTGGTACTGGGCGCGCCTTTCCAGCACTTTGGGGAGATAGTCGCGGGTTTCCTGATAGGGGAGGTTATCGAGCAGGTGACGCAGGTTTTCATCCGCGGTCATTTGGTTGGCCTGCTGTGCTGCCCGGCTGATGTTGGTACTGCCGGTGTACGCGCGGGCAACGTTACCTGCGCCGGTGTTGTAGGCCGCGATGATCATAAATTCATGTACCGCAGCCGATTCCACCCCGCGGATATAGCGGCTGCGCAGTAAATCAAGGTAAACAGCGCCGTAAATCATGTTGGCTGCCGGATCAAACAGAAGGTCAGGACCGGGGATGCCGTCGCTACCGTTCAGGTGCCGGTAAACGTCGCGGCCGGCGGTATTGGGCACGATCTGCATGAGTCCCAGGGCATTGGCATGCGAGCGTGCGGTAGGGTTGAAGTACGACTCGGTATGAACCACGGCCAGCAGCAGGGCCGGATCATGGTTCCAGCGGTTGGCGGCATAAAGCAGCTCCTCGCGGATACGCGCGGCACGAACCTGCAGGTGATCAGGGGCAAGGGTGAGGTTGAGTCTGAGCACCCCCTCAGCCGGCTCAGGCAGCGGTTGTGCTTCGGCTTCAGGCTGCGCTTCCGGTTCGGTTTCCGGCTCAGGATCAGGATCAGCTTGGGGGCGGGCCTCGGTGTCCTCATCTGTATGATCGGCTGGGCTTACGGTTACGCGTTCGGCGCCCTGTGCAAGGGCTTCGATTGCTGCATCGCTGCTTTCGACGGTGAGCTGTGGCAGCTGTCCTTCCAGAACCGGTACGCTTAATATGCGGCTTTCATCCCCGGGCAGGCCCGTTTGCGTAGCGCCGCTGCGGACGAGCTCCCGCAGTGCGGACTGCAGCCGCTGCCGGGCCGCTTCGTCGGTTTCACCCGGCCTTTGTGCGACCTCAACCACGACTTCACCTTCTTCAAAATCAACTTCCCAGCGGGCGTCGCCCTCGTCGGTGTATTCAACCCAGCGCTTTTGGGAGCGCTGGCGAAAGCTTCCCCAGCGGGCGGTCATGGCTTCGCGAAAATCTTCGAACCGCGCTTGTTCGACCTGCCGAAATGCTTCCCAAGCCTCAATTTGTGCAAAAACGCCTTCGGTTTGAGCCGCTTCAAAACGCGTAAGGGCCTCTTCCTGCGCGCGGAGAAACTCTTCAAAGTCCTGTGCGGCAGCGGTGTCAGGATTGAGGAGTATGGTACTCAGGAGGCTGAGGATCAAGAGTAAAACCAGCGGTAAGCGAAAGATGTACATAGCAGACTTTTCATTTTTTGAAATGCGGAAGCGGGCATCTTCAATAAAGGATGGGATTTGAACCCGCCGAACTCATTAAAAGTATTCAACTAAAGCATAATTTAACAGTTTTATTGAGGCGGGAAAATTACGGCGGCACAGCCGGACGTTTGCGCCTGTAGTTGATCATTTGTATTGCCCTTGAAAACAGTCCCTCATAGGATACCTCCATATGGGCGCAGATGAAAAAAAGCAGCGAAAGCATAGCCTGTGATGACAACTTGCCGATGCAGAATGCGGCTTAAGGTTCGTCAATTAAATGTGTATATTCACAACGCTACGGTCGGGAGGCGGAATGATCCGGCCGGTATGATATTTTAAAGCCAACTAAATCAGATATTTGTGAGATTATCCGGTGAGGTGTCGGGCCTTATTAAACAAAGCCCGGCGAAGCCCTGAACAGCTTACAGGCTGATCCGGCACGGAAGCCGGGGCCGGATACGGAACACATCATCCTATACAACAAAACTACAGAAGATGAACTACACGGAAGGTTATGGCCTGCTCAAAGGCAAAAAGGGAATTATTTTTGGCGCACTTGACGAGCGCAGCATCGCCTGGCGCGTTGCGCTGGCGTGCAAACGGGAAGGGGCTTCCTTTGTATTGTCGAATGCGCCCGTAGCGCTGCGGCTGGGGGCGCTGAATGCGCTGAGCGAAGAGACTGGCGCGGCGGTTATCCCCTGTGATGTTTCGAAGGAAGACGATGTCGCGGCTATGATGGAGAAAGTAAAAGCCGAGCTGGGCAGCATCGATTTTATCCTGCATGCCATTGGCATGTCGCCCAATATCCGCAAGAGCAAGCCTTACGATGACCTGAACTACAACTGGTTTCAGCAGTCGCTCGATATTTCGGCCATCTCCCTGCACAAGGTGATTCACTTTGCCGACAAGGCGGGGATTCTTAATGACGGCGCGAGCGTTGTGGCGCTTTCCTACATTGGAGCGCAGCGTATTTTCTCGAAATATTCGGATATGAACGACGCTAAGGCGCTGCTCGAAAGTATTGCTCGGAACTACGGTTCCCGCCTCGGCAAGCGCGGCATCCGCGTAAACACGGTGTCGCAGGCCCCGACGATTACTTCGGCGGGCTCGGGCATCAAGGGTTTTGACGGCATGTTTACCTTTGCAGAAAAGATGTCGCCCCTCGGCAACCCGACCGCCGACGACTGCGCCGACTACTGCGTGACCCTCTTCAGTGATCTGACCCGCAAGGTGACCATGCAGAACCTGTTCCACGACGGCGGCTTTGTGACCAACGGCATCAGCGAGGAGCTGATGAACGATCTGTTCGAAATGCATGCCCGCCGCGATGCCGAAAACGGCGAGGACAGCTGAGGCCGGCAGGCATCCCGTCTGACGCATTACATGATTGAGTCTGATATAATTTTATAGGGGTGCAGGGTGATGTGTCCTTCGCCCTGCACCCTTTTTTTTGCGCATCAACTATGGAAGCTGAAATTTTTCTCGGCATAGATCCCGGCTCGCGGCGAACCGGCTACGCAGTACTCAGCCGCAGGGGGACGCGCTATGAAGCGCTGACCATTGGCGTTCTGCGCGCCGAGCAGTTCGATGACCATGCCAAGCGGCTTCAGTTTTTGTTTGAGGAAGTGCAGGCGCTGGTGAAACAGTATAAGCCGCACTTTTGCGCAATTGAAACGCCTGTTTATGGCAAGGATCCGCTGGCGATGCTCAAGCTCGGACGGGCGCAGGCGGCCTGTATTCTGGCTCTGACCGGGGGCGGCCTCAAGGTCGCCGAATACTATCCGAAGGCCGTGAAGAAATCCATCACCGGAAACGGCAACGCCGCCAAGGAGCAGGTGGCCTACATGCTGGCAAAATTGCTGAATCTGGGGGAAGAAGCCGAAAGTCTGCCCGCTGACGCCACCGACGCGCTGGCCGTAGCCTGGTGCCATGCCATGCGTAAAGATCAGCCGGGCAACGAGCATCCGCTGAAGCGGCAGGGGCGCGGACATTCTGCCTGGGGTGATTTCGTGAGCGGCAATCCCGACCGCGTGTTGTAAGCTCAAGCTAAAAATTGTCCCCCAAACCCATCATCTAACTTTCCAGACCATGATTGCATACCTGCGCGGCCTGCTTACGGAAAAAGGCACTGCCCACGTAATTGTTGAAGCCGGGGGCGTGGGCTATATCGCCGGGGTGAGCAGCCAAACCCTCGAGGCCCTGCCGGAAACCGGAAATGAGATCCGGCTTGATATTTATCATCACCGCACGGAAGCGGATGAGCGGCTTTTTGGATTTGCCGGAAGTGTGGAAAAGCAGCTTTTTGAAAAGCTGATCACGGTGAAAGGCGTCGGGCCGAAAGTTGCTTTGGGCGTGCTCTCTGCCCTCGACGGGGAACAGCTCGTACGCAGCATCACAACACAGGATGTGCGGGCCCTCTCCACCGCGCCCGGTATCGGCCGGAAAACAGCGGAGCGCATTGTCCTCGAACTATCTGACAAGATGACGGACCTTCAGGGCCTGAGTACGGCAGCTGAAACCGGAACGAAAGGAAGGGGCTCGGGTACAGCGGCAGCGGAGGCACTTTCCGCCCTCGAGGCCCTCGGGTACCGCCGTGCTGTATCCGAAAAAGCCCTGCAGGCGGTGCTCCGCACAGAAGAGGGAAGTACGGCTGATGCTCAGGCGCTGATTAAAGCGGCCCTGCGTCAGCTGAGCTGAAATGTGTTCCGGCTTCACAACGGGCGCGGATTGGTGCTGAATGGCTGTAATAGTCGCAAGAAGTTTATGGCATTCTGCCTTGAATGCAGATGTATAATGCTATGTCTTCCGCTTCCCCACCCTTCACACACCCAGCGTACACGGCTGCCGCATACGGATAATAATTTGTTAACAGCCGGAGGGTTTGCGATTCGCCTGAACTTGGTTAACATTGGTATAGTCATGAAATAACCCTTTTTAAAACCACGCTGTTTTGCCGAAACAAACCATACTTGTTGTTGATGATGAAGAAGACCTGCTGGAGTTTATCAGCTATAGTCTGCGCAAAGAAGGCTACGATGTGCTGACGACCGATAAGGGTGAAACAGGAATTAAGATGGCGGGCGAGAACCGTCCGGATCTGATTTTGCTGGATATCATGATGCCGGGTATGAATGGGATAGAAGTCTGCAGAGTCATCAAGCAGAATCAGGACCTCCGGCACATTCCGGTGGTGTTTCTTACGGCCAAGATGGATGAGAAAATAGAGGTGCAGGGACTTGATCTGGGCGCTGATGACTACCTGCCCAAGCCGATCAGCACGAGTAAACTAAAGAGCCGCATCAAGGCGGTGCTGCGGCGCTACCGCAATGCCGACAAGCCCGATGCCGTGCTGAGTGTGCACGAGCTGCTCATCGACCGCGACCGCTACGTGGTGACCATTGGTGACACGGAGCATCAGCTTCCCAAAAAAGAGTTCGAGCTGCTGTATTACCTGGCAAGCCGGAAGGGCAAGGTCCTTGACCGGCAGACCCTGCTTAATGAAGTGTGGGGCAACAATATTTATGTGATTGACCGCACCGTTGATGTGCACATTCGTAAAATCCGGGAGAAGATCGGGGAGGCCTACATAGAAACCGTAAAAGGGGTGGGATACCGCTTCCGGCAATGAACATAAAATCGGACGGATGCTGATATGGCCGGGATCGGGCTAAAGGCGGGCGGGCTGACCTTTGCGGCCGTGCTGTTTGCAGTATTTGTGCTGCTTGCGGGCATTAGCGGGCTGAGCGGACCGGAATCGGCGGGCATTGCCCTGCTGTCTGCCGCTGTTGCATTTGGCACGGTCTGGCTGAGCATGCGCTGGCTGATGGCGGCCCGCTTCGAAGCCCTGCGCCGGCTGATGCGCGCCATCACCGAAAAACATTTTGATGAGTTGCCGGAAGTCCGGAGCAGTGGCACGGACGAAATCGATCAGATGCTGCAGGAAGTAGCCGCCGCTGCCGAGACCATCGAACAGGAATTTTACCGGCTGATGCGGCTGGAAAACTACCGCAAAGAGTTTATCGGTGATATTTCGCACGAGCTGAAAACCCCCATTTTTGCCATTCAGGGTTTTGTAGAGACCTTGCTGGACGGTGCACTCGAAGATGAAAACGTAAACCGCGTTTTTCTGGAGAAAGCCATGAAAAACGTGAACCGGCTCACCATTCTCACCAACGACCTGATGGAAATCGCCAAGCTGGAGACCGGCGAGCTCAAATCGCACATCAGGCCGTTTTATATCGCGGACTGTGTGCAGGAGGTGCAGGACACGCTGCAGTACCGGGCGGCGGAGGAGCAGCTTGCGTTCTCCGTACAGACCGATGAGCCTGACTGCCGGGTGATGGGCGACCGGAATCAGCTGCGGCAGGTGATGGTAAATCTGGTGGAGAATGCGATCAAGTACAACCGTCCGGGAGGAAAGGTCACGCTGCGGGTACAGCGCTCGCCGGACCATGCCAAAAAGGTGAAGGTATCGGTGGAAGACACCGGTATCGGGATTGCCCCGGAGCATCTCGAACGGGTGACGGAGCGCTTTTTCCGGGTGGATAAATCCCGGTCAAGAGACAAAGGGGGAACCGGTTTGGGTTTATCGATCGTGAAGCACATACTGGAGTCGCACGGCAGCAGCCTGCAGGCGCAAAGCGTGTACGGACAAGGCTCGGTGTTCAGTTTTTACCTTAAAAAGGCATAGCTTACTTTAGCTTCGTGCGCTGAATGCCTAAATTGGCGTATGGTTCAGGGTCTGCGAAATTTCCCTGGCGAACAATGCGGGCTAACTTTCAAATTTTAAACGATCTGACTATGCGATACGCAGTGATAATGGCGGGGGGCAGTGGTACCCGTTTCTGGCCTAAAAGCCGGGTCGCCAAACCAAAACAGTTTTTGCGCCTTGTAGGAGAAAAAACCATGCTTCAGCAAACCGTTGCGCGAGTAAGCAGCATGGTACCGCCCGAGCGGGTGCTCATCATCACCAATAAAAGCTATACAGCGCTGGTGCAGCAGCAGCTGCCTGAAGTGCCGGCTGAAAATATCATTGGGGAGCCGGTAGGGCGAAACACCGCGCCGGTAGCCGCAGCCGCAGCGGCTATTATTGAGGCCCGTACACCGGGCGCAAGCATGGCGGTACTGCCTTCTGATCACTACATCCGGGATGAGGCGACCTTTTGTGGCATTCTGGCGTCAGCGTTCGCCAAGGCAGAAGCCGGACATAACCTGGTGACCATCGGCATACGCCCGTACCGTCCGGAGACGGGTTTTGGATATATTCAGACCGTTGCGGAAAAATCCGAGATGGCGGAAGGCAACCCGGTGCACGAAGTGAAGCGGTTTGCCGAAAAGCCGGACCTGAAAACCGCGGTTTCTTTTCTGGAATCCGGTGACTTTTTGTGGAACAGCGGGATGTTCGTGTGGCGCTCGGATGTCATTCTTGATGAATTCCGTCTGCACCTGCCGGAGCTGCACAGTCTGGCCATCACGCTGCAGGAAGCCCTGGCCGGGGGGATGTCCGTGCCCGATGTAGAGGCCTTCTATCAGGCTGCGCCATCTGTTTCGGTGGATTACGGGATTATGGAAAAAGCGTCGACCGTACACGTGCTGCCGGGTGAATTTGGCTGGAATGATGTCGGAAGCTGGCAGGCGATTTACGAGCTGCAAGACAAAGATGAGGCTGGCAATGTGACCGATGCGGCTGAAGTACTGATGACCGGCTGCAAAGACAGCTACGTCTACAGCCGCAGCGGCAGGCTGATTTCCCTTGTAGGCCTGGACGGCATTGGCGTGGTAGAAACGGATGACGCGCTGATGGTGTGCCGTATCGAAAAATCGCAGGATGTACGTGAAATTGTGGCCAAACTGCAGGAAGAACCCTGGCGCAAGTACCGGTAACCCGATGTGACGGGGAAGTACTCCGGCCTCCCGGGTGAGCTGCGGAGCACCATTGCCCTGATACTGCATATCCAGCTAAACAGATTGCAGCTGTGTAGTTTATGTGATACTGTGAATAATACGGGTTAACACCGTTAAGTTTTACGTATGTGTTCGCTGAAAACTTCGTATCTTTAAACAGTAAAAATAACACTTTTAGCCCCGGAACCGGGGACGATGGCGTGCATGTGCCTCTTGAAAGGGTTCATTTCAGGCCCGGGATCAGGGCAGCACGCTCAGTTGAATCAACCAAAAAAACGACGGAGAACCACAATGGCAAAATTTTCAACGCCTCAGCTACTCATAACCGCCGTAAGCGCGTTTGCCGGCGGTGTCCTCTTTGCATGGCTGTCAAGTCCGCGCTCCGGCCCGGACAACCGCCGCTGGATCAGCGACAGCACAAGCGATCTGAAAAACAAGGTGAAGGAATCGGGTAAAGGTCTCAAAACCAAAAACTTCCCTGATCTTTATGAGGCTACCGAAGACCTTGGCCTCACCGAAGAAGACCTGTTGCCGGGCAACCGCTAAGTGCGGCAAGGCGGTGCCGGCGTCAGCAAAACATCTGCACGGCAGAGCCGGATGAAAAGATAGTGCACCTAGGCTTGAAGGCGCATGGCCGGTTCCTTGCATAATTTGTGCTCAACCTGCGGCATAGAAGCGTGCTGTGTGCTATACCCCAATCATTTCCTATGAAAGAATACAGGTTTCAGCAGTTGTGGAAAGCGTTGGCCTTTGGCAGGCAGGGGCATCACACGCTCTGCGGTCAGGCATTTCGGATAGAAGACCCCGGAACGTACAATGCCGGAGACGGGCCTGATTTCCGGATGGGTGCGCTTCGCTTTGCAGACGGCACCCTGCTCCGGGGCGATATAGAGCTTCACCTGCACGAACAGCAATGGCAGGCGCACGGGCACAGTACCGATCCGGCCTACAACGGGGTCATCCTGCACGTATTTCTGCATCCGGCTGCAAAACCTGTACGCCTGCAAAGCGGGGTTCAGCCCCTGCGCTGTTCCCTTCTCCCGGCTATTACGCCCGGGCAGTTTGCAGGTTTACAGCAGGATGAAGTCCTTCCCTGTGAAACGGCCATCCGCTATATCCGGCCAGAAGTTGTGCATGCGCAGCTGGAAAAGGCGCGGCAGGATTACTTTGAAAACCGCGCGAATGCCCTTATTCAATGGTGGGATCCAGCCCTTACTATCGAGGCTGCTTGGAAAAAAATGGTGCTCAGGGCCTCCGCCTCTGTACTGGGCCTGAGCCGGAACCGGGAAGCCATGGTGAAGCTTGCGGAAACCATTCCCTGTACCCTCCCGCCCGAAACCAGCGAGGCCTACCTCACGGCCTGGCTTCTCGCGCGCAGCGGCTTGCACGGGCAACAGGCAGAACCTGACAGCCTGAAGCGTACCGACTGGGACCTGAGCGGCTCGCGGCCCGGCAACAAGCCTGAACAGCGCATTGCACAGCTCGCGGCGCTTGCCCTAAGGCTGCACCGGCTCGGCCGTGCAGATATGCTCAAAGGTCCCGCGGTCTGCGCAGCAATGGTGTTCAGGGGTTTGCCGGCGGGAAGGCGCACACACTTACTGGAGCTCATCGTTTGGCTGCCTGCCTTTTACCTTCTGGGTACACAGCTGATGGCTGAAGGCCTGAAGCAGCAGGCCCTGGAGCTGTGGCGTTCGCATCAGTATCAGCCCGAAGCCATGTTTACGGAGGCGTTCAGGGCCGCCGGCTTTGCGCAGAAGGCCACCCTTTCGCATTTGGGCATTGTGCATCAGCAGCGCGAATGGTGTGCCCCTAAACGCTGCGGAAACTGCGCAATCGGGCAATCAGCCGGTCTTTCATCTGCCTAAGGGTGTGCCTGAAATGAAATATTTTTTTTGTTGACACAGATACCATTTCTCCCTAAATTTGGAATCTATTAAATAAAGTTAGCCCGGTCGTCTAAAGGCAGGACAGCTGGTTTTGGTCCAGTCAGTGGGGGTTCGAATCCTCCCCGGGCTACACTCTTTTTCAAGGATGTTCATGCGAGATGTGCATCCTTTTTTATTACGTATAACCTTCAGCCGCATCACCCTTGGATAAGCCGCTCGCTATATTCGCAGGTCGCAGTAATCTGTCATTATCCCGCGCCATTGCAGAGGAGTACGGCAGTACCTTGGGAGAGGTCACCATCAAAAATTTCTCTGATGGCGAACTGTACGTAAAGTTTAAGGAAAGCATCCGGGGGGTTGATACTTATATCATTCAATCTACGCCTACGGCAGACAGTATCATTGAGCTCCTTCTCATGATAGATGCAGCCAAAAGGGCGTCCTCCCACCGCGTTACCGCTGTAATACCGTATTTTGGCTATGCACGGCAGGATCGCAAAGATCAGCCGCGCGTATCCATTGCAGCCAAGCTGATGGCCAATCTGATTGCATCGGCAGGTGCTGACCGGGTGCTCACAATGGATCTGCACGCACCGCAGATTCAGGGTTTCTTTGATATCCCGCTTGATCACCTGTATGCAGGCTCCATATTTGTGGACTACTTCAAAAGCAATCCGATTGAAGACCTTGTGGTTGTCGCGCCGGATGTCGGCAGCCTCAAAATGGCGCGCTCCTACTCGAAGCGTCTCGGTGCCGGACTTGCTTTTGTGGATAAAAGACGGCCACAGCAAAACGTCGCCGAAGTCATGAACGTCATTGGTGAAGTAGAAGGAAAAAACGTTCTGATGGTCGATGACCTCATTGATACCGCAGGAACCCTCACCAATGCCGCCGACGCGCTCAAAGCCCGCGGGGCCAAAACGGTCGTTGCTGCGGGTACACACCCGATTCTTTCAGGACCAGCTTATCAGCGCATTGAACAATCCTGCATTGATAAGCTCCTCGTTTCTGATTCCATCCCGCTGCAGCGTCATTCCGATAAAATAAAGGTGCTGAGTGTAGCTGGTATTTTCGCTGACGCCATCCGCCGGATTTACACGGATGATTCGATCAGTACTCTGTTTGATGATTAATTAACTTACAAGGAAACATTATGAAAAACCCTAAAGTCGTAGAATTAGAAGTGAACGCCCGGGAAAGCGGCAGCAAACCGAGCAGTAAGCTTCGCAATGAAAAACTGGTACCCGCTGTAATCTATGGCCCGGGTGTTAAAGAGAATATCAATGTTGCGCTGCCCGAAGTTGACGTTGATAAAATGGTAAGCGTCGTTGAGAAGGAGTTCCTTCTTATCAAAGTCGATGGCAAGGAATGCAAATGTATTATTCAGAACGTTGACTTCCATCCCGTTACCGACCGTCCCCTTCACGTTGACCTCTACGCGACCTCCCCTGACAAGGCGCTCACCATTACAGTGCCGATTCGTCTCGAAGGCAACCCTCCGGGCGTAACCGAAGGGGGACGTCTGTATCAGCCGCTTCGCGATCTTCAGATCAAGTGTCTTCCCGAAAACATCCCCGCTGAGTTTGTGGTGAACATCGGGAAAATGCAAATTGGTAACACCCTTAAGGTCCGCCGGATCAAGTCCAAAAACCTTGAAATCCTCACCCCGGGCGAACGTACCATTGTGGTAATCCGTCCGCCAAAAGGCGCGACCGGAATTGCCATCTCCGAACTTGATGATGATGATGATGATGAAGGTGCAGAAGGCGCAGAAGCAGCTGCAGCAGAAACCGCTGAAGCCTAAACCAAAGCTTCTGTTTGCGGGCACTTGCTGTTCGTTAAAAACCTTTCTTTACCGCTGAAAAGCAGTGTTTTTAGGCAGGCGCCGCACTCCATGAGTTGCGGCGCTTGTTGTTTCTGGTCGTCAGCGACCCGGCAAAGGCGCAACGTTTCCGAAAACACGCGGCGTGTACGCTTACGTCCCGGTTTCGGACCGTAAACGCGCTTATTTAAGTCAGTACACTTCACTAAAGACCATCCATCTGTAGCTTGCAGGTTCAGGCAAAAGCCCGTAAAGCCCGCAGCTTTTGGGCTGATTCTTTCTGCAATCAGCGCATAACAAATAAATTATAAGCTGCCGCAGCACCTTGCGTGTTGCTATGCGCCCTTGCAGATGAACAACCGCACATAACCCGTACACCGGAAATGCATATTATTATCGGATTGGGAAATATTGGTCCGGATTATCACGGTACGCGTCATAATATCGGCTTCGCGCTCGTCAACCTTCTGGCGCAGGAGCTTGGACTGGATTTCGAACCCGGCAGAGGCCCCTGGCGCGAAGCAGCGGGCCGGTTTAAGGGCAAGCCGCTCGTATTGCTGAAACCCGAGACCTTTATGAACCGCAGCGGAAGCGCCGTCACAAAAGCGCTGGTGGTACACAAAACGAGCCTCGACAAATGCCTGATTTGCTACGACGACCTCAACCTGCCCCCAGGAAAAATCCGGTTCCGGGACAAAGGCTCAGCCGGCGGACACAACGGCATAGCCGATATCATCGCCCGAACCGGAACACAGCGCTTTCCCCGGCTGCGCTTTGGCATTGGCAACACCTTCGCCCGCGGCCGGCAGGCGGACTACGTCCTGTCACCCTTTGAACCAGCCGAAGAGCCCCTTATTCAGGAGAGTCTCGAAAAGGCCGCTGAAGGCGTACAGTGCTTTGTGCGGCAGGGAATGGTGCAAACCATGAACCAATTTAATGCTTCATAAATCCCGAAGCGCAGCCAGCATGCGGGCCATCCGCGATTGCTGCCGATAAAAAAACGCAGACCTACCGCCATGCATACCGATATTTTTAAACTCATCTTTGAACATGACCTCAGGCTTGAGCAGCTCTCCGGCGAAGCCGATCCGCGCCGGGAACAGCAGCGTGCCTCAACCCTTGAAGAATTCCTCAAACCCGTACCGGTCTATTCCAAATTCTACTTTACGGGCACATGCTTCGAAAACGGCAGCGAGCCCCGCTTCGGATTCACCCGACTGCAGGCCTTCGACCGCCTGTTTGACGGCTTCTTAAAAGCCATTGCTCCCCGGCTATGGATCGGGCAAAACGGCATGCTGCCGGGTGCAGACAGCAGCGCGACCTGGCAGCCCTCCAAACCCGGCGAAACCCTCGTCTTATGCAGCACGGAAGCGGCCGAACAGTGGGCCCGGGAAGGCAGCAACATAAGCCCCGACCTCTTTACCCCTGCGCTCAGTGTGCGGGAAAAAATCGCGCACATGACGCCCGTACTCGACGCTGGCTGCCTCGTACTCTTCACCGAGCAGGCGCACGACGGCCTGGATCTGCACCTGTTTTCAAAGGCCAACATATACGAAGCCTTCTTCGAACGCTACCAGCCCCTCACCGGCTCACCCGGGCTGCGCTACTTCAGCATAAACGGGAAACGCGCCCGAAGCGAACGCCTCTTTTACTTCGAAACCTGGACCCTCGACCGCCCGCCGCACGGCTTTGAAGAAGTATTCCCGGAAACACGGCTCCGGTAGCCTGACTCCAGCCGCTGCCGCGGTAGCCCGCCTTTTTTTATTTTTGGGGGAAACGCAGAGAACATCACGGTCTTTCGTGACAGTTTCCGGGCTCCCAAGTCAAAGATGAAGGCGTTGCTTTTTTTCAGCAGCACAGCAAGCCGGCGCGTAAAGGGCTCAAAGTCTTCCCAACAGGCGCAACGCCTTTACCAAAAAAAAGCTGGTACCCAAAAAAAGCTGATAAAGCAAAGAACTCCTGTCATTAACCTGCCCCGCGGTCAGCGGTCCGCCGTCCGCCGTCCCCCAAAAATCAGACCTCAATGGTCAGCTGATCGTAGGCCAGCTGAACGTGTGACGGGAGCTTTGCGGTCACTTCTTTGTGTATCACATAGGAAGAGATATGAACCAGATAGGTCATAGGGATTTCCAGCTCGGTTGCGATTTCAACTGCCTCGGGAATAGTGATGTGCGTTGGGTGATCGGGTTCCCAGCGCAGCCCGTTCAGGACCAGGACTTTGGAGCCGCGAATGCGCTCACGGGTTGACTCCGGAATAATCTTCGCATCGGTAACGTAGGAAAGGTCATTGATCCGAAAGCCGAGCACATCCATTACGGTATGATCTACGGGCAGGGGGGTGATGGTGCAGTCCCCAAAGGTAAGGGGCTGATCAAGAACGTGAAGGTCCAGATCAACGGAGCCCGGTGTTTTGTGCGGCGGAAACATGTAGTGAAAGCGGCGGTGCAGGGCGTCGATGCAGCTTTGGGTCGTGTAGGCCGGCAGGGGGGCACGGCGCGCATAGTTGTAGGGCCTCAGGTCATCGAGACCGGCAATGTGGTCGGTATGCTCATGGGTGAGCAGCAGCAGATCAATGTTGCGTATGCCGGCGCGCAGGGTTTGCAGCCGAAACTCAGGACCGGTATCGATCAGGATAGAGCATTCAGGTGTTTTGACCCAGGCCGATGTGCGGTAGCGCTCATCACGGGAGTCGCCGGTTGGGGTTTCACGACCGAAGCCGCCGGCTACAGGTACGCCCATGGAAGTGCCGGTGCCTAAAAAAGTAAGTTTCATGCGTAGTCCGGGCTGAGCGGGTTGGGCCTTCCGGAAGCTTTTTGTTCGGAAATCTGCCGGGCAGCCCGAATCCTCTCGTTCAGATGTTTACGGGTTGCGGGTTTGATGAACAGGCTGTCGAGCTCAATATCGTGGCTGTTATCGATCAGAAAACGGGCAATGACCCCAACAAGATAGTCGGGGGGCTGGTTTTTGTTCAGCATAATGATTTTCTCACCTTCCAGCAGGCAAAATCCTCCTTTAAAACTGCCCCGCTCTTTTCGCACAACATAGCCGAGCTGTTGCAGCAGTTCTTCAAGTTCCATCAAAAGTTTCTCGGAGCGCATGAATCAAATATCAGCTTTTTAAAATCTCAAAAGGTAAGGGCTAAGCGAAGCCGGTGCGACGACCAGTCGTAGCGGAATTCAGCATCGGAATTGCTGAAGCGGTAGAAAGCGGCCGTATAGCCCGCCTGCAGGCCAAAAATGCCGGCCAGCTGCGTTACATTGAAAAATACATCCTGCGTAAGTTTGTAGGAAGCGCCGCCGGTCGCACCGTACGAGCCCACCGTAAAACCAATGGACGGCTGCGAAACCGCATGCAGCTGCACCCGCTGCGTGAGCTGAAACAGAAAGTCGAGCCCCGCCGAAATGTAAACCGAATTCTGGGCGAATTCGGCACTTGTGTTGGCCGTTTGCCGGGTGCGTACCAGCGTATAATCGGTGCTCAGGCCAAAGGGAATACCAATACGGAAGGTGCGTCCGGTACGGATGGTCGCTGGTGCGAGCAGGCCCAGACTGGCAAACGTAGCCCTGATATCCTCTTCCGGGCCGAGCGAAGTGCGGTCAGCAAGCTGAAAAACCAACCCGGGGGTGCGGACATACAATCCGTAAAGTACCCCGTCGAAGCTGTAGTCAGGAATGTTTGCATGCTCAGCAATGCTCCCAAACAGGGAGAAATCGGCAAACTCCAGAAAAGTACCGGCACTGCTGGGGGTAGTGAGTAGCAGCTGCTGCCGCTGTGTACCGGCAGATACAGAAAACATTTGCGCCTGAAGGTCGTCAGCCAGAAGCAGGGCAAGTAAAAGCGTACAAAACAGGGCTGCAGGTGATTTCATGAATTAAAAAAGGCTTGATAGGGAAGAAATTTAAGGGCCTGACTAAGGTATGGTGCGGAACGTTAAGAACAGCAGTATAATTTCAAAGCCTACCTGTTAACCAACCGAAATATGATGACAACATTACTCTTACTTCTTATGCTTTCCGGAACAGTTATCCCGTCTGCGGGCTCTGATCAAAATCCTGAAAAAGGCATTTTTGATTTCACCATGACCACCCTCAGCGGGGAAGAAAAAGACTTGAGCCAGTTTAAAGGCTCCGTTGTGCTAATCGTGAACACGGCTTCAAAGTGTGGTTTTACATCCCAATATAGGGAACTTCAGCAGTTGTATGAAACCTATGCTGACCGTGACTTTACCATTCTTGGTTTTCCGTCAGCCGACTTTGGCGGACAGGAGTTTGAGGCCGATGAAGATATCGCAGCCTTTTGTGAGCGCAATTTCGGGGTAACCTTCCCTATGTTCAGCCGCATTTCCGTGCGCGGTGCAGAACAGCATCCTTTATTTACCCTGTTAACCAGCAGCCCTAATCCTGATACAGAGGGGGACATTCGCTGGAATTTTGAAAAATTTCTGTTGGATCAGCAAGGCAACCTCATCCGTAGGTTCGGCTCAAGGACCAACCCTATGCATACGGATGTTACCGCAAGTATTGACGCGCTGCTTGAATAATTCGGGAAACAAAAACCGAACTTAAATAAACATTTAATACATAAGGGGTCAAGGCTTTCTGTTGCTTTAGCGCAGATAGCCTTTTGTTTTTTAGGATGTTCGGAAAATAGTAGAAGTAGTTAAAAATATGGTAAAACGTTAGGTTACACGTAAAGTATAAAAGCGCAAAGCAGGTTTGAATAATTGGTGTAATTTCGTAAAATAGGTGAAACAACATTGGATTCGTAACAAAAGCTGATTTCAGGCAGCAGAAAACCGTAGTAATGCCCCTTTGTAAGTTTAATATTTAAGCATTGACTTAATATCGGTCAGTGACTTAGCGTATGGGTCTATATATATATATATGCACATCTGTCCAAAACGTTTGAAAAGTAGCCAGTGAAAGCCCCGAAGCCGGGGCTTTGTTATTTTAGGAGGTCCTACCCAACCTAAAAAATCACTGACTATGGCCAATGTAACGTTATTTGCGCAGATTATGCAGACCCTGGACCGACCAAGCTTCAAAAAGCTGGTTAAAAAATACAGTTCAGACAAACATGTTAAGGGTATTACCAGCTGGACTCATTTGGTGACTATGCTGTTTTGCCAGTTCTCCAAGTTAAGTTCCCTGCGAGATGTTTGTAACGGGTTAAAATCCTCCAGTGGCAATCTTAACCATTTAGGTGTCAACAGAGCACCTTGTAAATCCTCGCTTTCCTATCAAAATAAGCATCGCGAGTGGGGCCTTTTCAAAGACTACTACTTTGTGATGATGAAGAAACTGGCTGCAATGGGGCGTTTCCGACAAACCCGCTTCAGGATCAAAAGCAAGATCCTGCTGTTGGATTCAACGACCATCAGTTTATGTCTGGGTCTGTACGATTGGGCCAAATTCCGCAAAAAGAAGGGCGCCATAAAACTACATACCCTGCTGGATTATGACGGTTGCCTGCCGGTTTTAATACAGATGACCGATGGCAAGCCGCACGACTCCACTGTTGCCAAAACATTGTCGTTGCCAGCGGATTCAGTAGTCGTTGCCGACCGCGCTTATGTTGATTTTCCGACCTTGTACCGATGGAAAACCGAGGGCAGCTATTTTGTGATACGCCTTAAAAAATCTGTCCAGTTCAAGCGGCTCGCCGAAAAACCTCTGCCAGACAACCGCCATCAGCACATACTGATCGATGAATATGTCGAACTGAGCAAGCCTGAAAGCTATAAGAACTATCCTGCTAAATTACGACGGGTGGTGGCTTATGACGCCGAAAAAGATCAAACCATCGAACTGATCACCAACCAGTTTTCCTGGACAGCAAACACCATCAGTGAGCTGTACAGAGCCCGTTGGGATATCGAACAGTTCTTCAAAGACATCAAGCAGCTGCTCAAAATCAAGTCATTTCTGGGCACAACGACCAATGCCGTGCTCATTCAGATTTGGACAGCGATGATTACGATCCTGATCTTGAAGTACATGAAGGCCATCGCAACCTATGGCTGGTGTTTGTCCAATATGGTCGCCTTTCTTCGGGTAAACCTATTCGTGAAGTTTGATCTGCAAAAACTGCTGAACGAGCCTTTTAAACCACCAGAAACCGTTGTTGAAACAGCCCCCATACAGATGAGTTTATTTGAGTGGGGGGATTGATTTGCTAAAATCGATATAATCTGTCCTAAATAGCCGGAGGAGCCGGTATTTCCCAAATCTCAAATCGTTTTGGACAGCTGTGGTTAGGAACAGTTAGTCTTAAAGCACAACTAAGCGTAGCACCTACTCCTATTTTTATTAGTGACAGGCAAAACGCAACATCATTTTTTGTAAGCAACAGAGGTGATGCGCCTCAAGAAGTATCAATTGAATCTTTGTTTGGGTATGTAATCTCTGATTCTGTTGGAAACAGAACTGTTACGTACGACGATCCTTTCAATGCGTCTGCATTCGATCTTTCAGAAAAAATCAGGATTTTCCCAAGAAGATTTACCTTGGAAGGCGGACAACAAAGAACAGTCAGAATTCAGGTTATTCCTGGACCCGATTTAGAAGATGGGACATATTTTGCCCGTTTAACGGTAACTTCTGAAGAAGCAGGCAGAACTATTGAAGAAATTGAAGCAGAACGTCAGGAAGGTGAGCTTGTTACGCGAATTAATTATCGATTCGTCCAAGGCTTTTCAATCAACTATCGTAAAGGCAATGTAACGACAGGTATAGTTGTTGAAGATTTCAACTATCAGATAAATGAAAGCGACATTCAATTGTTTTCATCATTAAGAAGAACCGGAAACAGTCCCTTTTTAGGTACCCTCCGAGCTTCTTTGATTAACGGCTCGGGGCAAACGGTTGTATCCGGTAGTGGAACTGTTGGCGTTGCTTTTGAAATATTAAACAGACTTGCGATTCCTTTGGATGAACCATTAGAAGCAGGCTCATACATTGTGAGATTTGAATTCCTGACAGATCGAGCTGACCTTAACCCGTCGGATATTATCAGAGCTGAGCCTGTCATCTTTGAGCAGGAAATTACAATTCCGTAAAATTTACCGTTGTGCCACAATTCATGCGGGTACATACAATCAGCCGTATCTTGATGCTGTGCTGTGTAGGTATGTTATGCTTACATACGCCGACGGAGATTAGGGCAACTACAGCTATGTCCTCAGCTTCTGATACCGAAGAAGTACTTGCTACTTTCCGGTATCAGGCTGTAGGGCACGTGTTTGTGACTATTCTATATGATTATGATTCCGATCGTATTTTACTTCCTGTTGCCGAGCTGTTTAGCTTACTTATGATTAACATGGAAATTGACAGGGGGAATTTTATGATTCGGGGTTTTTTCATCGAACAGAATATCCCATATCAGATAGTATTTGACCGGTATATGATTGCATTCGACGGTACTCAAAGTCCACAGTTTGAAAGCTATGGACCTGAACATTTTGTGATAACAGAGACAGATTATTTTTTGTCACCGGAATTGTTCTCGGAAGTATTCGGGCTTCATTTTACCCCCGATATTTTTGCTTAACCCTATCCCTCGAAACACGGCTTACGGTGCCTGTTGTAGAATTTGAACAGCGGCTGCGTGCGCGTGCAAGAATCGAAGAAATGCAGAAGGGGCGTCAGTTTTATCCCCTTACACACCCGCAGCGCAGACCGCTTTTTGACGTAGGATTCATAGATTATACCATAAGTTCAACCGGAGACTTTGAGCAACAAAATTTAAACTTCAACTTTGACGGCGGTGCAGCTTTTCTTGGCGGTGCCATTCGCGGAGGCCTCAATGGATTTTCAAGTGACGGGCAGATCAATACCGGCTTTTCAAACATCCGCTGGGAATACGCGCGACCGGAATCAAGCTTGCTGAGCCGAATTGATGCCGGAGAAGTCCGCAGTGGCGGCCTGCGCGCCCGTAATATCCGCGGGGCTGCCATTACCAACGAGCCGATCGAAGCGCGCTACTTCTTTGGGACCATCCGTCAGGACGGCACAACCGAAGCCGACGCAACGGTCGAACTTTATATGAACAATCAGCTCGTACAGTTCACAACGGCTGATGCAACGGGCTACTATAAGTTTGACATCCCGCTCAACTACGGGCAGACCCGGCTCGAAAAAGTATTTTATTTTACGGACGGGCGTATTGAGCGTCGTTCCCTTCGCATTCAGACCCCGTTCAGTTTCCAGCCGCAGGGCGTTCTGACCTATCACGTAGATGGCGGCTATCAGATTCAGGGTGCCGAACTACTCGGGCGGGATCGTCTTTTTGTGGGCTCGGGACGCCTGTCCTATGGGGTCACCAAATGGCTGACAACCCGCATCGGCACTGACTATGTAGAAGATGCGGATCCTTTTGTGTATGGCGGCTTTTCAGCCCGCGTACTTTCTCAGTATCTCCTCAACGCCGATTTTGCACCCGATGCGTATTATGAGGGAAGCGTTGCGGTTGTGTACCCCAATAATGTTAGCCTGAATGCGCGGCACCGGTACTACGACGGGGCTTCTGTGTTTAATACCCGTGACCTAAGCAGTGAATCCAGCCTGAGCCTCGGGCTGCCGGTTCGGCCCCTGCCGCTTCGTCTGCAGATTCGTTCGCTTACCTATAACGACGGGCTTTCGGAATATGATTTTGGTGCGGATACCAATTACCGGCTGTTTGCAAGTAATTTCCAGCTACAGTATCGTACCCGCATTTTTGACCGGGGGGATGAGGGCGTTGAGTTTACCAATCAGACCCTGCGTACAAGCCTGAGTTATGGCGTGCGTCGCGGGCTGGGTTTACCTGAGTTTATGGATATTCTGACGGGTACTACGGCCCGAATCAGCAGCACCTACGATATAGATTTAGGCGAATTCAGGGATATGGATGTGCAAATCAGCCGTCGTATATTCGGCGAGGGTAATCTGCAGCTTTCCATGGGGCACGCTTTTGCCAGTAGCCGCACCGTGTTTCGCTTCAGCCTGAATTTCCGTTTAGACAACAAAGTTGCCGTTACTACTTCGCATTCGTATCAGCGTGAGCGCTACAGCATGCGAAATTCGGTGCGCGGCTCCTTAGGCTTGGATTCGCGTTCAGGCGTCATACAGCCTACCTTCCGCAATCAGGTCGGCCGTGCCGCGGCAAGCGTAATTCTTTTTATCGATAAAAACAATTCCGGCACTTTTGATGAAGGTGATGAAATACTGCCGTATAACGCCATTCGCCTGAGCGGCAGCGGTCGGGGAGATGTAGGCCGGGATGGGATCGTGCGCCTCACGCAGCTCCAAAGCTACGCCCGCTACAACCTCGAAATTATCGAGCGCATGATTCCCAACGCAACCCTTGTGCCTGCGCAGGATAAGTTTTCCTTTATTGCCGACCCCAATCAGTACAAGCGTATTGAAATTCCCTTCTACCAAAGCGGTACGATTGAGGGCATGGTTTCCCTCGTACGGCCTGAAGGCTCTCGCGGTGTAGGCGGAGTGCGTTTAGAAGTGATAGGGCAGGACAACAGTTTCCGCGAAACCATTCGCACCTTTAACTCAGGAGATTTCTTCCTGATGAATATACCCCCCGGGCGCTACCTTCTGGAGGTGAGTTCAGCGCAGCTGGATTTATTAGGTCTGGCGCCCGGGGATGTTTATTCCTTCGAAATCAAACCCACTACTTTTGGCGACTACGTTGACGGCTTAAATATAGAATTATTCCCGGTAGAAACCGAAGAAGTGATCCCAAGCCTGCTTGCCGAGGAAGTTGTGGTAAACGCCCGTACCCGTATAGAAGCCGTGCGGACCCTGCTGGGCGAACAGCCGCGGCTTGAGCGACAGCTGCGCAGCGATGCCCGCGAAGCCCTGCGCCTGTTTACCTTTGCGCAGCAGCACTTTACCAGCGGCGATTTTGATCAGGCCCTGCGCGTCGTTACCGAATCCCTCGAACGGTCTGAAACCGGCGATCAGGAGCAGGCCATGCAGTACTGGCAGCGTGCCCGCAGGCTCAACCCCAATATCGAAATCCCCGATGTGGAAGCCATTCTCGAAGAGCTGAACCGTTAGCACGCCTGCCTACTTGTCAGGCGGGCAAGGGGCGGGGCTTTTGCGCTGCTTTTTTTGAAAAATCCTCCAATCCGAAAAACCACCTTGTGCGATGAATACTTTATCCCGTGCCGGAGGGCAAGCCCTGCGGTTTAAATTGAAAACCCGTTTTGTAAGCTTGGCAGGACTGCTGTTTGTAGTCCTACTTTTATTCGGTACACCCCTCCCGCTGCAGGCGCAGCAGGGGCAAATTGAGGTTGTGCGCAGTCAGGATCAGGAAGTCCGTCCGCAGGCGCCGCAGCTTACCCCCGAACTCAGCTACGGCTTCCGCCTCGCTGAAGTCGACAGCCCGCTCGAAATTGCCATGCTCGAGCAGCAGTATGACCTGCTGATCTCCCGCGCACTTGAGCGCTACTTTAACACCTCAAGTTTTGTCGTTGATACCTTTATTGAGGGCTATCTTGTCGTACTGCGGCAGCAGGAGCGGGCCCGGGAAGAGGCACAGCAGGAAGAGGACGTCCCCCGCTTTGATGTACCGGGTGTTCCCCGCGTGCCCGGCTTTATTTTCCGGCAGCTGCAGGAAGCCATCCCCGATATGGAAGACAACCGCACCCCGGAATACACCCGTATCGAAATCGAAAACATCACCATCCGTCTGATTGTTGATGAGGCCTTCGGCG